>CAYNJG010000371.1:0-4993 GCA_964397295.1 uncultured Pirellulaceae bacterium
TCGTTGCGCCGTCGCTTGGTGCGGTGTACGTTAGCGTTCCTGTTGCGGCATTGAAGACCACGTCGGGATTGACCGCGGCTGCCGCAGCGACTGCGGCGAGAAAACTGGCGTAGTCGCTGCTGTTGGTATCGATGTCCGTCAGAGAAATATCGACGGTGGCGGTTTCGTTGGCGCCGAGTGCTGCGTCAAGCGAAACGGTGTACTGCGCGGTGGCCGCTTCATCCGCGGTTGTCGGTCCAGAGATCGACCAGCTTGCCGTATCGTTCGACGTGCCAACTGCATCAATCGTGTCTTCGATCGTGGTGTTAACAGTATTGTTGGCAACGTCAATGTTGATCGCTGCTCCCGTTGTGCTCGCCGCGCCCGAGATCGAAACGTCGTAGTCTTCAGGCCCTTCAACAATTATGTCATTGGTGGCGAGAAGTTGGATCGGTAACTGAGCCATGGCTCCAGCCCCGTCGCTGGTAAACGTCAGCGTCGTACCAACCAAGCTTAACGAACCCGGACCAGTGTAGGCGGCAACTGCAGCGGAAACAGCGGAATTGAAGCTCGCGTAGTCCGTCGCTAGCGTCGTATTGTCATTTACCGATAAGTCGACCGAAACTGCTTCTCCACTCTGCAACTCGCCCACCAGGCCGACGTTGTAGATCGCAACAGCGCCTTCGTTAACAGTAGTCACGCCAGTTAACTGCCATGTCGCTTCGTCGTCGTCTGTGATCGTTGCCGTTGCTTCATCATTGGCCGCATCAATGGTGACTTGCGGATCGCCGGACGTAATCGAAGTCAACGTGATCGTGACATCTTCGAGACCTTCGATGATCGCATCGTCGAGAACCGTAAGATCGATTAGGCCACTTGTTGCTCCAGGAGGAAGAGTGATCGTCCCGGAAAGGGCCGTATAGTCCACTCCACTTGTCGCCGACCCAGACACAGAATAGGCAATCACTGTTGGCGAAGCAGTGGGGTTTGTCATCGACACTGTGAATTGCGCATTGTCGCTCGGTTCGCCAGCGACCGGATCATTCGCAACGATCGAAACGAGAGCCGCATCGTCGTCAATGATCGTACCAGTTGCCGTATCGCTGGTGTTACCAGCCGTTCCGCTGACAACACCCGCAATGGCGAGAGTCATCGTTTCTGTTGATTCCAACGTCGTGTCTTCAGTGGTCGCTGTGCGAACTTGTATAGCGGTTGCGAGTGCAGGAACGGTGACCTGTGTGCCGGATGTCGCTGGAATCCAAGTAGCGCCACCATCAATGGAGTACTCGAATACACCGCTGTAGTCGCTTGTGGATGTAGCCGTGACGTCAACCGACGAGAGATCGAGTACGATCGGTTGGCTAGATGGATTGCTAAGTGTCACGTCGAAGACGAGCGGATCACCTTCAACGGTACTCGCATCGTCGATCATGATGTCTGGAGCAGCGTCGTCATCAACAATGGTGCCGATCCCAACGACTTGCACGTTGGTCGTTGTTCCTGCTGTTCGATCGACCGTTAGCGTATACGATTCGTTCGGCTCGTCGATTGGATCGTCGATAATAGGCGTGCGAACTTGGATACTAAACGCACCAGCCGCGATCGTCGCGGAAGTCGCATCGACCCAATTCGCACCGTCAAACACCTGGAGGTTTCCGGCGCCGGAGCTACCGTAATCCGTTCCACCGCCTACCGCGGTGACGTCGGCAAGCGAAAGATTGAAGTCCACATTTTCGACAGATAGATTTGACAGTTCGACTGTGTAAACCGCGAACGAATCGGTGCCTTCCACGGAAACGACGTTATTGACCGATAGCGTTGGAATGTCAGCCACGTCGATGATCGTGGTGGTGACCTCATCTGCCGTAGTGTCGATCCCAATGCCTTCAAAACCTCCGCCCGTCACACTATCGATCGTGACAATGATGTCCTCGGTGACTTCATAGAGCGAATCATCGACGGTCGGCAGCGTAAACGTTCCTGCGATCGAACCTGTTGGAATCAGCACCGTCGCGACGCCAGTGAAATCGCTGCCATCGGCTGCCGTCCCAGTGTATACAAGCGTGACCGTAACGTCCGCGACCGGAACCTGTTCTAACGTCAACGCATAGTTCGCCGTCGTATTGCCTTCGACAACGCTCGCCGGACCGGTGAGCGAAACAAGTACAGTTTCTAGTGCTGTCGTATCTTCCTTTATTGTTCCTATACCGGTGGTCGACGGATTAAGAGTGGTACCACCAGTAACAGTAGCAGTCACTGTGAACGTCTCGTCAATTTCAGCAATCGCGTCGTCGTTAATCGGCGTACGCAAGCGGATCGTGATGTCGCCAGCAGGAATAGTCGTTGCTGTTGCGGGTACCCAAATCGAACCGTTGAAGACTTCTAAGTTCGTAAGCGTCAAGTTACCGAAATCGTCGCCGATGATCGCAGAACCAGAAGCCGCAGTTAGATCGAAGTCGACATCTTCGAACGTAGGATTGCTTAGCTCGACAGTGAACTCGGCATGTAGATCGGTACCTTCGACAACCACAACGTCGTTGACCGAGATAGTTGGAATGTCGTCATCAATGATATTCGTGGTGACCGCGTCGTCCGTGGCAGAGATCGCAGTGGCTTCGAGCGAACCACCTGTGATGGAGTCGATCGTGACGGTGAAGCTCTCAAGCGGTTCGCCCAATGTGTCGTCAATCGTTGCAATGTCGAACGTCGCGATAGTGCTGCTTGCGGGAATAGTGACAGACGCTACACCGGTATAGTCGCTACCGCCGATCGCCGTTCCGGTATACGCAAACGTGACCGTAACATCTGTAATCGGTGTATTGTTGATCGATACCGTGTAGGTTGCCAAGTTACCTTCAGTGATACTCGGAGGCCCAGAGATTTCGACAATCGTCGTGTCCGGCGTTGGGTCATCGAGAATCGTGCCAATTCCCGTATCACTCGTATTGAACGTTGTCCCGCTGACATTGGTGGCCGTCAATGAATAGGTTTCGCCGTTATCGATAATCGGGTCGTCAATGATGGGAGTGCGAACTTGCACCGCGGTCGCGCCGGCAGCGATTGTCACGTTGCCAATGACCGGTTGCCATGCCGTTCCGTTAAAGAACTCCAGACTAGGACCATAGTCTGCCCCGCTGGTGGCAGTGATGTCGGCAAGCGCGAGCGAAAGGACGACGTTCTCGGTACTTGGATTTGACAAACTCACGGCAAAAACCGCGTGCGTGTCGACGTCTTCTGTTGACGTTACGTCATTGACCGAGATTACAGGCCGATCGTCGTCGGTTCCGTTCGGTCCCGTGCCGTCGTCGATGATGGTACCAACACCCAAACCATCACCAATCGTTGCCCCGACCGGTACGGACAAATTGACGTCAAACGTTTCACTTTGCTCGAACAGATTGTCGTTGGCAATGTTCACCGTGATCGTTTCGGATTGCGAACCCGGTGCAAAAGTCACGACACCCGATGCGGGGGTGAAGTCGACGCCGCTACTTGCTGTTCCACTCGTGGTCGCGTAGTTGACCGTTACCGTGCTGGCGGAAGGTTGATCGAGCGAAACGGTGAAGACCATCGTGCCGTTGTCTTCGTCGATCGTAACGTTATCGATCGTCAGTGTGCCCACGTCTTCGTTGACGATCTGCCCGGTTCCAGTATCCGTCGCGGAAGTGACCGTACCAGCCAAAACAGTCGCACCTAGCGTGAACGTTTCGTCGGGCTCGACGAGTCCGTCCTGCACCGAATCAATTCGCAACAACAAACTGGTCGTGCCAGCTGGGAGGGTGACTTCCGTACCATTCACGGCGGGCAGCCATACCGTCCCATCGAAGAACTCGAAGTTCGTCGCTTCGACATCAGTACCAACGGTGGCAGATCCGTTCGTAAGACCAAGGTCGAGTGTGATGTCTTCGACGGACGCAAGATCTAGCGAGATAGTGAACTCTAGCGGAGTGCCTTCCAACTCAGACGCATCGCCGATCGAAATGGTTGGTGCCGCATCGTTATCAATGATGGTGGTGGTCACAGTTCCGGCAACAACCGAAATCGTTTCGCCTGTCGCGCTGGCTGGATTCGAAAGCGTGATCGTGTAATCTTCGTCGCCTTCGTAAACGCCGTCGGGAGTCGTCGTGACAAGAATTGCCAGCGGAGTCATCGGCCCCGTTCCGTCGCTTGTGAAGGTGAGCGTCGATCCGGACAGAGTCAACGTACCAGGCCCCGAATACGCGGCGACTGCGGCGGAGAGCGATGTCGCAAAGGCCACATAGTCGCTGCTATTCGTATCGACATCTGCAAACGCCAAATCGACCGATGCGGTTTCTCCAGCTCGCAAAGCTGCTGATAAGGAAAGCGTGTTGCCGGCGACATTCCCATCGATCACCGTCGCGGGTCCCACCAACGACCAAGCGGCAACTTCCGAATCACGGGCAACGCAAACAGTTGCCATCGGCGCGTTACTGACGGCTCCCAAATCGTCGGTTACCGAAATGTCAAACGTACGATCGGTTTCGGTGGGCAAAGCTGATTCATTGCGATAAGTCGTCGCAGCCAGAAACGCTTCGGCCGACGTAATAGGAATCGTTCCACCTCCGGACTCGGTGATAGTGAACGTGCCCGCCGCGTAGACGACTTGGAAGGACGTACCACCAACAGAAATCGTTTGCATACTAGCCGTCGTCAGTACAAAATCCGTACCGCCAATCGAAACAATTTCGTCAGCACCATCTACCACCCCACCAACCGTGATCGTGATTGACTGTAAGTTCGCGCTGTCAACGTCACTGATGTCGACACTTGCGGCAACAACACCTACTGCGCTGCCGCCTTCCGTAAACGTTGCTTTGTAGTCTTCGCCCGCGGTGGTTCCGTTTAGATCGACAAACGGAGCGTCATTGATCGGAGTGATCGTAATATCGACAACGCCGCTATCCGTATCGATGCCGTCCGTCACGTCGTAGGTGAAGTCGCCTGGATCACCGCTTATGTAGTCCGCCGGCGCGTCGTAAACCAAGCCGGTGAG
>CAYNJG010000372.1:0-4953 GCA_964397295.1 uncultured Pirellulaceae bacterium
CAATGTTAGAACGCGTATTTTGGAGTTGAGAGTTTTAAATCTGATGGAACAATCGATTGTTTCCTTGCTGCATCATGCGATGGGCTGCGATGCCCTCTGGCGACATACGGTGGGATTGATGTTGAACTTTGCGACGAAGGACGACTAGCTCTTTTATCCACCGAACTGGCAACTTGTCTGTCCCTAAGGTCATGGGTGAAAGGCTGCCGATGTTCTGTAGAATTGGGGTTCAGAACTAACCCAAAAGTAACCGCAGAGGAATGATTAGTCTGTATGAGTGATTTCATCAGACACTTCACAATCCTCATCGCGCTGCTCTACGCACATTCGTCGATCTGTTTTGCGGAGGCACGCCTGTACGTCGTGTCGACTTGAATGATGGTCGTATGTCGATTGGTGGCGATGGAGACCTGAGTATTGGGTATTCCTTAACCTCAGAAAGTGGAAGTATTGTTCTTGCTGATCCGCCATTTTCAACTTCCACGGCACCATTTCCGTGCTCGACAATCGAGGCAACACCTAATGATTTCTACGTGCTTTGCTTCGGAGTTGATCTCAATCTCTCCGAACCGGTAGAGATCGGACCAAGGTTCGACACGAACGGAGTTCGAGATCTGATGTTTGCCGCCGCTCAGTCAGGTGACGATCGCAACGTGTACGTTCCAGAACCCAGCGATAGCCGTTGGTTCTCGATCTGGATTGGATTCCTGTGTTTGCGATTTACTCAGCGCGGTCGGAGAATGACAGCAGAGCCGCAGCTCGTCGGCTAGAGGACTAATGTGCGTGTGTTTGACCGTGCCGTGCCCAGTACGTGACCAAGAGCCGTGTTTTTACCCTGGAAAATCATGATATTGCGGATTTGTGAAATATCTTGATGTGTACCTGGTAATTCGTCCTTAGTATCGAAACACCGATAGACCGTTCTATGTCCCGCGGTCCCAATACGGGGCGATTGGCGGAAACTTGCATTGCAGAATTGAGTTGGTTTTGAGCAAGACATCATCCCTAGTCATTGCATTTGCATTGGTGAGCAGCATCAGCGGTAAGTGTGTTGTGGCAGAGAGAGTCTACGATTTCAACATCGTAGGTGCCTACTCGGTCGCACGCTTTACCACTTCGAAAGAAGAAATTACGTTTGACGACGGCGCTGATGCGTATTTTCGATCAAAGTATCGCGATGGGGGTGAGCCCGGGTTGAAAATACAAGAGTTGCTCAACGAGCAGCAAGCCGTCGTTAGTGAGTATCGTTCTGATCCAAGCAATGATGGATATACATTCTTCTCAACAAAAGATTTTCCAATTGATGAGGCAAACCGCCTCGTTCTTGAAGATATCAATTCGAGGATCGAGAAGAAGAATGATAGGCAACGGTTTAAGCAACTGCTTACGGCCTTTCTGATCTCTCGATACGATTCCTTAGCTGCACTTCGACTAAACGATGTTTCCTTAACTAGGAAGCAGTACGACACGCTCCGGGAAAAAACTAAACAGCTGTCTCGTCGGTCGGATATTAAATCTCCCCATCGATACCGCCTCTCCTTGGAGTTGTTGAAGCCATTTCTTGGCGACATTGACCTTGAGGATGCTGCAGGGGAAGAATTCACCGAGGTGGTTTTTGACGAGGGGAAAGGCCTGTCGTATGCTGATCCAGTATTGGTGATCTTCCAAGACGTCCCATTAAAAATGATTGGTTCGCCACTTGTGCAAAAGGAGCTGGAGGTATCGCCGCGTCAGGTATCCCGAATTTCGGCACTACTCAATAGCTATGATGGAAAGATATCAGTAAAGATCGCTAGGATGAGAATGATCTCCGGCGGTCCAGGATTCGAAGCAAACATGAACCGTTGGAGGAAAAAGATCGACACGGATATTCAAGCTATTCTAAATGACAAACAGAAACGGCGATTCGATCAGTTGTTGTTCCAGCATCATGTTTTATTCCTAGAGCTGCCTTGGGTAAGGAAGGCTGCGGGCAAGGAGTTCAAGTACGACGAGGGAATGAAGATCGCGGTTGACGACCTGCGTACTATGAAGGCTCAAGTCAACTACCTCGATCAAATCGATCGAATGCAGGCATCTCTAGATATGCTCAGAGAGGTCATCGGTGACGCAAAGGTCGAAAAGATAGTTGGCCAGCTCGTCTTATGGAGATCGTCTCATGATGATCTCGAAAAGCGAAGTGACTTATATAACAGCATGTTACGCAGGCTTCGAGGTGCTACCGATACCGAGTCAGGTCCGAAGAACAATCCTCGGCGTAGATCTCAGTGAGATGCAGAAGCGAGGTGGTTGACGAAAAAAACACCTACTCATCAAACGTGGACTTCCGACGCAAGATCTTATGGTAATGCTGTGCAAAGCGGTGTGCTTCATCGCGAACGTACTGCAGCAATCGCAAGCCAAATGCATGTCGACTTAACTTCAACGGTTCGGCTACACCTGGTACGTAGATCTCTTCGTCCCGCTTCGCCAAGCTAATGACGGTCGGCGGTTCAATTTGGTTTTGCTCGAACGCATTCATGGCTGCGTTCAATTGCCCGCGTCCGCCGTCAATCAAGATGATATCTGGAAACGCTTCGCCCTCATCGAACATTTTTCGATAACGCCTTGCCACCACCTCGTGGATACTCGCGAAGTCATCGATGCCTTCGACCTCGCGAATCTTGTAGCGACGATAGCCAGGCTTGAACGGCAGGCCATCAATGAAGTTCACGACGCTGGCGACGGTCTGACCTCCGCCGAGATGAGCAATATCGATGCCCTCGATGGTTCGTGGTTGTTTGTCGAGGCTCAGCACCTTTCGCAATCCGGCGAGGCCTTTCTTGGGGTCGATGTAGAATACTTCTGGTTGGGCGTGTTCGTCTAACTCGCCACGCTTGTCCAGCGTTTCGATCAAGTTAATTTCATCGCGGAGGCTGGCAGCCTTTTCAAATTCGAGCGCCTTCGAAGCGGCGAGCATTTCGTCCTTCAGCTGTTTCAGTAAGCGTGTTTTCTTGCCTTCCATAAACATCTGCAGGCGGCGAATATCTTTTTTGTATTCTTCTTTCGAGATTCGCAAATTGCATGGCGCCGTGCATTGGTTGATGCTTGCCAGAATGCACGGACGGTACCACTGCCACTTTTCGTCGCCGTCTTCGATGTCTAGCGAGCATGTTCGGAACTTGAAAATGCGCTGTAGGACTTGAACCGCACCGCGTAGACTTCCTGCACTTGGAAACGGACCGTAGAGCTTTACGCCGCGGTCGCGAGGTTCGCGAGTGACTTCGACACGAGGGAAATCTTCGTGCGTCGTGATCATCAAGTAGGGAAACGTCTTGTCGTCTTTGAGCTCTTTGTTGTGTTTCGGTTGAATGTCTTTGATCAGGCGTGATTCCATCAGCAACGCGTCGACTTCGCTTTCGCATTCAACGAAGTCAGCATCGCAGATTTCCCCCACCCAATCGCGGGTTCGAAACTCTTGCAACGCAGCTTTTGTGAAATAGCTACCGGCGCGGGATCGAAGATTTGTGGCTTTGCCGATATAGATAACTCGGCCTGTAGAATCTTTCATGAGGTAGATGCCAGGCTTCTGCGGAAACTCACGAACTTTCGCCGCTGCGCGCTGGAACGGAAAGTCATGGTCTTTGGCCAGCTCATTCTGCTCGGTCGGTTCGGGATCCGTTTCGTCCTCTGATTCGTCGCTGTTGGTTTGCTTGTCGCTCATTCCGCCATTGTTACCGTTCATGGGCGCAGATAAAACGCCGCGTAAAACAATACGCGGCGTTTTCCGTAGGTATTCGTCGAAATGGAGGGGCGAAACTCAAGCACCCTTCCGCTGGTATTCTTTCTAACGCATTGCCTGGTAAGCGGAGTCCAGGGCATGACGAAGCGTCCAAGCTCGCTCGTTCATCGATGACTGTGTTTTTGCATGAGCCAGCGAGTTTTGCATCGAGTTAGCGGCTCCGGCAGAAAGGCCATGATCTGTACGGCCAAGAATTCCCTCGACAGTGTCCATGTAAAGTTGAGCACACTCAGCGACATGGCCGGAGTTGAACATCGGAGCTCCTTCGGCGATTGCTTTTTCAATCATGCCCCGCGGGCTGATCTGAGCCATTTGCTTTTGGCCGCTAGACTTTCCGCCTGTTGGTAGCAGTACTCGGTCGATCACGTGGATCACACCGTTGCTTGCCTCGATGTCGGTACTAATCGCGGCCGCCTCATTGATGTTGGCTCCGGACTCGGTCGCCGAAATCGAAACCGTGTTGCCTTGCAGTGTCGGTGCCGACTTCGCTTTCAACGCGTCAGCGGCGTAGACTCGGCCGGAGACAACGTGGTACTTCAGGATGTCGGCGAGTTGTTGCTTGTTCTCGGGCTTCAGGAGAGAAGCAATCGTTCCTTTCGGTAAACGACCGAATGCATCATCCGTCGGCGCGAAGACTGTGATTGGCCCATCGCCGGAAAGTGCGTCGACGAGCCTCGCAGCCTTAGCCGCCTCGATCAATATGTCGAAGGTACCGGCCTCGGACGCGATGGTTGGAATGTTCTTTGTTTCTGGCAAGATCACCGAATCGATCACGTGGATCACGCCGTTGCTGCATTCGATATCGACTTGCGTAACATTCGCGTTGTCGACGGCCACCCCGTTTTCAGTCGCTCGAATGTCAATCTGCTGACCGTTCAACGTCTTCGCGTTCGTGAGCGTTGCCACCGTTGCGGACTTTACCGATCCTGGAATCACGTGGTACGTCAGGATATCGACAAGCTGTTGCTGGTTCTCGGGCTTGAGCAGAGACTCAACCGTACCCGGCGGCAACTTCGCGAACGCCTCGTCCGTTGGTGCCAGTACCGTCAACGGTCCGGGCTCCTTCAACGCATCAACTAGACCCGCTGCTTGGACGGCTGCGACCAGCGTTTTGAAACTTCCGGCTCCAACGGCGGTATCGACGATATCCTTCGTTTGAGCGAATACAGATG
>CAYNJG010000373.1:0-4790 GCA_964397295.1 uncultured Pirellulaceae bacterium
TCGCGCGGGTTTCAATTTTGAGCGAGTTTGCCGCGGCCCGGTGAACCCGGACGTTCGTCATGAAAATACCGAGAGGGCTCTATGGGCGACATCTTCGCTTTTCGCTGGGAGAGATTCTTCTCATCATCACCGCATTAGGGCTACTGATTGGTGCAAACGTTTCGCCCTACGACACCAGTCATCCATTGGGTCCGCCGACGGAAGGCCGCGGATGGAAACCGGTTACTCGCTTCAGCCGTGCGTGATAACAAACGGTTGAACGCGGAGTGCTCAAAACAGTCGTGCGAAGTGGTTCGTGCTCTCTTCGCACCCGGTTACCCTCAACGTTATCCCGCTGAGGTTCGTCGTTAACTGGAAAACGAATTGGTAGATAGTCAACCACTCTCAACGACCCCAGAACTTGTCACCGACTGGCTGATCGGTCGGCGTCGATTCTTGCTTTCCCGTACGGAGCAGGATCTCGACGTTATTTTGGAATGCTCATTTTCAATTGGTCAGCTTATCGATTTCTACGACACTCCCAACGCCGTCAATAACCGAAAGGATTGGGTGGCCGGCGCGCTATGGCGAGCGGTAGAATTACTTGTCGAGGATGACTTCGACAACCGAGATCTGAAGCCCGACTCAAAAAATATTTCGATGCTCCTGTCCTTCATGTCAACGCGCATTGCCGAATTCAAATCACTAGGCTACGGTCATGATCCGAATTGCCCTGTCGCTGAATACATCAGAAACGCGGGATAACAAAAAAATGCACCGGAGTCGCGAAGCGGGGCGTATCGTCCAAAATCACCGGGTCGCGACAAGTGATGTACCATTCCCGCCTCGTTGAGCTTGTTGGTGATTTATAATGATATCGACTCGCGCAATCTTCCGGGGCGTTTCGCTCTTTGCGATTTTGTGGTTGCTCGCATTGGTTATCGCCAAAACTGGTCCACCGTCAGCGACTACTTCACTCCGAAAGTACGAAGCGTCCCGCGACGCATTCCCCCCGCAACTAGCTGATCACTTTCCCGAATTGCAGCCTCACGCGGCAGCCGACGCGGTCTTCACTTACTTCCCTGGCTACATGCAAGGTGGTGCACACCTGCAACTTCGCATCAAAGCTTCTGATGATCTTGTTCGCAAGTTGGATGCGGAACTTCAGAAAAAAGCAGCCAGCACCAGCATTGGCGGTGGCTCATTCGAACCGGAGGCCAACGCAAAAGACAAATACATACCAATGCCACCTCTTCGAACGAAACGCAAAGATGAAAAGGAATCCGACTTCCCAAGCCATTTCACCTTGTATTTGCTTCATGCGAGCCACTACCCGGGTGGGTGGAACCATGGCAAAACCAAGGGGGTTGCAGTCTCTCGTCAATCAAGCGAAGTGATATACTGGGCAGAGAACTGGTGAGGCATCTCGTTCGCAATTGATCCTGCACCAAATCTAATGAAAAGGAACCGTGCGGGATAACCATGCGGTGAATCGGAGTACTCAAAATAGTCTTGCGAAGTGGGCAGTTTTCTCTTCGTACCCAGTTACCTTTAACGTTATCACCCCTAAACTACCGCCATGGAACTTCGAGGGAAACGCTGGACGAATTCGCTGGCAATAAAGAAGGTTGCCGGTAAAAAAATCCGCAGTCTTGAGTTATTCAACACATGTGTTGACGACGAATTTCTGGAGGTCGCAGCGCGGTCGGGCACGCTAACCAGCATCCATATTGCCAGTCAAACAATTTCGGATCGCGGAATCGTTTCCATCGCCGAACGCAATCCCGTCGAAAGCTTTATGCTGACGGGTGTCCCAAACGCGACTAACGAATGCATGCCTGCAATCTGTGACTGCAAATC
The DNA here is from genome assembly GCA_964397295.1 of uncultured Pirellulaceae bacterium. Taxonomy (GTDB): domain Bacteria; phylum Planctomycetota; class Planctomycetia; order Pirellulales; family Pirellulaceae; genus CAYNJG01. Next base: position 1,840 of record CAYNJG010000373.1, read on the forward strand.
CATTCGAGAACTCTACCTGGACGGCACTTCGGTTTCAGATGACGGCGTCGAACCTATCGGCGGATTGCCCGAACTATGGTCATTGGCAATTGACAATACTTCGATTACGGATGACGGCATCGAAAGAATTGCATCACGAACAATTAAACTGATCTCGTTCGAGAGTTGCCAAATCACCGGTACTGGCTTCTCGACTTGGAATCATTCGGAGAAATTTTCGTTTTACTGCAATGGTAGCAGCCTAAATGATGATGGATTTGCTGTTTCTTGCCGCAGCTTCTCGCGAATGTGGAACATCGACATCGCAAACACTAACGTAGGCAACACTGGGTTGAAATCGCTCGACGGCCAATCGCCGACAATGCTTCGAATCAACAATTGCAACATCGATAAAATTGGGATTGGTTGGATTGTCAAAAAACTTCCGATAGAATCCCTCGAAATAGACGCATCACAAATGTCCGAGTCGGTAGAACAACTCAAAACACCTCGGAAACTCCGCGTGATGGTGCACGGAACGGGGTGATAGCCATGGCATGAACGCGGAGCCGGCGAACATGCGTTTTCAATATGGAAGCATTTCCGCGCCGGCCCGGTTATGCCAAACGTTATTCGCCTACTCTGGAGCGGCGAGAGAGTGAAATGCAACCAAAACTCACCAAATCGGAAAGACGCCATGTCCAAGAGTTGGCGGGACTCGCTTGGGAACGCCAACTTCGCGATGAGATAGGGACTGTCGGTGATGCAATTCGCGAAATGGAAGCTGACAAGCTTTGCCCCCACGAAGTGAATGACATCATCCACCGTTATCACAACGGCGCATCTCGCGATTTGTACATGCGATACAGTGATTCATTGCCATGGTTCGCGCTGTGTCGTGCCTACTTTGACGGGGTAATCACCGACGACGATTTGTCACACACATCTGACAACCTCCGTAGTGGCATCGCGACGTCCGCCGATTCATTCAATCAGCTTCATAGAATCGAAGACGACTAGATGCAGCTTTTCAATCGTTCGCTTGCGGGCCACGAAACTCGTTTGGTCTGCAACTGCATTTTACTATGATTGGCGGCACACCCGTCGGTTGGAGACTTGGCTCCGCAGGCAACATCCGGCGAATAACAATGTGTTGAACGCTCAAAACAGCGGATTGCCAATGGATCGTTTTCCGTTCGCCCCCGGTTAACACAAACGTTATCTGCACTGACCCAAACCAGGAACGTACTCAATGACAAGCACTCAACGCGTTCAATGGTTGACTAGGTTTCTCCTGTTCGCAAACCCGTACAAGCCGCCTGTTACAGCATCTCAGGCCGTCGATGATATTGACCGTGATGCGGCCTTCATCACGTCGCCCCGTTTTGACTGGCTTACGGTCGCTGCACTTGCTGTAAGTATATTGAGCACAATTGCAATTTACCTGTACCACACATCTGGAACCGGGGTGATTGGTGACCCTGTCTTGTTTAGGTTGGCGGAACACTCAATCGCTTGGATCCCTATCTACCGAATGGCGATGCCTCTATTGATTCCACTGATGTCTAGTCGTTGTCGGCGAACCTACGGTGTCTTCTTCCTTGCTCTTGGAATCCCAGTCAGCGCAAATGACCTTCTTGGGCACTTTCACGGGATACATCTAGAAAGCATGTTCTTTGGCAACGCTCTTACAGCGCTTTGCATAGTGATCGTGGTTTGTTTCGCATTGTCGCTTACTCAGTTCGTGTTTGGCTTGATTCGCGCGACTAATCGCAGGCAATATGTGGCGCATACATTTGGCTGGCTCGGCATCTTAATGTCGGTGCAAATGATCTTTTTTGGTCTTTCACTAATCCTGTAGGTGCCCTCGGGTAGCGGTAAGCGGCAAATCGGCGGATAAAAATACGGAGCCACGGAGCCACGGACCTCGCGGCTTTTTCTGCTTGCAAGTCTTTCGCCGCGGCCCGGTGAACGTTCTGTCGCTTGATCAGAAACACAATCGATGGAATCTCTAATCACCGACTTGAACTCCAATCCATACACATCATCGAAAACGGACTTGAACCGTGATGGGAACTCTTCTTCAAATGGTTGGCTCGTCGCTGCCGGACTCCTCGTATTAGTTGCGAATGCTGGAGCAGCGGGTTCCATGCTCCCGCTGCTGTGGACGGAAGCCGGCTCCATAATTCGTACGATGGGAGAAGCCGGTGCTGCATTTCTGTTTGGTTCGCTTGGCTTCTTGGTCGGTGTGCCTATCGCAATTCAAGCATTCCGCAAATCATCCCTCAGGTCGAAACGCTGGCTCTCCATAACCGTCCTGTTTCTCTGTGTGACGCCGATTCCGCTCGCCTCCATCACGCTGCAGATCATCGCAGGAATCTGTGGGTTTCAGTTGGCTGAGTAAATTGAAATGGATACAATCGGACTCAGGGTTCTTGTCGCTACAACATCTTTCCCAACGGAAAGTCCGCGACAGAACAAACGCAAGTGGTACCGCCCATCGGCAAAACTTAGGTAGGTCGAAGTCGGGGCGCGAACGACTCGCTAACGCGTGCGGAACGACTATTCGATCGGAACAATGATAGACAAATCGGACACCTAACAAATCGGTGAACCGGAGTACTCAAAAACGTCGGTTTTGAACACAACATTTTTCGTTCGGTCCTGGTTACCCTCAACGTTAGGTGGCTGAGATGAAAGCAATCTCGATAGCATCAATTGTGCTAGGTGGCGCTGCGCTCTTGCTGTGTGGTTTCGATCTGTTCGCCAATGGCGTATTGGAACTGTTACCTCTTCTCGTTGCTGGCATCGCCGTGCTTGTTGGTTTGGTCGGCCTGCGTGTTCAAAAGGCGTTGATGCGACTTGCTGCTGCTGAATCTGACATTAAAGCACAGCAAGAACGCTCGTTATCACTATCAGGCTTTTGCATCGGGGCACTCACGTTTGAGTAGCGTGATGGCTTCAGAGAAAGC
>CAYNJG010000374.1:0-4730 GCA_964397295.1 uncultured Pirellulaceae bacterium
TTCCTCGGCATTCGCCTATTGGGAATGTGCATTGTTATCCCGATCGCAGAAGAGTTCTTCACCCGCGGCTTTTTGATGCGTTACTGCGAGGACATCGATTGGGACCAGATTCCAGTTGGGCAGGCCACATGGCGTGGTTGGGCCGGCATCTTGGTTTATGCTGCATTCAGTCATCAAGAAATCGTGGCAGCCCTTGTTTGGTTTGGCCTGGTCACTTGGATGTATCTGAAGACAAAGAACATCTGGGACTGCGTCGTCGCTCACGCCGTTACAAATAGCCTGCTCGCAGCATTCGTGATTTACGTCGGACATGTCATGGGTATCAGCAAAGTCTGGCAATTGTGGTAAGTCACAATTGACGCTGTCACACAGCCTTTACTTTTCGGCCAGCAAATCCGATCAGCTAAAGTATGCCACCTGGGCTGACGATAACAACAAAAGCCGATAGTTCGTGTTGCTACCTTAGCTGTTTGGCAACAAGCACTTACGTCGAATTTACCCCAAGAATGAGTATATCGTTCGCCTAAGTTACTAATTGGTTTGGACTTAGGTAGAAATTGATAGCCTTCGTGGACACGCGTGATTTCGCCGTAAATTGCTGGAACTTCAAGCATAGTAGGCACTTCCAGCGAATCGAATAGCTTGACATTGGTTGGTGGCCCAAATACAGTTGAGTCCGTTAATTGAGGAGTATTTTCTTAGGCTCGTAGATGGCAGCTTGATGTCACTTCGACCAATTCGGGAGCCTTGGTGTGACCAAGAAAGAGATCGTGAAAACCATCTCCGAGGAGATTGGGCTGACTCAGCTCAAGACCAAAGAGATAGTTCAAAAAACGTTTGACGCGATCGTGGAAGCCTTGGTAACAGAAGGCCGAATTGAGCTAAGAAACTTTGGCGTATTCGAAGTGAAGCCACGAGCCGCAAGAAAGGCTCGCAACCCAAGGACGGGTGAAAAGGTGCTAGTGCCGGCAAAGCATGTGGTCACCTTTAAGCCAGGCAAGGAAATGGAAGAGAAAGTAAGCCAGCTACGCATCAACGAAGACGGCTCGATTCCAAAAGCAGAAGACAGTACAACTCGCAGCGATTCGGAACATTCCGCTTCGCCCAGAACACCATCGGACACGTTACCCCAGCCCGGCTCGCCCGGTAGCTGACTACCTTCAATCGCATACGCAACAGATTACTCATGGAGGAGTTACATCATGCGTCGCATTATCTGCGCTACTCTTTTAGGTCTTGCCGTCGCATCCAGTTCAGGTTGCTTTTCCCCCATCTACTCGGGTGATCCTATTCGTCGTGCTCGACAGTTGGTGATCACGTCCGAGAATATGCGAGCTGTGCTCGATGAATGGGAGCGATTCTGGTTCTTGGATCAGCCGGACCACATGGTTCCTTACCGAACCCACGGTGGCACAATCTGAGCCGAGATAACAAAGCAAATCATTGCATCAAGCCGAGGCACGCACTCGGCTTTTTTGCTGCGCGGACCTAAACGTTCGTCACTGACTACGCGATTGAACAAATGGTAGACTGAGGGCCAACTTTTGAAGTGAATCGGGCGTAAGACATCACTAACTAGACGTTCGATGTAACCTCTAGCAAACACATCAAGACTTTTATTTCGAAACCCAAGAAATAGTACGTCGAACGACAATTCGCCGGAGGGCTCGCTCCCATTCCGCTTTACTCCTTGACAATCTCCAATGAACACATCGAGCACCACCGCAGCGGACCTTTCCGTCCAACTTGGTCGACTACAACTGCCCAATCCGATTACGGTCGCATCGGGCACGTTTGGTTACGCGAGAGAGATGGAAACGTTTGTCGATCTCGCTCGACTGGGTGGCGTCGTTCCCAAAACCGTCACGCCGCAACCACGCCAAGGCAATCACCCCTGGCGTACGATTGAGACCACGGGCGGAATGCTGAATTCCATCGGACTCGACAATGACGGCGTGGACGCTTTTTGCGAGCACCATGAACCGTACCTATCAACCATTGGCTGCCCTGTGATCGTCAGCATCGCGGCGCCAACCGCAGACGAATATGCCGCCATGGCCAGCCAACTTGGAAAGTGCAAATCCATTTCGGCGATCGAGCTGAACGTGTCTTGCCCGAACGTGTCCGGTGGCGTCGACTTTGGTACCGACCCGAAAATGTGCGAGCAAGTGGTCGCTGGAGTTCGCGCCTCTTGCGACACACCCGTGATCGCAAAACTGACTCCCAACGTTACACGCATTGTAGAGATGGCCGACGCAGCACGGCTCGGCGGCGCCGATGCTGTGACTGCGATCAACACACTGCTAGGTATGGCAGTTGATTGGCGAACTCAAAAGCCTTCACTTGGCAACGTTATGGGAGGCTTGAGTGGGCCGTGCATCAAACCGGTCGCCCTTCGCTGCGTGCACCAAATCTCGCAGTCCGTGAATGTGCCCATCATTGGCGTCGGCGGGATTGCCACGATTGATGACGTGATGGACTTCATCGTCGCCGGAGCATCAGCGGTTCAGATCGGTACGGCGAACTTCTATGACCCAACCGTGTCGATGAAAATCATCGAACAACTTCCCAACGCGATCTCCGAGCTGAATGCCACCTCGGTTCGAGACGTCATTGGCTCACTGAAACTCGAGAAAAACTAGTCGCTATGTCTAAGGAAAAGACCGTCCTGTCGTGCATCCAGCCAACCGGTGACATGCACCTGGGTAACTACTTCGGCGCCGTAAAGAACTGGGTCGACTTACAAGAGAGCGGCGACTATCGCTGCGTCTTTGGCGTCGTCGATCTGCATGCCATGACAATGGCATACGACCCGAAAGAACTCAAAAAGAACACCGAGAGCATGTTGATGGACTTGCTGGCTGCAGGCATCACGCCCGGTAAGAGCACGCTCTTCATTCAATCATTGGTTCCCGAGCACGCCGAACTCTACTGGATCTTTAGTTGCCTAACGTCTTACGGCGACTTAACGCGACAGACACAATTCAAAGACAAGACCGCCCAAGTCACGGAGACTTCGGACAATTTCATCAGCGCCGGCCTCTTCACGTACCCAACACTCCAAGCCGCTGACATTTTGATTTACCGCGCTGGCTTCGTACCTGTTGGCAAGGATCAAGACCAGCACCTCGAGCTCTCGCGAACAATCGCACTGCGATTCAATCGCCAATTCGGCGAAGACTTCTTTCCGGAGCCACAGGCACTGTCAACGGAAACACCAAAGGTAATGTCTCCGGCAGACCCAACGAAAAAGATGAGCAAGAGCCTCGGCCCCAAGCACTACATCGGGCTGTTCGAAGAAGAGAAGAGCGTTCGCAAGAAAATCAAATCCGCCGTTACGGATTCCGGTAATCTCGCGTCAGACGAAATCAGCCAAGGCGTCGAGAACCTGCTAACCCTTGTCCGCGCTTGCGGAGAACCAACCATCGCTGACGAATTGGCAGAAAAATGTCGCGGTGGCAAGAATTATGGCGAAATGAAAGAGACCGTGGCCGAGATCGTCGTTGGCTTGACGAACGAAATGCGAGCGAGACGCGAAGCAGTCGCATCGGATCGAAAAGCAGTTATGAAAACGGTTCAAGAAATGAGCGACGACGCACGAGATATTGCCAGCGAGACTCTCAAGGAAGTCCGCCGACTTGCCGGCCTGCCGAAACAGTTCATGTTCTTCCAATACCCTCATCGAAAAGCAAAACGAGAATCGTAGCCGCCGCTGTACGAGAAGACTCGAGACCAACCATGCGCATCCACGGGATTGGAACTGATATCGTCGAATGCCTTCGCATTGCAAAGATGATCGAACGGCATGGTGAGCTCTTCATCAATCGCGTCTACACCGATCATGAAATCGCCTACTGCAGCAGACACCGCGCAGCAACGGAACACTACGCTGGACGTTGGGCAGCCAAAGAGGCAGTCCTTAAGGCACTTGGCACGGGTTGGGTTAAGGGAATTAGCTGGCGAGACGTTGGGGTTCGCAACGAACCAGGCGGAAAACCAAAAATCGTGCTGGCTGGCGGAGCTCGCGAGCGTTGCGAACAAGCGGGCATTACTGAAATGCAGATTAGCATCTCACATTGCCGCTCGCATGCGACGGCCTACGCATTGGCGGTTTGTGGCGACTGAAACCAACAAAATCAGCATTCAAAAATGCAAGTGACCATCAGGGATTCGATTTCCAGTCGCTAATGACCTGATCAATCGCGTATTGCGACGCTGCGGCTTCCATTGAATTCGTTTCGACGATACCGGCAAGTACGATAAGCCCTTTCCACAACGCCCAACCGCGACCGCGCTGCCAAACTGCGTCACTAACCTCCAAAGCCTTGCGAAACACGGCTCGGCTAGGTGCGGTAAGAAATGTCCAGGCGATCACCGTGTCGCAAGCAGGGTCGCCAACCCTAAGCCCACCAAAGTCTATCACAGCACTTAGCTTACCTCCATTAACCAGCAGATTGCCGGCAGCCACATCGCCGTGATACCAGACACTTTCTTCGGTGAACGCGGCCGCCAGGGCTTGTTGCCAGATCTGCTCAGCAGTGTGGGTATCCAGCTGGCCATCGAGGCGTTTGATTGCTTCGACAAACTGATCATCGTATTGCGCAAGTGAGCCACCTCGCAATTTTCGGGTTGGACCACCGCTGCTGTCGCAGGCTTGCAGCTTGCGCAAAAACCCGGCGAGGTCATTGGCAAACATATTGAGATCACGCAGGCCGTCCAGGGTTGCAACC
>CAYNJG010000375.1:0-4726 GCA_964397295.1 uncultured Pirellulaceae bacterium
TGCTGTCGGCTTCATTGGCGCACATTTCATTTGGGCAGGCATTTCGGATATGATTCCCCAATAACGCTTTGCCGCGAACGCGCTAGCGCGTGCTGGCAGTTCACGCAATTGGAACGTTACTCGGCCCATCGGCCACCTAACCATGGGTTGAACCGGAGCCCTCAAAACAGTCTTCTTTGTACACATGCGTTTTCGTTCGGGCCCGGTTAACCCAAACGTTCTGTCTGAAACCTAAGTTCTCATGGAGTCATTTCATGAAGTGCCCAAAGTGCCGCGACGGTCTCAAACAGACGGGTAAACCGGACACAGACGAATTTGGCTTGTCGTCGTTGACATTTGCCCGACGTGCCAAGGAGTTTGGCTGGACAAAGGAGAACTCAGCCGACTGAATCACAGCCTATGGGTCGGTGTAGACGAATACGAATTCCGCACGGCCGATGAAAACCACCTTCAAACTGACTGCCCAAGGTGTGACGTGACAATGCGCACAGTTTCCCCTTCCAGCCTAAGGGAACTAGTCATTGACCGTTGTCCTGATTGCGAGGGTTTCTGGCTGGACAGAGGAGAATTGGAACGTGTCAGGGACTTGGCTGACGTAATCTCTCGCGCGATGCTAGAAAAAAAGAGGATCGATAACGCGCGTCTTGCTAAGGAACGCGCACAAGAAGAACCGGAAGATATGTGGCCACTTCTCGTCGCCATGATGTTTATGAATTGACTAAGCGAAAGCATCATCCGTTTTCCAACTATGCAGAATCGCATATGATTGAAGCATATTCGGCGGTTCAAACGCGACAGAACAAACGATTGAACGCGGAGTGCTCAAAACAGTCGTTCGGTGTGGATGGTCCACTCTTCGCACCCGGTTAATCGTGACGTTCGTCGGACTAAATGAATCTCGGTAACATCTACCTCAAGACATTTGCCGCCATCATTGCGATGTCGCTTGTTCTTGCGTTGGGCGTCGCATCATTGTTGCGATTCCGGCGCGTTTCGTGGCGAACGGTGATCCTTACCTCGTTACCCATCTGGCTGCTGGTGGGTTTCCTCGTTCTCAATACAAGTCATCAACGTTTGTTCTCGGCGTGGCACAAATCGCAGAACACACTGCTACCGAAGAATGGATGCCGCACCTACGAACCTGATTTCACACGCCTTTACGCGACGTACTCTATGAACCGTGGCGAATTCGAGGCGTGGGTGAACAATCACCCGTGGCAATTGCATGTTGGCAACAGCGGACTACTTCATCATGACGGCCCACGTCTCGGATTCGAAGAACCTGATCTCAGTTTCGAGACCGATTTCGCCCCAAATGAGAAGCAGTTGCGCGTTTACTACAAATCGGGCATAATGTACGTCTCGTACAATTCCACGTAACACCGGTCGGTATTGAGACCTGCTCGACGCTTCATGCCGACGAACAAACGCATGAACCGGAGTGCTCAAAACAGTCGCGCGAAGTGGATGGTCCACTCTTCGCACCCGGTTAATCGTGACGTTATCCCGCTTAAGGTCGGACACGCATGGCTCGTTTGCTTGTGTTTATAGCTGTCGCTTTCATTATTGGATCAAGCGCAGGCTGCCAGCAACGTAACGAGAAACCGGTTTCCGACAAACACGCGGATGACATTGAGCCCGGTATCCTCGAAACTGCATCGGTCTCATTCGAACTGGTTAATCGTTCTGGCGTCACTCTAAGACAAGTTTCGGTGACCTTCGAAGACTCGCCCCTGACGCCGATCGAAACTGATGAATTCGCGAACGATTCCACGACTGGCTATTCAACAGAGACTTCTACAATAACGCCTATACGAATTTCAGTCTCGTACTCTGGACCGCGGGACCAGCAGCCCAGGCTTGCAACCCTCGACCTCCGCAACATCGTAGAGCGTGACCATTTTCGTGATGGCGACATTGTCCGATTCGTTATCGATTCGTACCTTAATGCGTCAGTCTGGCATTCAAAGTCACTATAAGGTGTCCGCACAGAACTCATCGTGGTGTGCTATAATCGCCGATCCAGATGGTGACGTCTGCGGGATAACCATGGGGTGAACCGGAGACCTCAAACACGTCAGTTTTGTACACACGCTTTCTCGTTCGGTCCCGGTTACCCCAAACGTTCTGCGACTGCCTATGGTTCGATTCAGATTGCGAAGTCTTGTCGTGGTGACTACTACTGCGTGCATCGCAATTGGCTTATACGTGCGGACTCGACCTGTCCCATTTCGGCGCACGCTGTCGGTTCGGTTTCGCCTCCCGCGCGAAAAGTCGTACGCCAATTTCGACGGAATCACGGTTCGGCTCGATTGGGACAATAGCTACAACGAAGAGTACCGAGACTACCGACCGTTCGGATCGCTCGACGAGGTGAAGACCAACCAAAACGGGCGAGTTGTTTTCTATACTCCCGGCGGGCGATATGGCATTACGACCGAAATGGAGCGTCGCTTTGCTCTTTTCGTGTCTCAGCTTGATGGCGACTTCGATTTCCAGAGCCCACATGACGGAACGGAACTGGTAAGATCATTTCCCAGTGAAATCAAGGAGCGGATCGACGAATACCCCTGAGTCTCGTTGCCCGTGATGTCGCAGAACAATGGGGTGAACCGGAGACCTCAAACGCGTCGGTTTTGTACACACACTTTTTCGTTCGGTCCCGGTTACCCTTAACGTTATTCGGCTACCGAAAATTTGTCGGCAAGGACAGCCCATGTTTGACAACCCGTATTCACCGCCGCAAAGTCATTCCGTTGCAAAGTCACGCCGGGCAGATTGGGCCGGTTCTCTGTTCGGTTGGGCGGGATGTCTCCTCATTCTCTCTGTCATCATGCGGCAGGGAGACAAAGCGCTTTTTCTCACATACTTTATGGTGACCGCTACGATCTTCGGACTGGCACATTTCTTACTTCCGTTTCGCAAAACGGCGAAATCACGCGCTGCCATAATTTCGCTGTGTGGTGCCATCAGCGGCGCAGTCTGTGGAACCCTATATAGCTTCGCTTGCTACGTAGTTGATGGTGGCTTTGCATACCCGATTCAAAGAACTAGGTTTTTGATTACGATTACCTTTGCTACGATGTTCTCTATTTGCGGTTCTTGTATGGGCTTGGGCCTTGTACGTTTATTTGATGGCAGCCTCAACTCTACCGCCAACCGCCGAATAACAAAAAATTGAACCGGAGTGCTCAAAATAGTCGGTTGCCAATGGTACGGTTTTCGTTCGCACCCGGTTAATTTTGACGTTCGTCGGATCAGCCTTAGCTCATGACTATTTCAACGCGCACACCTGAAGGTCAACCGACATCGTGTCCGCTCTGCATGGCGGACGTGATTGTTGAACCGTCGGTTCTCGTGGGCGATGCTACTTGCCCCCAGTGTGGTCATTTGCTTTGGTTCTTCCAGACAACGGAAGTGACACACGTGCTTGATGCCCAGAAATCATTGCCATCAAAGAAACGCGTAATTGACATCATCGCGGAACGGCTGGGTGTTGACGCCGAAACTATCCCAAACAATCCAAGGTTTGTGAATGATCTTGGTGCCGATTCCCTGGACACAGTCGAGTTGGTCATGGAATTAGAAGAAGAATTCAACCTTCCGTGACCTCGCTCATGAACGTGCCGATCCGACTTTCCTTCATTGAGTCGTTCTCGCCGCATCCGACCCTACGAACAGATTGGACTGGCGATTCACCTAACCTCTCACAACAATGGTTAGTCGTTTGCCGCTTCAATCCGACGAACAAACGGATGAACCGGAGTGCTCAAAACAGTCGCGCGAAGTGGATCGTCAACTCTTCGCACCCGGTTATCCTTAACGTTATTTGCAGCGACTTTCGACCAATCGTAAACAATGACCGCTCACTACGATGATACCGTTGCAGCTCACTATGCGGCTTACCGTCCCCCGCTCCATTTACCAATCTTGAAGCGGGCAATTATCGGATCGAAGCGATTCTCAGATGGACTAGATGTTGGCTGCGGAACCGGTCGTTCCTCCGTTGCGTTGGCGGAGTTTTGTGAACGTGTTTATGCTGTCGATCCGAGTCAATCAATGATTGAGGCTGCGACGCCGCATGCCGCGGTCTCTTATCGCTCAGGCTCAGGCGAACACATACCTCTCCCTGATCGTTCAATCGATGTCGTCACCTTCGCGGGGTCATTGTTCTACGCAGACTTGGACCATACGGTCAAGGAACTTCGACGAGTTTGTCGTCCCGGATCATTGGTCATTCCGTACGATTTCGAGGTGCAGTTAAGCGATACGATGCAAGCCTTGGGGATGGTGGAACCCACGGCCAACTCGACTTACGATCCGGCGAGGAATTTCTCCGGTGTCTCCGCGTTCAAAGAGTTGCTCACCAAGCATGATCGTATCGAGTTTGGCGTCGTTGCTGCCGATCTCGCCCACATCTTGCTGGCGAATCGAGCACGACATGACGCATTCGTCGACCGATACAAGACTACGACTCCACTCTTGCCACTCACCAGCGATCTTGGTGCACACCAACCCATTACAATTTCTGCAGACGTCTACTACTCTGTGCACGAATGTTTGGGCGCCCCGTGAACACTGACAATTAGCAAATAACAAAACGATGAACGCGGAGCCGGCGAACACGCGTTGTCAAATGGACGGTCAATCGCGCCGGCCCGGTTATCGTTGACGTTAGGTGGCCAGATAAATCACCGATGGCTATTCCACTTTCTGATCGTACTTG
>CAYNJG010000376.1:0-4708 GCA_964397295.1 uncultured Pirellulaceae bacterium
TAGTACGGTTCCTCATTCAATGGTAGTGACGTCGAGCCGGGAGGCGAACTGGCTGTCGCGAGGACCTGACCTTCGTCCGAATCTTTTTCGGTTGTGAGACCTAAAAAGACGTGCGGCGAGTTTGCCAAAATCGGAACGACATAGTCATCTTGAGCAGTCGATTCGAATTGCAGTGATACAAAAATAAGCAGGCTTAGAAAAAGGCGTTTCGACACCAGGCATCTCCTATTTTGTTTCTCATATTCGTCTGCGGCCCAGCCCCGGTTGCAGAACGAACGCCAGGGCGTAGTGTACCCGAAACGGCCGAATTTGTCGCTTTTTTCCATGAACGACTCACGTCAAAATTGTTTCCAACTTTGATTACGAGCAAAATTTGATTACTGTTCCTCCCTGCACGGGGGGCGTCAGACAATGCGACGCATACGAAATTGACGGTTAATGTCCATGACTGTGAGCATGCCCACAATACTCGTCGTGGCGCGGAAACAGTTCTCGGAATAGAGTCTCTCGCTTACCTGGTGCATGCATCGACGCACCGGAAGTCAAAACTTTGTTTACCAGTCGTCGATGCAAGTCCGCATCTTCTACGCGACGAGCTTCGTCTTCTTCGATATCAAATTCTCGTACGCCGTCGATCCACGTTTGCTCACACCGCGAAGTGATTTGCAGTGGGTCGCCACTCCACACAACTAAGTCCGCGTGCTTGCCGACTTCGATGGAGCCAACCCACTGATCGATTCGCAATTGTTTCGCTGGGTTGATCGTAACAAACTTCAACGCTTCTTCTTTGGGAACGCCACCGTATTTCACGGCTTTTGCAGCCTCGTGATTCAAGTGCCTGGCGAGTTCGCGATCGTCTGAATTGAACGACACGACAACACCCGCATCATGCATTAAGGCGCCGTTGTACGGAATCGCGTCGTACACTTCTAGCTTGTACGCCCACCAGTCCGCGAACGAAGAACCCATCGCGCCGTGTTCTGCCATTTCCTTTGCGACTTTGTAACCTTCCAAGATGTGTTGGAAGGTTCCAATTTGAATGTCGAAAGACTCGAGAGTTCGCATTAGCGCCAGGATTTCGTCTTGGCGATAACTGTGGCAATGAATCCAGCGCTTCCGATTCACGATTTCCAGAATTGCGTCCAACTCCAAGTCTTTTCTCGCAGGTACGCCTTTTCCGGTTGCCAACCAATGAGCCCATTGCTGCTCGTAGTCTTTCGCAGCAAGAAAAGCGTCTCGCATGATTTGCTCGACGCCCAGACGCGATTGCGGATAACGCGTGCGAAAGTCTTCGCCCCAGTTACTTTGCTTCACGTTTTCACCAAGCGCAAACTTAATTCCTTGAGGAGCCTCCGCGAATTTCATTTCTTCAGGCAAAGAACCCCAGCGTAGTTTGATGACTTGGTTCTGACCGCCAATTGGATTCGCTGATCCGTGCAATACGTTTGCGGTTGTGACTCCACCAGCAAGCTGTCGATAAATCGCGATGTCAGTGGCGTCGATAAAGTCGCCAATGCGAACTTCGGAGGTGATCGCTTGTGTGCCTTCGTTGATGCCGCCGTCGGTTGCCATGTGCGAATGACAGTCGACGATGCCAGGCGTAATGTGTTTTCCGGTGGCGTCGATTCGCACGACGTCATCAGGAAAAGCAAGGTTCGAACCGACGGCCATGATTTGACCGTCTTGGACGAGTACAGAGCCTTCGACAATGCCCGATTCTCCACACGTCCAAAGCGTCGCGTTTTCGAACAAGACTGTTTGCGATTCCGTTGACTGCGATTTTGCGCCAAAGGCGCCGAGCGGATAGACGAGATCGAATTCAATCGGTTCTTCCTTTTCGCCTTTCTCCTTTTCGCTTTGCTTATCGCTCGCTTCCGTTTCCTCTTCCTGGTCTTCTTCCGCCTCGTTTCCGCGAGATTCCAATGTGCCGCGCAATGTCAGCACGCTGCCTTCTTCATTGGTCACTTTGCACACCATTTCGGTTGCATCTTCGCCAATGATCGTGGCTGTGATTCGCGAGTTACCCTTTTCGAATTTGGCCGTCAGTCGCCCGAAACTAGATTCGATGTTTTTGAGCTTATTGAACGGTTTTTCTTTTTCCGTATCCTCCGACTCTTCGTCTCCCTCGTGTTCATCGGTTTCCGATTCCTCGCTTTCCTCCGCTACGTCTGGCTTACGACTCCAAAGTTGGCCTTTCAACTTTTTTCCCTCGCCTTCGAGAACCAAGTACTGCGGTTCTCGCTGTTCGTCGTCGGTAGAAGTGAGCTTCCAGGTTCCGTTCCAATCGTCGATCGGTTCATGGCCGTGCTCGAATCGCTTGCCATCGATCCATGTTTCCACGACCTTTGTCTTCTCTTCGAGCCACACACCATCGAGCACCATAAGATGCGCGGCCTTACCCTTCGCGATACTGCCAGCAGAGTTTTCGATGCCCAGTAATTTCGCTGGCTCCAGCGTGCATGCGAACAACGCGTCTTCGCGATCGAGGCCACGTTCGACGGCTTCGTGTAGTTTCTTCGCAAAATCGCTTTTCTTCTTCAAGCCATGCGAAGTTATTGCCACTGTCGCGCCGGATTCGAGCAGTCGACCTGGATTTTCTGGTGCCAAATGCCAATGCATCAGATCGGCCAGTGTCGCGTCGTTGGCAGTTTCCGCGGACGCAACGTTTGGTGCCTTTGCGAAGTTGATCGGTACGATGATCGGTCGACCACACTCGGCCACAGCATCTAGTCGTTGATACTCGCGTCCCGAGCCAACGAAGGCCACGTTATTCAATTGGAATTCGATCGCAAACGTATTTGCACGCAAAATATATTGCTCGTCCGGCGCATTGAAAACGAACAATTGGTCGCGATCAACGTCGTCGGCAATGGTTTTGAGCGATACGTTGATTTCAGGGCGAGCCACACCGCCTCGCTCGTGAGCACGCCAAGCGTCGCGATACCATTTTGCATCGTAGAAAGTCTGTCGAGCCAGCGCAACGGCACCCATCGGCGATGTTGGAAACTGCTTTCGATTGCCTCGCGTCGTCAATCGCACGTGTTGAGCCACTTGGTCACGAACAACGGAGTTCGCCGCAGGCAGGTCGCTGGTTGTAACCACGGCGCTCTGTCCGCGTAGCACGCCGTCATCCGGCGCGATTAGTCGCAATGCAAAGCCTGCTTCGCGGTAAGCCTTGTCGGTGGACTCGTTGCGTTTCCAACTTGCGACGGTCATCCGTTGTGGCATCGCTTTGGCATTCCAGTGCGAGTTCGTGCCTTCCTCCGCCTTGGCTTTGATCTCCGAATACGGATCGATCAACGCTGGATAGATTTTCTTGCACTCGAGATCGATTTGCTCGGCACCTGCTGGGACCTCAATCTCTGCACCAACGTCAAGGATCTGACCATTTTCAATGACTATCGTTTGCGGCGATAATTCTTCACCTGCTTCACGACACACTTCTGCGTTGATAATCGCGACCAACGACGGTGTGCGATCACGGACGCCGACTTCGGGCACGGTCGTTGTTGGTGGCGCGGACTGTGTTTTCTCGGTACACAGTGGCGCCAATAAGAGGAGCAAGATTAGGATTCGACGAGGTTGGGCAAGTGGATGAAGCATCGTGGGCTCTCGGCGGATTAAACTCGGCGGAGACGATACTCTAACTCAAGTTGCTCGCGATTTCTTGTCTTAGTGGCGGTTCGTGGCAGAAACGAAACCGTACCGCGCTAAGGTCTATTGCGATTCTTTGGAGAGGTCGTGGTAGCGATCGATTTCGGGCGAATCGATTTGAGTAACCGCGCCCCCGGGCCATTTCACCTCGATAGAATTAATGGTGTCAAAGGTTCCCAACCCGAAATGCATTGTATTGCTGTGTTGCGCGCCGAACACATCGCCAGTGACATGCGCGGCAGTTGCTGCCTTGTCGCCGTATCGCACGGTAACTTGCGCGCCGAGTGTGTTGCGAAGCTGAGCATTCGGAACGAGATGAACTCCGACCCAGTGATTGTTGTCCTGGGAGCGATTTCGCAAAAACTCGAGCTCAACCTGGTTTCTATTCGCTGCACTGATGTGTGTGTAGATCAGATCTTCGCGGCCATCCAGGTCGAGGTCACCGCTAATCGCAGTACGTGAATCTTTGATTGAGGCGCAGCCCATTAAGTGCGCCGTGTCGACGAACCCGTGGTCAGGTAAGCTTGTGTTCGTGAGCAAAGCGTTGTGCTCAAAACCGTGCCACGAGAGTACTTTGCCAATCGCCGGACGCATTCGCATGGCAAAGAAACGAATGATATTTGTGGGTCGATCTTTCGCATTGAAGTAAATGTCGTGACACCAGAATCTCGCGTCGTAATCGAGCACAGACTTGCCGCTGATTTGGCCGTTCGTTGCGAAGACGTCCGTATCTCCATCTCGATCGTAGTCGAGTGCGGTAGCGCTCCACGGCCAATCGTTGCGAGGTGATGCCTTGGCGAATTTGGCTTCCGTGAATTTTAATTCGCTTGCCGTCGATTCGTTCAAGTACAGACGATTGCCGCGACTGAGGGCAGCTCGCATACGATTGTGTTCGGGGAAGTCATCGCGCCCGAGTTCCATTGCATCTAGCCGTCGGCCAACCGCTGAGCTTACGCCGACCATCAGGAAATCGAGTTTCCCGTCTTGGTTGAAGTCAGCTAACACATGCCCCATTCCCAACGCGCGGGGCGTCGGTGTGAGTGAATCGGTTGCG
>CAYNJG010000377.1:0-4639 GCA_964397295.1 uncultured Pirellulaceae bacterium
CGCCTTCACTTCGGGAGCAGCGCTGGAAAGTTGTTGTAAGTACTGATCGAGTACTGCCATGTCTTGCGTCGATGCCTTTAGGGCTCGGTAATTCACGAGACCATCTTTGTCGACATACTTTTTCAGTAACGTATCCCAAGGCTTATGATCGAAACGATCAAAAGACGCTTTCTGCGAAGGAGCCTTGTTGCCAAGGTAAGCCTTTTGTCCAGCGTTGGTTTTGCTGACAAGCGAGCAACTGACCAACACTAAAAAGAAAAAAGTCATCTGATTTTGAAGGGCACGTTTCATGGCTCTTGATTGCTCGATGAGGATGGTTTGATCGTGGTTTAATGAGGCGATTATTCCCCAAACATGTTTGTTGTCTATCCGACGAATTGCGCAAGAAAACCTTACGTCGATTTATTTGCCGGGTCTTCGCGGGCTGCCGTTTACGGATGGTTCCTTGTAAACTGTCGCGATTAAGTTCGCGAAAATGACTTCGAAAAGCAAATAAATGGCCAACTTTGCAGACCGATTGGCGTCCGCCATTCAAGACAAAGGCAATGGAGTTCTCGTGGGATTGGATCCCAGAGTCGCTAACTTGCCAGGGCCTTGTCAGCCGGCCAGTGATTCGCTGGCGGATATCGCGAGTGCCTACACCGAATTCTGCAAGGGCGTGATCGACGTCGTCGCGGACTTAGTTCCTGCGACCAAACCGCAGGCCGCCTTTTTCGAGCAGCTCGGGCCTCCTGGAATGCTAGCGTTGCAGTCCGTCGTTAGCTACGCAAGGCAGCGTGGATTGCTGGTCATTCTCGACGGCAAACGCAACGATATCGGCTCGACGGCCGAAGCCTACGCGGCCGCCTATCTCGGCGCTGACTCGCCGTTCGGCGCCGATGCGTTAACGGTCAGCCCTTACTTAGGTGACGATAGTTTGACGCCATTCGTAAACCGCGCGACAAACCACGATGCCGGCATTTTTGTGTTGGTAAAAACTTCGAACCCGGGCGGCAAGCGTTTTCAAGATCTGACGGCAGAAGAAAGCAAAATCTACGAGCACGTCGCAGACCATGTCGAGTCGCTAGCAGTCGAAACGGTTGGTACTTGCGGCTATGGAAGTGTCGGAGCCGTTGTCGGTGCAACTTACCCGGACGAACTTTCTCAACTGAGGAAACGCATGCCGCACTCGATGCTATTGATTCCCGGTTTTGGAAGTCAGGGCGGAACAGCGAGCGACGTAGCGGCAGGGTTCGATGCCAACGGATTGGGTGCGTTGGTCAACAGTTCGCGCGCGATTATATTTGCCAATCAACGTGATGAGTACAAAGAGATTGGCAAGTCCGACTGGCAAAAGGCAGTCGAGCAGGCGACCCGCGATATGATTTCGCAATTACGCGCAGTCGTTGCGGTTAGCTGAAAACTGATCGCCAGCACGCGGATATTACAACATCGAGTCGGTTGCAGCATTAGAATAGATCTATGAGCTTCAAGCACATATTCGTCTTAATGCATAGATCCATTGTAGTCGCCTTGGCGTTTGTTGCTTTGTCCTGCACCTTCTGTGCGCTGGTTGCCCATGCTGAGTCGAATGGGTTGAAACCTACCGGAGTTGAGTCTCAAGACCCTGGTTTGGAACTCGAACGTCTCCTTATGGAGCAAGAAAAAGCCGCAGAGTTGCTGGCGCATGAAAAGCAAAATGCTCTTAAAAAACTATCCAGTGTTTCTAAGTGGGTAGCGTCGTTTACGTGCTGTTTTCTCGCTGGGTTTGCGGCGATCTTGTGGCGGAATCATCTTCGCATGACGAAAATCAATCGCACGTTGCGAGATGTGAATGCGCGTTTGAAGGAAGAGATGGAAGTTGGCGATCAAAACCGAGCAATCCGTGAGTCACTCGAGCAACGTGTCGCACGTGTCGAGCGAATGGACAGCCTTGGTCTGCTCGCTGGCGGCATTGCCCATGACTTCAATAACTTGCTCGTTGGAGTCGTCTGCAACGCGCAACTTCTGCAGCGTCCCGAACTGAACAGAGACTTACAAACTCGCTGCATTGACGGTATTCTGAAATCCGCAGAAACTGCCACGGACCTCAGTCGGAAAATGCTGGCCTATGCAGGACGAGAGCCGACTGCACGCACCAATGTCAATGTGGTGGAATTGGTGAAAGGTCTGCAACCGATATTCAATTCTGGAGCCAATTTAGATTCGACTGTTGAGTGCGACTTCCAACTCGAAAAAGCGTTCGCGTCTGTCGATCCGACACAGCTTGAACAGATACTTTTGAATTTGGTCAGTAACGCTCGCGATGCTTGTGAGGAAAGTACGCAACCGGTCGTTGTCAGAGTGGGGCTTGAAACGGTCCACGATGTTGCCGCGGATTGTGAATTGGTTGGTCGACGAACGGAAGGTGATGAATTTGTCTTCATCGAGGTCGAAGACCATGGTGTTGGTATGACCGAAGAAGAAGTGTCGAAAATCTTCGAGCCGTTTTATCGTAAAAAGCCAAGCGGCCGAGGCATGGGGCTGGCTGTGGTTTACGGTTTGGTAAATCGCCAAGATGGCCTGATTCGTTGTTCGAGCAAGCCGGGTGTAGGCACGACGATGCGAGTGTTGTTGACGCAATCGGATGAAGTTTGTGCAACGGCCGATACTGACAGTGTGGCGCCACGCCTCGCAAAGCAAGGCGTGCTGGTTGTGATCGACGATGAGCCTAGCATCCGAGATGTGATTTCACGGGCTTTCGCGTCAGAGCAATGGAACGTGAAAACGTTCTCTTCCGGGGGCGAAGCAATTCCCTACATCGCGGAAAATCACGATGCGATCGATTGTGTTCTGTTGGATGTCGTGATGCCCGAAATGGGTGGCAAAGCTGTAGTGGATCGCATCAGCGAACTTGGCATCAGCGTTCCCATCGTTATGATGAGCGGCTTTAGTAATACCAACCTGAACGAATTCCTGGCTTTGCCCAACGTGGTTCTGACAATGGAAAAGCCGTTCTCGGTTTCCGAGTTGTTGGGAAAGGTCAGCCGCGCGACGTTTTTCGTTGAGGACGCGGTTGCTCGCAAATAGCCTGTTTGCCTCTGGTGTGTTACCTGTCTGGCTTGCAGCGACCTAATTCTGAGCTCGATGCAAACCTGAAGTCAAAACAGTGCCTGAAGAAACTTCTCTGCGTGCCGAGGTCATCGCGATCGGTGATGAACTCACTAGCGGACAGCGTCTGGATACGAATAGCCAATGGCTCAGCCAACAGCTTGGCGATTTGGGTATTCGAACTTTGTTTCACACAACCGTCGCCGATGATCTGGGGTCAAACATCGCGGCTTTTCGTGAGGCAGCTCAGCGAGTAGATGTCGTGGTAGCGACCGGAGGCTTGGGACCTACCGCAGACGATCTGACCCGGGAGTGTATGGCCCAAGCTTTCGAGCGACCGCTCCATTTGGATCAAGCGTCGCTCGACATGATTAAGCACATGTTCGAAAGTCGGGGACGTGAGATGCCAGAACGCAATCGCGTCCAGGCCATGTTTCCTGAAGGTAGCCTTGCTGTGTCAAACCCGAATGGTACCGCTCCTGGCGTGGACTTGACCACCGACACGTGCCGCCTGTTTGCACTTCCGGGCGTGCCGGCAGAAATGAAGGAGATGTGGGCCGAAACGGTGAGGCCGCGGTTGCTCGAGCAATTCAGTGGACAGCTTCAACCCGTTTTTCACTATCGTCTGAAATGTTTTGGTACCGGCGAGAGCGCGCTGGAAGCGATGCTTCCGGATCTTGTTAAGCGTGGGCGTGTACCAACCGTTGGCATCACCGTTTCGAGAGCAACCATTACGCTACGTGCCTCAGCACAGGCGCCGGACGAGGCGAGCTTTCGCAAGCTCATTCAACCAACGGTCGATACGATTCGCGAGACGCTGGGTGAAATAGTGTTTGGCGAAGAAGATGACGAGCTGCAGCATGTCGTTGGGCGTTTGCTGGCGGAGCGAAAGCAAACTGTTGCCGTTGCTGATTGGGGGAGTGGCGGTTGGGTGGCGAATTGGCTGAAGGAAAGTTCGCCCGCCGCGTTCGCTGGGGGATTTCTAATCTGCGATAGCGGTGCAGCAAAGAGACTGCTGGATGTCGATGGTGATTCGGAGTCGCCGGACTTTGTAAAAGCAATGGCACTATCGGCGAAGCAGCGGGCGGGTGCCGACTACGGGATTTCGATAGGCCCCTTTCCTCGCGACACGAAATCCCAGAACGCCAGAGTGTTCATTGGGACCGCCACGCAGAAATCAACTGAGGTCGTTGGACGCCGCTTCGCTGGTCACCCTGAAATCATCCAACCGCGAACCGCTAAACAGGCGTTGGACGAACTGCGAAAATACCTACTCCGCAATTGAATCGGGCAATCGGGGCGACTTCGCATGTGAATCATTTGTATAACCGTCCCAGACCAATCTTGGACGGCATGGTTTTCAGCGATCGTGGTTTCAGATCCGACCATTCTCGTTTTCATAGGGTAAGTTCCTTTGCGAGATAAGTGCGCGCATTGACCCGCGTTCGCTAACGCCTAACAGGCGGACTATCACGCTTCGCCGCAGGGAAAACTCGGGCAAGGATCGCCCAACCACACTGCTAGATGAGGATCTACTGGCTGTGGTTGCCTATGACGGATCCTGATATTC
>CAYNJG010000378.1:0-4632 GCA_964397295.1 uncultured Pirellulaceae bacterium
GCTACGGTGCGTTCAGTTCGCAGCATTGAATTGATCTGTGACGCGGATCGAGTGCGTCTGCCTTCCAGCAGATCGTACATCGCGATCCGATTCGTCTTGAAGCTGTAGTAGCCCAAGATTTTTTCGATCGCGGGCCCCAGTTCTTTGCGACCGTAAGCTTCGTAAGTCTTCTTGTCGCGAAAGACGCACGCAATCAGTGGCGGCGTTTCTTCTAAATCTAGATCTCTTCGGGACCAGTAATTGTTGAACGCGCGATGAAGTCGCTCGAACAATGCTCCAGCCCATTCGGCGTAAGCGGGAGAAGTGTTGTAGCAAATGATGTAGTGATTCGTCTCGTGAACTTTGAAGCCGCGTGGCAATTCCTTCAGTACTTCTTGAGCCAGCTGCTTTCGAGTGAGCGGTTTTGTCGGCTTTGTGATCTGTTCGCGTTTTTGAATCTCGTCCGGCTGCAGTGGCCAAATCGTTTGGTTCTGCGCCTCGAAAAGAATGCCGCCATCTTCGGCTTCGACCAATACGTTGCCGAGAGCAAAATACTGTTGTCCGTTCTGCTCGAATTTCACTTCTTCTTGTTTCGCTTCTTGCGCCAACGCATTGCCGGGATGGCCATGCATAATTAGCACAACAGCTAACCCAAGCAAGCAAACTCTAAACGCTATCCAACTCATGGTGCCCCATCTTTGATTCGTCAGAATCTTCTTGAACTCCATTATACGCAAGCCCTGCCGAAACGGGTCACCAATTTACAATTGGCTGCGTGATAGCCCGCCAATTGCCGCACGAGTTGCCCAGGACAGGCACATCATGACGATCACACAAGACAAACAGAGACCCGCGAGTTGGTCTTCGGCACCGTAGTGAATCAGGCTAAAGATGCGTTTTGAGACGGTTGTTACGCTCGGCGGCAATACCAGCAGGCTCGCACTGAGTTCACCGATAGAGACCGCCAAACAAATCAGCGCCGCACAGATTATGTTCGGTCGAAGTAGCGGTAGCACAATGCGCCAAAACGTTGATATGGAACTTGCCCCATCGATGCGTGCGGCGTCCAATACGCTCTGCGGAATCGTTCGCATGCCTTGCCACAGCAAGAGGCAAGCAAACGGTAAGCATTTGATTGTCAGTGCCAGCCACGGTGCGGCCAAGGTGTCGTCATAGAGCCAAATCATCAGCGAGTTAGGATGATTGAGCGTTCGCATGATCGCTAAACTGATTAGTGTGCCTGGTGTTGCGAAACAGATCACGCAGATCACGAGGCCAATCCATTGCCGTATTTTTCGACCGTGAGACCACCACGCCCACAAAGTTGCAATGGAGATCGAACTGAGAATGCTCAACTGCGACAAAACGGCTGTCCACGCCAGTTCTTCTTGGTAAGAAATCGGACTCTTCGCAATCAACGATACACACTTCGAGAACGACCAGACGCGATGACGTTGGTCACCGATTTGCTCAACTTCAATTCCAGCTTGATAGAGCAAATTGGCAAGTGGCACTCCAAGTAGCATCATGATCATCACGATCACAAAAGCAAACGGCCAAGGTTGTGTCGTTTTCAGGCGTTGCCGTCGAGAATTGGGTGTCGCGTGGACGAGGCGACCGCCAGTTAAGACGCAAAAGCTAAGTCCTACCAATACCAACATCGCCAAGTTCAACGGCACAGAGGCAATTTCGACCGGCAGTTTGTCGAAGCCCAAAGCAAACTCACTGTAGATCACTTCGGCATAGCTGCGAAATTGATATCGATCCGTCACAGTGATTTCCGTCATCGTCACGATTCCAACAAATAACGCGCCGCCAACAAAAACAGGTAAAGTCAACGGCAACGTGACATGCCGAAACACTTGCCACGCACTACCGTCGATGCGTGCCGCGTCTTCGTAGGTACTCGGTATCGATTCCAAGCCGAGTCGGAAGACCCCATACAACCACGGAATAGCCGCCATCGCGTGTACCCAGACCGAGCCTCGTAATCCTTCGAGCGGCGGATCGCTCAATTGTTCCGCGATCAACGTCGAGTACCAACCACCGCGACCGAAACCTGCTTCCCAGGCGGCAAGTTGCACATAAAGCGGCATTAACAACAACACAAGCAGACAACCGTCAATGAATCGTCGACCAGGGATTTCGAACCTAGCCATAAAAAAAGCGAGCAAGCTACTTAGAGGCAGTGCAACTAAGCCGCTTAGCAACGCTAGTTTCAGCGAATTTTGAAATAGTCCGACTGTCGAAGTTGGCGTGAGGTACCAACAAATGCAAAGTGCTGCGACCAGAGCAACGAGAAATAGAGTCCGTCGCGGATTGTTTGACGTTCGGATTGTCATCAAACTAGTTTAACTAGAACGCTGGTCGAAGGGCAGCTAACTCGCGTCAGCAAAACAAACAGCGGTATACTAACTATGTTCTCGTATCGATCGGTTCGTCCAAGATTTCAAATAGATGTCGCAATCACGCAAACGAAAAAAGAATCGGCGACAAAAGCAACGGTTGCCTTCTTCGTCACCGCAAAATCAAAGTGGAGGAAGTTTCGTTCCTCGGTTCGTACTGCTCGTTGTATTTGTGGCATCGATCATACTTGTTGCGATAAATGTTGCTAACAATAAGGAGCAGCCAGCGGCTAGAAAATCAGCCTCGGCACCGAAGACTAATTCCGGCAAAGTTGTTGACGAATTGCCGCCGATCTCTTCACCTACGACGCAAGACGCTGCGTCTGGGGACGCCCCACCAACAATGCCGGCGCGTGACGGCGGAACCAGGCCACCCAACCGCCGCCGTCGTCAGGCAAAGAATAGCAGTCTCGCCAGCCAGCTCACCGCGACAGCCAAGATTCCAACGTCGCCGGGAGTTCTTTCCTTCACCGAACATCCGATATGGGCTCCGACAGAAAACGAAACGAAAGCAAGATTCGTTTGGGGAGAGATCCCAGCTGCACTTCGAGCAATGGCAGTCCCGTCTGACGAGAACATTAGCAATCTGCGTCGCGAGGATTACGCGGGCGCTGATGCGTGCAAATCTTGCCACCCGAAGAACTACGACGCGTGGTCAGTGCATCCACATCGTTGGATGAACGCCAAAGCTGACGCAAATACGGTGCTTGGCGACTTTTCATCCAATGCGACGATTCAATATCGCGGGGGAACAGCGACGTTTTTCATGGCGGACGGCCAACACCGCATGCGTCTCGAACGGGATACTATCACTCGAGTCTATGGTATCAATCGCACGATCGGTTCACGGTTTCAACAGTACTACGTCGGTAAGTTGCTCGAAGGTCCTGACCGAGACAATCACCCCGTGCGGCAAATCGATTTCGTATTGCCGTTTGGTTACTGGCTTGAAAAGAAAGAATGGGTTCCGGTCATTCACGTCGATCTTGAGTTGCCCGACGATCAAAGGCACGATCCTTTTTTGCATCCGGCGAATCGCCCTTACGACCGAAGCTGCGCGTCATGTCACACAACTCAACCGGCTGGCGATCGATTGTTGAGATCCGTGGGACGCATGAGACTCGCTGCATATTCACCCCACGAGATCGTCTACGATGGCATGAGTTTTTTGCAACAAAACCATCCGAAGGTTCTCGAGTGGGCGGACTATTACGGCAAAGACAAAGCGGGCAAAGTGAAGCAGGCGTTAGCCGTGATGGACGACTTGCCTGCCGAAAAACACGCCGCAGCACTGGGCGTTACGTGCGAAGGTTGTCACAACGGCGCGAAATTTCACGCCGAGCATGAACAATTGCTGCCAAGGTTTTATCCCGCGGGGCAGCACGTTGCCGTGCTCGGTGATAACGCGAAGTCGGTTTGGGGCCGCAGCAAATCCAATCTGAATTGGACCTGCGCACAGTGTCATACGGGCGGACGGAGTATGTTCGCATGCGGAGCCTCTACTTGGAACTCAACCGAGTACTCGGACGCCATGCGTGGATCCTGCTACGACCCGGCATTGGCAAAAGACAAATCGATGTCGAGTCTCACTTGTGTGCACTGCCACGATCCTCACGAAGCGACCGGCAAACAATGGAAGGATGCGCCGTCGGTCGATGATCAACGATGTTTGTCTTGCCACGATCAGTTCAATGAGCCACAGCAACGCCTTGCGCATACGCACCATCCAGCTGGCACATCTGGTGATCGCTGTATGAACTGTCACATGCCAAAAATCAACGAAGGCATGCAAGACGTCGTTCGCACGCATCTCATTTTTAGTCCAACGGATCCGTCGATGTTAGAGGCGAATCATCCAAACGCTTGCAACCTTTGTCATTTGGAGGAAAAAATAGATTGGACTCTATCGCATCTCGCAAACTGGTACGGGTTAAAAGAATCCAAGAACTCATCAGCACAAACCGAGTCTTGGAAGGTTTACGACGACTCTGTGGTCACAGCGAATTATCCCCATCGCGATGGTCCGGTAGGGGTCGGCTGGCTAAGAAGCAATAGCGAGGCAACGCGATTGGTTGCGGTGGAATCACTCGCAAAAGCAGATTCGCAATGGGCGTTGGAGGAGATGCTGAAGCTACTTGATGATCCCTACCTGCTGAATCGTCAGTTCGCGGCACAGCGTCTAGAAGAAATGCTAGACGCGAACTTTCGCGATTTCGGTTACCGCCACTATCAGTACAAAGAAGAACGC
>CAYNJG010000379.1:0-4591 GCA_964397295.1 uncultured Pirellulaceae bacterium
ACCCTGTGTGATGTTTGAACTTCGTTGTACGGTCCGAGGATGCACAGAATTGCTGCATAGGCAAGAGAATGCACTACGCTGCGCATCTGGTCATCATTTCGACCGAGCCAAGCAAGGCTACTGGCCGCTGGTGCAACCTCAAGATCGTAAGTCGGTGAACGCCGGCGACTGCGACGATGCTGTTCTCGCGCGACAACGCTGGTTGTCGCGTGGTCATATGACTGGCTTGGTCGAAGCGATCAAACCATTGGCCGTTGGGGTGACCGAAGAGGCGCCACGGACGCTCGACCTAGGCTGCGGCGAAGGAACGTTTGGTCACGCACTGTTTCCAAACGAGGCCGACGGGTTTTGCGGCATCGACCTTTCCAAACGAGCGATAAAGCTTGCCGCGAGACATTGGCCCGCGGCAACGTGGGTTCTATCGAACGCAGACCGTGAATTGCCCGCCGCAAGTGCGTCGGTTGATCGAGTGATCTCGTTTTTCGGACGTCGACCGGCGACGGAAATCGCGCGCGTGCTCAAACCAACCGGAGTTTGCATCGTTGCTATTCCAGCCGAAAATGATCTGATTGAACTCCGCGAGCAGACGCAACAGACCGGGCACCGCCGAAGCCGTTGGGAATCCGTTGTGGAAGAAATGAAGACGTCTGGCTTGGCACTTGCCGAGCGAAAAATTTGGCAACATCAGGTCGATCTCGAGCCAGATGCAATCCGAGATGCGATGGCGATGACGTATCGTGCCGTGCGTTTTTCGCAGAAGTCTCGACTTGAGGAATTGGCGTCCGCGACGGTCACACTTGCCGCCGACTTAATCTTGCTCCGGCACGCCTAAAACGAAGACGAAAAAAAGCAGCCCAAGGCGGTCTCTACCGGCTATGTGTAGAACGAAAGTTTTGGAAGAATGGCGCAATCAAGAGTAGGCAAAAAGTTCTCGTAAACGTTCCTCTCAAGATCGAATTCCAGATGTAATTTCGAGGCGCAAGACGATCGTCTTGTGGGAGGCAACCCATGTCCGTCATAAACGTTCCAACGGTGATTGCGCCAGGTGACTTCAACGCTGAAGATCACTTTTATCCACGCGTATTGAATGCTCATTTGCATCCGCTTGTGCGTCACCTAATGGAAATGGGTAACGAGCGCATTGTCTGCCGTTATTGTCACTTGCATCCGGAAGCTAACGAAACGGCAGTGCGGGAACTGTTGACGGTTAGTCCTCGTTTTTTTCAGTGGGGTGGTTCGGACCTCATCCACGTAACGACCGACACAGGAATGCGGCGCGTTGTAATCATCGAGACGAACTCCTGTCCGTCCGGCCAAAAATCGATGCCTCGGTACATCGAGGCACAGGAAGAGGCTGGCTATCAAACGGTTCTTCAAGATTCGTTTTTGCCGGCACTTCGCAAGCGCAAGAAGGCCCCCAAAGGAGACTTGGCCGTCCTTTACGACAAGAACCACATGGAGAACTCTGGCTATGCTGCGACGCTGGCCACCATTACCGGCGAGCATGTGCATCTCGTTCCGTTTCCAACAGGTGCGGAAACGCCGTACGCCCGATTCAATGCGGATCGGATTTTGGAGGTGAACGCGAATGGCGAGTGGACTCCCATCCGAGCAGCATTTCGTTACGTCACGCAGAGACCTTGGGATCGCATTCCGCCACTTACTCGCACGATGATGTACAATCCGACCCTTGTCTGTCTTGCGGGTGGACGAAACAAGATGATGGCAGCCAAGGCGTACGACTTTTACAACGCTCGCGCGCAGAAGGATGGCTTGCGAATCGAAACGCCGGAAACTATTTGGGATGTTGCACGTGAAGAAGTTCCCATTTGGGTAGATCGAATGGGCGGAGTGGCCGTTATCAAGGTTCCCTATTCGAACGCAGGCCAAGGCGTCTACACAATCGTAAATCAGGACGAGCTAGACGCATTCATGGAGATCGATCACCAATACGACAAATTCATCGTTCAGGCACTCATCGGCAATGCCGGCTGGAGTTCGCAGAGTCGCGATGGTCGGCTCTACCACGTTGGCACGATGCCCGACAAAAAGATGAATCTCTACGTCGCAGATATACGATTTATGGTGGCTGCCAACGAGAAAGGCTTTTTCCCCGTCGCGATTTACTCGCGCAGGGCAAGACAGCCTTTGAGACGGACCATCCCATCTGGCGAGTCTTCTTGGGATATGCTGGGAACCAATCTTTCGATCAAACGAAACGATGGATCGTTCGCCACAGAACCGTCACGTCTGCTTCTTGTTGACAGCCGTGATTTCAACCGAGTCGGCATCGGAATGGATGATTTGATCGAAGGCTACGTGCAAACCGTCATGTCGATCGTCGCCATAGATCAGTTGTCACAGGAACTCGTGAATTCGAAGGGGCGGTTTCGGCGAAAACTGTTCCTTACAATGAACCCGGATGAGAAACTGGCCGAGGAAATCATCAAAACGCCCTAGAATAGCTCGGACAAGCAACCGGACCACATTGGACACTGGCTTTACCCCAACACGCCGCTGCGAAGATCGCAACGTCGAAGCGAGTCCCCAATCACTCACTCATCGAAGCGTTTCGGCGGTTGGTTGTTTTCGTCTAGCAAGGGGCATCACAAGGCAAGAAGCGAGCAAAAGGTGAACGGTGGACCAACCAGATCCCATTTTTCCTAACGGATACGAAAACGTTAAAAGCGCAAAGCGTGTCGACAAGCTTGAGATCGAGTCTCTTCCGAAAGGAGCGTTTTCTCGGCTATTCATCGAGTTGGTAGAAAACGGAATCGGCAGGCCAATTCAGGCACCGGTCGTGGTGGCTAGAGGCAAAAAAGATGGACCCATTTTTGGTGTGACTTCGGCGCTTCACGGAAATGAATTAAATGGCATTCCTGTAATTCACAACCTGCTACAACGAGTCAATCTAAAAACGTTGGAAGGAACAATCGTTTGTGTAATCGCTGCGAACTTACCGGGGCTATTGAATCACCAACGCGAGTTCACCGATGGCATCGATCTCAACCATATCATGCCGGGAAAATCGAACGGTAAGCTCTCACAGGTTTACGCTTATGAATTGGTCGAACGAATTACGGGCCATTTCGACTATTTGATCGATCTGCACACAGCCAGTGGCGGACGGGTCAACTCGTTGTACATTCGCGCGAATCTCAAGCAGCGGATGACGGCTCAGATGGCATTCTTAATGCAACCGCAGATCATCGTGCACAACCCTGCGTCCGACTACACACTTCGTGGTGTTACCGCAGAACAGGGTAAGCCCGCGATCACAGTGGAGATCTGTGACCCGCAAAAATTTCAAAGAGACCCAATCAAGAGAACGCTTCAAGGGATGCGTCGCGTGTTGAAACACGTCGGAATGGTACCGAAGAAAAAAGGCACAACCCCTAAACCAAAACCGCCAATTCTTTGCAGCCGATCGTACTGGGTATTGGCCGAACGCGGCGGCCTTATCAACGTTATTCCCAAAGTAACGCAGTATGTGAAAAAGGGTGACTTGATCGGTACCCAGATCAACATCTTTGGAGACCTTATTCGAGAATACCATGCTCCAGAAGATGGCATCGTTATTGGGCATGCCACCAACCCGATCGGTCAAACTGGCGAGCGAATTCTGCACCTGGGTGTCTTGATGACCGAAGAAGAAAAACGTGCTTTTGAGAAAGTTAGCCAGTATTCGCTAGAACACTCGGCGTCGCCTGGCAAGCAGGAAGTCCCTTCGATGAAACCGCTATGAGACACATCGTTTTCTTTGTCAATCGTGTCGCGGAAATCACCCACCGACAGACTACGGCGTTGCTAATCGCGTCGTTCATTCGAAGAGGTTACCGCGTCACCGTAGCTGAAATAGATGGGCTTTCGATTCAGTCAGCCGCGTCCGAGCTCATGTTTCGCGTACGTGGCCTTGTATGTCCAATGGATTGCGAAACATCCGAATCGATTGAACAGGTCGCACAAAAACGTTCGACGTTTTCACACGCCGAAATCGATCCAAAAACCTTGGTGATGATTCGCACCAATCCTGGACGAGATATCGAACGACGAGAGCTACATCAAACGTTTTTGAACTTGGCCGAGATTATGTCATCGCGCGGTATTCCGGTGATCAACGCTGCCGCGAAGCTCTCTTACTTTGCCAGCAAATCTTCGCTGTCACTGATCGACGCAAAGCATAGACCCGCCATGCTGATTTCGAATCAGCGCGACGAAATCTGCGACTTCGTCACAAGCGCACCGGTGGACTGTGTCGTAAAACCGCTGATTGGTTCGCGCGGCAACGATGTGATTCGGGTCAATCAAGCAACAGAATCGCTCGGCGAAAAACTATCGGCTCGATTCAAGGGCACCACAGTTGTCGCGCAGCATTTTGTAGACGCTCAGCACGAAGGAGATCGTCGCGTGCTTGTGCTCGATGGTCAGATTCTGGAAAAGGACGGACACGTCGCCGGGATCGAGAGGCATCCTGCTGCCGACGATTTCCGCGCGAACCTCCACGCTGGTGGAACGGCGCATCCATTTGTGCTGACGCAAGACGAAAGGGACGCCGCGAATCACGCCGCGAGTTTGCTAGATGCTGCAGGTA
>CAYNJG010000380.1:0-4583 GCA_964397295.1 uncultured Pirellulaceae bacterium
TCGAACGGTAGTATCTGCAGCCAGTTGTACATCGCCCTGCTGTTCGTTACGTACGAACTGGCCTTCGGCGAGCCATTTGATCCATTTGTCGCGTTCGACGTGCGGATGCATGGTTTCGAGCAGTTTAAGCGTTTCGAATCCGTCGCAGCGTTGGGGTACGTTTAGCGGCCGACGGTTTTCATACGGGATACTTCCGGGTAGTGGTGACGTTACCGCAAGGATCTGTTGTTTTCGAGATTCGAGCAGTTCGGCTTGCAACTCGTCTTCGGGTTGGTAGCAGTGAGGGCAGCTTTTCGGCGGATCGTACTTTGGCGAGTCTTGGTCATCTTTGGACAACGTTGCTTGGCAGGCGAAGCACATCGTCGTGTCGGTTTCCTGGAGTTCACTGTCCAGTGACACGCGTTGGTCAAACACGAAGCACTCGCCATCGTAATGCTGGCCGCCGCAGTCTTCGAAGTACTTCAGGATTCCGCCGTCCAATTGATAGACATCTTTGAAGCCCGCTTGTTCCATCATGGGGCCGGCTTTTTCGCAACGAATTCCGCCGGTGCAAAACATCACAATCGTTTTGGATTTGAGTTCGTCGGGCAATCCTTGAACCGCATCCGGAAAATGCCGGAAGTGATCGACGCCGATTGCTTTGGCCCCATCGAACGTACCAAGCTCCACTTCGTAGTCGTTGCGGACATCCAGCATTAGAACGTCGCGGTCTTCGTCCAGCCACGTTTTCAATTCAGACGGTTTAAGCTTCGGAGATGTCCGTTGCTCAGGTTGGATGCCGTCCACGTTGAAGGCAATGATCTCTTGCTTGATCTTGACCAGCATTCGGCGGAATGGAATGTCAACACTACGACTTCGCTTGACGTCGAGCTCTCCAATAATGGGGTCAGACTGCAGTTCCTCAATCAGCTCCTCGACGGCGTTGTCTTGACCGGCGAGAAAAAGATTGATGCCTTCGGTGCTGAGCAAGATCGTGCCGCGTAAATCACGAGCATCGCAGAATTCGCGCAGCTCGCGTCGTCGTCGACCAAGGAAGTCGAGTTGTACAAACTTATAGGCAGCAATATTGAGGATCGGCAACGGTGACATCGGAGTCCTGCGGGTTTTCCACGCGAGTGAAAGACCGCTCACTTTAACAAATGCCGCAGTGCCGGTTCTAGGTGCTCATGCTGAAACTTGTACCCGGTTTCTTCGAGCTTTTTTGGAATTACTCGAGAACTCGCAAGCAGCAGTGCGTCGGCCATCTCTCCGAGTACGAGCCTCGCTGCAAATGCCGGTAGCGGAACGAGCGTGGGACGTCCTAGTACGTGTCCGAGCGATTTTGTGAATTCCGCGTTCGTGCTGGCGTTTGGCGCGGTGACATTGATGGGGCCGCTCACCGATTCGTTTTCAATGGCGTGGACGATTGCTCCGATGGTGTCGTCAATGGAGATCCAGCTCCAGACTTGGTTTCCGCTACCAACGATCCCGCCGCCTCCCATCTTGAACGGAAAGAGCATCTTCGAAAGTGCACCGCCGTCCTTGCTGAGGATAACGCCAAAACGAGTTTGGACAGTCCGAATGCCGGCGCTGATCGCTGGTTTGCATGCCGCTTCCCATTCTTTGCAAACGTCAGCCAAGAAGCCGTCGCCGGGTCCAGCCGATTCATCCATCGACTCCGTGCGGCCATCGCCGTAGAAGCCAATCGCGGAAGCACAGACGAAAACTTTGGGTTTGTTGGTGAGTCCGGCAATCGTGTCGGCGATTAATGCGGTACCTTTTACGCGGCTGTCACGAATCCGCTGCTTCTTCTCTGAGTTCCAGCGACCTTCTGCGATGCTCTCGCCCGCAAGGTGAACGACGACATCGATGCTCTCGAACATCTGGGTGTCAATTCTTCCACTCGAGGGGTTCCAGAAGATCTCCTCGCCCGACGATTGCTTTCGCACCATCGGAATAATTTTGTGGTCCGCTTGCTCGAGTTTTTTTCGTAGCGCCGTTCCAACTAGTCCTGACGCTCCACTGATAGCGACTCGCATTTCTTGCTACCTCCATGCTCTTTCTTTTGTTTGATATTGGACATTATCGTTGTGAACGGCGATTTGTCATCCGTGTGATGGCAAGGAGCCGCTAAAATGTCCCTAACCGCAAGCCGATGGACGCCATAACGGCCGGTAGGCAGATCTGGCTCGCTTTTCACCGTGCGTATATTCTCGCTGATTGCTTTCAATTGCCAAATCGTATCACTATTGACAACTTCCTCGATTTAGTCGCCGCTCGCCGGGGTGACCATTGCGTTGTCGATGTTCGTTCGCCCTCGGAATTTGCAGCGGGGCATATTCCGCACGCGGTGAACGTGCCGCTGTTCGATGACGAAGAACGAGCTGGCGTTGGCACATGTTACAAACAGCAAGGGAAGGACGAGGCTATTCTGCTGGGGTTGGACATTGTCGGGCCAAAAATGCGATCGCTGGCGGAAGAGTTGCTTGCCGTTGCGAATGATCGCCAAGTCGTCTTGCATTGCTGGCGCGGCGGTATGCGAAGTTCCAGCGTCGCTTGGTTGTTGGAGCAGGTCGGTCAGAAACCGTTCGTTCTCGTAGGTGGCTACAAAGCATATCGCCAAAAGGGCCACAAGATGCTCGCACTCGAGCGGCCAATGTTGATCTTGTCGGGTATGACTGGCGCCGGCAAGACGGACAGACTTCATGAGATCGCGGCGATGGGCGAGCAAGTCATTGACCTGGAAGCCCTGGCGAACCACCGTGGTTCTTCGTTTGGTGGGATTGGGCTTCCAACGCAACCAACCGTCGAACAATTCGAAAACAATCTGTTTATGGAGATCTTTCGAGCCGACCAGTCGCGGCCGATTTGGCTTGAGGATGAGAGTCGCTCGATCGGAAAGGTGCGCGTTCCAGATTCGTTTTGGTGGCGGATGCGCGAGTCACCGGCAATTTTTTTGGATGTTGCTCGCGAAAAGCGTGCGCAGAATTTGGTTGGGGAATACGGTGAGCTCGACAGAACCGCGTTAAGAGACGCTGTCACGCGATTGGCAAAGAAGTTGGGCGGCTTGCGGGTGCGCCAATTCTGCGAGTTGGTTGAGCGTGGCGATGACTTCGCCGTTGCCCTGGGATTGCTTGAGTACTATGACAAGTCGTATGGGCACGCGGCGGAGAAGCGGCCGCGGGAACAAGTGTTCCGTTTACCCGGCGATTCGACTTCCGAATCTATCGTGGAGTTTAGTCGCACGTTGAAAGTTGCGGGCTAGTCAGTGTCTGCCGGTGTGCTGTCATTTGATTGCTTGACTAGCTCCTCAAGCGATTCGTCGTCTTTGGGTTTCTTCTGACCAGGCATCATATTAAGCACGGGCAGTGGATCGAATACTTTCCATGCCGGTGCCGCGGTGATGAGTGTGGCAAACAGGTAGCCGCCCCGTACTGACCAGACGACGTAGCTGGCTGTCACCGCTGAACCAAGGACTGCCGTACCGAATGCAGCTTTGCGAGCCGAAAGGCTTGAGCTGATTTGGTCTTGCAGGGAAAGCAAGTGACCATACGGCACCAAGTCTTCGATTGCGAGCGTGTCTGAGAGCGTGAAATCGAAACCAGATAGTGAACCGATGGCTGCCTTGAAGCCTTCTCTCAGCTGATGCGCGACGTAGGTCGACCGGACTGTTGCGAACGCTGCGTCAGAATCTTCGAGTTCGTCGACGGCAAGCAGTTCAAGGCCCAGGGTATCCGTCGCACCATTCGTTAGCTCGTTGGTAGTGTTGCCAATGCCACGTTCGGGCGCTTGCGAAATACGTCCGAGTCCGCCGTTAGGAGACGGAGCATCCGAAGCTATGGGCGTGGTTTTGTCGCGGTCTTCAGATTTCGATTTCGAATCGTCTTCCGCTTCATCCATTGTGTCGTCGATGCGTTCGTCGTCTGGAATGTCGTCGTTCGGTTCTAGATCCGGGCTTTGCACCGGTGGCGCAATTAGCGGGACTTCTAGAAATACTGTTACAGCTGCCGAATTCGAAATGCCATCGGATGCGACGTATGTAAAACTGTCGGTTCCGAAGAATCCGGCGTCCGGTATGTACGAAAGAGAACCGTCCGCGTTGAGGATCAGTTCTCCGCCTGCTGGTTCGCTCGCTAGTAGAGCTTGGAGGTTTGCACTGTCAATATCAGCATCGTTTGCCAATAGCCCATTGTCGGCGGCGACTTCCAACGGCTGGCCCGGGGTCAATGTGAATGTCTCTGATTCCCCAACGGGTTTGTCATTGACGGGGGTGATCGCCAAGTCAACATTTGCGATAGAAGTCGCGCCTTGGCTATCACGGATCTGGTAGCTGAATCCGTCGCTCGTGGTTTCACTGCCATCGTGACTGTAGTCAAATGATCCGTCTTGGTTCAATGTAAGTGTTCCGTTCGTCGGTCCGGACAGAAGCGTTATGGAAGTGAGGTCACCATCAGCATCCAAGTCATTGCTTAAAACTCCCAACGCGGCGTCTACGGATATGGAGCCGCCTTCGTCCACAGAATAGTCGTCATCCGAGGCGATAGGCGGATCGTTCGTCGGTGTATTGAACGCGATGGTAACGGTGCCCGTATCGCTGCCGCCGT
>CAYNJG010000381.1:0-4545 GCA_964397295.1 uncultured Pirellulaceae bacterium
GATTAAGGTACGTCGTGTCCTGCGCACTAGAAGGCAGCATGCACATAATAGCATCCATATGGAGCTAGGTTCTGGTACGGTTTGAGTTCCTGAGACGCTGGCGCCGAAGTTTGCAGAGTTGATAAGAAAATCTGCGAAGTTGACTTCTCCATCACAGTCAATGTCGCCAAACGTGTGATCTGGTACTTCACTGCCAAAGTTGGACGAAAGGATAAGGAAATCGGCAAATGCAACAGTCCCGTCGCCGTCGATATCTCCCATCGTATTTGGATTGCAGCCAGAAACCGGTAGCCCGACAAAGACGTTGTCAATGAGGAACGACGAGTCACTGCCGTCTTGATCGCTTGCGTTTTGGATTCTGATATCAGCAAAATCCGATTCGGCAGTGAATGTGGTCTCGAACGAGTGCCAATCTCCTTCTTCGACAGGCTCAACAACTCCCGCTTCTTCACTGAACATGTCAATTGGTTCGTCATCTATTGACAGTTCTGGAACTGGCAGACCACCGCAGCAGTTGCGAGCATTAAAGTCGAAACTTACCGTGTATTCGACGCCAGGAGTTAAGCCTTCAATGGTTTGTTCAATCGACGCTGTGTTCTGAAGAAACGCAATTTGCGTGTCGTTGTTACCGTTATCGTTAAACGGTGACGATTCGCCGGTGCCGCCAGTTCCCAAGTATCCGGGGAAGACGGAGAAAGCATCAAGGCTATCTTCGAAGTCTCCGTTCACAATCAGATTATCGCCGCCAGTTGCCGACCTCAGTTCAACATTGTCGATCGTGAAAGTTGCATCACCACCATCGAGTGGTTCAGTAAAGAATTCGATCAGAACGGTTTCGGCGTCCGCAGTAAATGCGATTTCGGACAGCCACCAGAACCCGTCTTCGACCGGAAAGATGTCATCTGCGTCGAATTCTTCTGGATCTGGAAACTGATCTGAGAGTTCGCCGTTGATTTCTAAGGCTACCGCGGGTACGTCTCCACAGCAGTTCCTCGCGTTGTACTCGACTTGCAAGAGATAGTCTTCGCCGATGGTAAGACCCTGCACTTCTTGGAACGCGGACGCTATGCCCTGCAGAAACATTACTCCACCGTCAACGTCGCCATTATCCGCGAAAGGGGACGATCCATCGACAATCGGATTGATGCCGATCTGGCCAGATGAGTTCTCATTGCGAGTCCACCCGAGAATAGAGCTAGGATTTTGTTCTGCGAAAAATGGATTGATGCCATTGTTTCCAGTGCCGACCCAGCCGCTAATGTTGTCTGGGTTTCCGCCGCCAGAGTAACCTGGAAACACCGTATAGGTATCAGATTCAAAGTCGCCGTTGACGACCAGATTTTGTCCCCACAAGTTGGTTGCGAAGAAGAGCAACGTTGCGAAGGCAACTACGGAAGAAAACTTCATGACTTGTCTCCACGTGGTTTGAGCGACCGCTTTGCAGGGCTGCATCATAAACTGTGGGGACTGAAACTCAACCAAAAACGCGCACGCATCCGCCGCGAGTTGAAGTTCTGAGCCAAAGTTGGCTAGAGTATACGGAGTACGACCGGGCTAGAGTGAAATTCTCACTCGTCAGCGAGTGTTGGGTTCGTCTGCAGAATTATTTTGCTGACGCCGGTTTGGTTGAAGCCCTTGTACCCGTCGTTGCGCTCGAGGATTTCCAGATGGGAGCCGCGCACGCCCTCCGCATCGAATCGTTGAACGTCTTCTTCAGAGATCACACCGTCTGCTACCAGCTTGTCGAGGCGTTCGCGATCGACTTTCCAGCTTTCGCCTTTCGTAAACGCTTGGCGAAGGAATGGGAAATCGGTAAAAGGTGCCATTGTCTCGATGCCCATGGTTGCCAACTGCGTCCGCGCCGCTTCAAAGTCGAACTGGCATTCCAAATGGTGCATTCCTGCTGCCAGGAAAGAATCGCCGTGCAGCTGACACCATAGTCCTACGGTGCCGAATTCTTTGCCAATCTCAAGGCCGTCGTGGGCGAAGTCGCCAGTGATTTCGTTTTCGGTTAGATCGACATCGGCAAAGATTACGATTCCGCAACCAGAGTGTTCTAAAACCTGCGCGCCCCAGCCTGCCTCCGGGCCAGCATAGAATCGCTCGCGACATTCAAACCCCATGAGTTCGAAGGTTAGAACCAGTGGCCGAAACCAAACGCGGTTACAACGGTACGTGTGATGGTCGTGATTCGCCCACCCCAGGCCCAACGCTTCTTGCCGTCCGAACTGAATCTGGGCAGCTTTGTTCTTGCTTTGCCAATACTCACGCTCGGCTTGAAAGAACAAATCACATGCGTAGTTCTTACCAACCTTCGACGCGGCTTTCATGAATCGGTCTGCCGTTTGTCGAAACGCTCCTTCCGAGTCCGTATCACTGCGATCACGACTACGAAACGACTGAAGTACTTTTTCTCGTTGACTGGTGTCGCTGGCCTCTTCGTGTTGGCCAGGAATCATCGATTGCACACCATGTCGCTCGACAATGCAGATCTGCCCGCCGTCTTTAAAATCGATCTGGGCGATACGCACTTGGTCGTAATCTTTTCCGAATACGTTGTGCTTAGTGATGTCCGACTCATGTTCGGCAAGAAAGCTCTCAATGCGTTCCACCTTCACACCCACGCGACTCTCACCAGCGTTTAAATGTTTTGCGACAGTCAGCTTAGGAAAGATGCCAGCCTGATTGAGAAAGACGTTTTCGTTTTCGGTGGGAAGAAACCCAGCTGACTCAAATCCATCGCTGTTGCCGACTGCGACGTGGTCGAGCCAGTCAACGAGCCGCGTACCTGTTTCATTGAGCAGCCTTCCTTTGAATGCCGCGAGCCAAGGGCTGGCAGAAACGGCGGCATCGATCTTTGCCTGCACGAATTTGGCGGCTTCCGGCTGCGGAGACCATTGATAAGGCTTGGGGTCGATTTCGGAGGTAGACTTCATAGGATCTCCCGGCCAGTCCGTTCGACTCCCGACGAAAACTGACGTAGGGACATCGTTGAACGGTATCTACAATTATTCAACACAATGCAATCTAACAGCAAGTTCGGAAGCACGCGATGAAACGAGTTCTTTTGCTCGGCGCCGGAAAAATCGGGCGCATGATTACTAAAATGTTGGCAGATAGCGGTGATTATGAAGTCACCGTCGCGGACTATGACCAACAGGCACTCGACCGCATTCACAAATTACGCGGAATACCCGTGCGACAGTTAGATGCCACGAGCTCATCGGACCTATCGTCCGCAATGAAGGAAATGGACCTCGTCATTTCGGCGTTGAGCTTTCGATTCAACCCATTGATCGCAAAGTGCGCACTTGAAACGAATACCAGCTACTTCGACTTGACCGAGGACGTTGAAACCACGCGGGCGGTGCGTAAAGTTGCTAAGCAAGCTGGTCCCGGCCAGATTTTCATGCCGCAATGCGGGCTCGCACCGGGCTTTATCTCCATCGTTGCACATCACCTAACGAAACAATTTGATTCGCTTGATCGTGTTCATATGCGTGTTGGTGCGCTACCGCAGTTTCCAACCGGCCAAATGAAATACAACCTCACTTGGTCGACCGACGGTTTGATTAATGAGTACTGCAATCCGTGTGAAGCGATTCAAGAGAACGATCGAATCGAAGTACTTCCCCTCGAAGGCCTGGAAGACTTTTCGCTCGACGGCGTTCGTTATGAGGCATTCAACACGTCCGGCGGGCTTGGCACGCTGTGCGAAACACTGGATGGCAAAGTTCGCGAACTCAATTACAAGACGATTCGCTATCAAGGGCATCGTGACCTGATGGTTTTTCTTGTCAACGAATTGCGCATGAGTGAACGTCGCGAAATGTTTAAGGACCTGCTGGAGTCCTCCGTTCCCATTACGTTCCAAGATGTGGTCGTAACGTTTTGCACCGTTTCTGGTATGCGCAACGGCAACCTCGTCCAGATGAGCGACGCGCGAAAAGTCTACGCTGACGAAATTGCAGGCGAACGTTGGAGCGGTATCCAACTAACCACATCAGCAGGGATTTGTACCGCTGTGGATTTGCATGCCACAGGCAAGCTGCCGACACAAGGATTCGTCCGGCAAGAAGATGTCGACTTCGACGTATTTCTAGCTAACCGATTCGGAAAAACTTACGACACCGAAACTTCGACTCGATTCAGTCAGTCCTAGTGACCGGGATTTCGCACCATAATCTGACAGGACCAAACAAATGAAGTTGCAACCAGCACTCGATCGCATTGGCGTCGGCAACCCCACTGCGATTATGATTGACGGCAAGCAACACGCAGGCGAAGGCCAACCCATCACGGTAACGTCACCAATTGATGGGGCTAAGCTCGCCGAATTCGCAGCAGCCACTCCGTCACAAGCCAGTCATTGTGTTGCGGAAGCGGCCTGTTCGTTTCTTTCGTGGCGAGTAGTCCCAGCGCCCCGCCGCGGCGAACTTGTTCGGCGATTTGGCGAGGCTTTACGAGCGCACAAAGAAGATTTGGCTGTTGTGGTTAGCTACGAAGCAGGCAAGATCTTCCAGGAATCACTGGGTGAAGTCCAGG
>CAYNJG010000382.1:0-4472 GCA_964397295.1 uncultured Pirellulaceae bacterium
TGACCGAACTCTTTGCAATGCGATTCGCAGTTGCCGTTACCCATGTCAGTGACATTACGACAACTGCTCAATCGTCGTATCGAGGAGGGTACAACAGTCGCACCCAACTCTACATCGACCAAACGTTTGGTGCAGGAGCGTTTCAGAGCGCAATTGATGACGTCGACGCGTTTCGGATGAAACGCTACCGCGTAAAATTTCCTGATGGTTAAACAATGCAATAATCTTTCGGTAACTCAACCGGATCCGTACAATTGACGACATGGACGAACTTACCGAATACGATACTGACAAAATTGCAGAGACCGTTCTCGCTCTGCTTGCCATGACAATTCACGACGAAAATGAATTCGGCTGCCGTACTTGGAAAAACCACGACTGGTCTATCATGAATCGGCTCCATGAAAACGGATACATCAGCGATCCGCAGACCAAATACAAATCCGTTACCATGACGCCTGACGGCATGCAACGCTCCCGCGAGTTGTTCGAACGAATGTTCCGCAAACGCGACATAACCATGGGGTGAACCGGAGACCTCAATACGCCGGTCTTGTACACACACTCTCTCGTTCGGTCCCGTTTACCCCAAACGTTATTTGGCTTGAATGAATTGCAAGACAACCCGTACCCTTCGCCACGGAAAACTGTTCCGCCGAGCGGCCCGTCGCGCCGGCCGCCCACTGGTCATCAATGGCGGTGGTCGTTTTACTCAGTCGCATGTCTCGTGATTGCAATAATTCCGATCTACGGTTTCTACACACATGCCGCACGCGACTCACAAGAGACTGTGCTCTTGCTGATATTGGCGTGGATGATCACCGCAGGAAACACATCCATTTGTCTGACACGAGGCGTGTTACTATCGAAAACAAATCGCCTAGCGACTATCTTTTGGTTCGTACTTTCAATATGCCTTTCTGCCTTCCTGTATTTCGGCTTCTACGGAATCGGGGATGCTGTTGTTGAACTTTGGGCCGGTTGACGATT
The DNA here is from genome assembly GCA_964397295.1 of uncultured Pirellulaceae bacterium. Taxonomy (GTDB): domain Bacteria; phylum Planctomycetota; class Planctomycetia; order Pirellulales; family Pirellulaceae; genus CAYNJG01. Next base: position 991 of record CAYNJG010000382.1, read on the forward strand.
GATCCAAGTTTTTGGCAGTATAAAATCCTGGGCTGGAATTCGAATAAACCAAAGCCGCATCGCCAGATGACAAACGGATCGTACTAGGCTACGTGTGGCAATTGGGCACGGCGGATAACGGGACTTTTGAAAATGAATAGCGTTCAATTGTCAATTCGAGCAGTCTTCGCAGTTACCGCGTTCATCGCGGTGGCCTGTGCGGCTCTTGCCAAGCCATCATTCCTTTGGGCGAGTGCCCTATGGACGCTGACCATGGCCGTGCTCGCAATGGGTTTGGTTGCCATCGCATGTCGTCGCGATCGCTCCCGTATTTTCTGGATGGGGTTCTCGCTGTTCGGATGGGGCCACATGATCCTGACCTTGGCACCATGGTTCGATGACAACACGGGAGAGTTCATTCTCACGCGACAACTTCTTGACTTGGCTGGTCATGCACTTGGGCATGACGTAGCTGAAATTACAACCATGCCGGGCATCTGGCGCAACTTGCCATACGCCTCGACACCGGGTGGCTACACATACCTAACATATCTTGTTGCAGGACAGTCATTGTTTACACTTCTCGTTGCTACAGTCGGCGGTTTTGCTACTCGCTGTATCTCCGACGCTGGGGACCAAAATTCAGGCTGCAACGCCGCGCAGAATGCCACATAACAACGGCAGGAACGCGGAACACTCAAACACGTCCGTCCTGTACACATAGTCCACTCTTCGTGCCCGGTTAACGCAAACTGAGTAGCCTGTTGGTTAGCGTTCCTACGAACTGATGTCGATTTCATCAGTAGCCGTTGCGAGTCTTTCGCCGCTTCGTTTCTATGGCCATTGCCAGCCCCTTTTTCTCGCCCGTTACCACGAGTGAGCTATTGTTTGAAGGACAATCATCATCGATAGACCGGAGCCGTCTGTGGACAACGCAAAAAACACGCAACCTATAACTTGGCGGCTCTTCATTGCTTTTTGCTCAACCTATTTAGTTGCATCCGCGATCATTTCTGCACTCATAGAGGGCCAAGACTTTTCGCCAATTGCCGAACTGGCGGAAGCCGTCATCGCACTGTCAATCGGGACGTTGGCCTTCTGGATTATCAAACGGTACTAGCCGTGACTAGTCGCCAATACATGGCGAGTATCAAGGTTCGCTTTGCGGCAACTGCTGCTCACATAGCATACGAGGTCCTTGCTACCGCTCGCACATTCAACTATTTCCGGATGGTAAATCGATCTGGTACGATAATGGCCAACCTACTCCAGTCGTCACGCTAACTGGTTGTGAGAATTCGCTGCATAACAATCCGATCGTATTAGGCTACGCGTCAAGTAGCTTCTCGTTATGTTTGGGAGAGCGGCCCAAAAAGGCATAACAAATGAGCGTTTGACTTCGCGACGCCTCAATTTCTAATGTTGGAGCGGAGTTGTTTGCTTTTCTTTGAGTGCTTTGTGGCTTGATTGTTCGAGCCGAAGCTCAAACGCTTGGTTCAAGGAGCCCGTAGTAGCTGATCGCCGCGTGTGTTTTTCGTTCTTTCTCGATCAACGCGCAGCGTGAAGGAACTCGGCGATCGGGTGTTTCGCGAGTTGGGTGGGAGTGGAGAGCGTCCTTGCTTTCGAGCGAGATCAACCAGAGTCGTGGTAAGCTACGGAATGTTCGGGCAGTGCTTTGGACCAGAGTACTGCTCCGCTACCGTTGGTGATTGCGATCAGGTGCATCTCGCCGCCGCATTCGCGGCAGAGTCGCTTTGGTGACTCTTCATGCTCGGCTTGCCGAGCCAGCCAGTAACACCAACCGCGATAGAACCACACCAACATCTTCACCCAGCCCAACGTTAGTTTGCTGTTGGGACTCAAGAAGCCGTAGTAACGGATGCGTTGAAATCCCTTCGGTAGGACGTGTTGCAAGAAGCCACGTACGAAATCGTGTCCGGTGACTTCGCGCGTGCGTGATCGCCTCTGGCCGGAGGGCGTGAAACGATACTTCACGTGCGTGTCAGTGACTTGCAAGATGCGGTTGTCACTGATCGCCACGCGATACACATAAGGAGCCAAGTACTTGAGCGTACTTCTTCCGTCACCCACGGCTTCGACATCCACGTTCCAAGAGCCGAACCAAGCTTTGGCGTCAGCCGCCTTGAACTCGTGGTCTAAGCCGGCCTTTTCCATCTCCGTTCGGAACTTGCCAGCGAAGACTGGCGACGCTGCTTTCTCCACCAAGAGAAAATTCTCTGGGCTAGCCATCCACTTGCTGCCATCGGCGGAGACACCTCCGCCGGGAACCACAAAGTGCGTAGCAAGCAACGGGCACGTGGGGGTTGTAAGTCGTGAAGTCACGTCCCCATGTGTGCAGCACTCCGAAGAATCCCATGCGATCAGTGCCAACGAACTTTTTCTTGGAAGCCATCTCGACAAGTGTCGCGCTGGTCGCATCGAAGAGTGCCGCGTAGCAAGTTCGTTGGTTGGAGCGAACGCAACGACGCAATGCTCCCGGCACGGTGAACGTGACAAGGAAGTAATGCGTCGGCAACAGCTCACGCATCCGCGCAGCAAGCCAGACTTGCGTCTTCTCTTGCTGGCAGTTGGGGCAATGTCGGTTGCCACAGCTTCTCCCCACCCAGTGAGTCCGCTCGCACGAATCACATCGGTAGTGCAAGTGACCGAGTTCTCCCGTACGACAACGCGTGATAAACGCCAGCACCCGTTTATGCTCGACAGGCATTCTTGCCGCGAACTTCGCCAGGTACTCCGTGCTGTGTTGACGCAGCGCGCCGGCAACGGAGGCTTCTGCGACTTGCTTCCCCCAGATCATCGTGGCTGTTCGAATAAGTTGAACAGGTCATTGCACTGAGCCAGTTCATCGAGCTTCGCTCTTCCCACTTCGGCGCCGTCGTCGGTCAGATGCAGATAGAGCAACGTGGTCTGCAGATTGCTATGGCCGAGGAACTTCTGCAGCCAGCGCAGCGAAACGCCAGCTTCGAACAGATGCGTGGCTACGCTGTGACGCAGCGTGTGTGTAGAAACTCTTTTTTAAAACCCAGTCGCTTCACCACGCGCTTCATGCAACCTTGTATTGTCGAAGTATCCATCGTTCGCGAAGTCGAGCTGGCGTTCTGCTTGCCGCGACCGACAGCAGGAAACAGTAGCAACGGATTGCGGTGCGTCGTCCAGTAGCCACGAAGCCCTTGCAGCGTGCTCGTCGGCAGTGGCAGAAAGCGATCCTTCGCGCCTTTACCGCGATGGACGTGCACCATCATCCGCTTCGAGTCGATATCACCGACGTGCAGGTTCAGTGCTTCTTCCAATCGCAGTCCCAGCGTATAAACGGTCCAAAAGTAGACTCGCAATCGAGGCTGTCGGACTTCTGCAATCAGTTGATGTACTTCACCGATCGTGAGCACATCAGGCATCGTCTTCTGCCGAGGAATCTTGAGCTTGCGAAGTAAGTTCCAATTGCGAGGACACGTGTGCGTGTAGAAGAACTTGATGCCGCTGTA
>CAYNJG010000383.1:0-4372 GCA_964397295.1 uncultured Pirellulaceae bacterium
CAAAAAAGCTCAGGAAACGATCAGCACCGACATATTCGCTAAGATTCCGAACGACTATCGTTCCATGGCAGAAGCCCGCAACAACGGTGTTCCGCTAACGGTACAAGCACCGAAGGCAATGATTACGCAGTCTGTCCTTGATTTAGCGCGTTCGCTAGATGGTAGTGGCGAAGGCGACCTAGGCGGCGAGGCTGGCCAAGCGGAAGCGAGTGGCAAAAAGGGCTGGATTCCTTTCCTCGGTAAGTAAGTAGTAGGTAGGCAGCGGGAAGCCATACAACCTACTACCACCGCGGCTAGTAGCAGCTGCACGCTCTTTCCGCGTGGTGTTTCTGCAACATAGCCTCAAGTTTGCGGCATTTCTATTTCTTTCTCTACACGTCGCTATACGTGACGTATCTTTGCCAGGGAATCCGGTATGCGGATTCCTACCCACCCGTTGTACGTCTGCAGACCGCGTAGACCCCCACCATTTGTAGGAACGTGGAAATGAAATCGATTAAAGGCGACGCAAGGTCTTCGAAGAATGAAGAATTCGAAGTACTCAAGCAACGCATTCACTCAAAACTCGTTGACAAGCTTGACCTCAATAAAGTCGGTGAACTCGAAGGAGATACCCTTCGCAAAGAAATCCGACTAGTTGTCGAACACCTATGTGATACCGAAGACACGTTGCTGAACCGCAGTGAGCGTGAACGACTAATCGATGAAGTTCTCGACGAGACTTTCGGACTTGGCCCCCTTGAGCTTTTACTGAAAGACGCGAAAGTTTGCGATATCTTGATCAACGGTCCGCACAACATTTATGTTGAACGTGCCGGCAAGATGGAAAAAACGAACGTTGAATTCCGTGATGATCAGCACCTCATGCAGATCATTGACCGAATCGTATCGAAGGTTGGTCGACGTGTTGATGAAACCAACCCGATGGTTGACGCGCGTCTTACTGACGGCTCTCGTGTTAATGCGATCATTAAACCTCTCGCACTGGACGGTGCTGCGGTTTCCATTCGTCGATTCGGTTCGAATCCGCTGAAGCTGGAAAACCTGCTGAACTTCAAAGCGTTCACACCAGAAATGGTGATGTTGCTTGAAGGAGCTATCAAAGCTCGATTGAACGTCGTTATCTCCGGTGGTACTGGTTCTGGTAAGACGACCTTGCTGAATACGCTTTCGAGCTTCATTCCGGCTGCCGACCGTATCATTACGATTGAGGATGCTGCGGAAATTCAGCTCCAGCAAGACCATGTGGTGCGACTCGAAACTCGTCCGCCAAACATTGAAGGCAAGGGTGCAGTGACGGCGACTGACCTCGTCAAAAACGCCCTGCGTATGCGTCCTGAAAGAGTAATCATCGGTGAGTGTCGTGGCCCCGAAACCCTCGACATGTTGCAAGCGATGAATACAGGTCACGATGGTTCGATGACCACGCTGCACGCGAACACACCGCGTGACGCTCTCTCGCGTATGGAAACAATGATCATGATGTCCGGCTTTGAGCTACCTATCAAAGCGATGCGACAACAAATGGCGAGTGCCGTTGATTTGATCATCCAGGCCAGTCGACTTCAGGGCGGTAAGCGTCGCGTGACGCACATCACTGAAGTCGTCGGTATGGAGCAAGATACAGTTGTTATGCAGGATATCTTCAATTACATGCAGGACGGAATTGATGAGAACTGCAACGCCCGCGGACGTTTTGTTGCTAACGGTATTCGTCCGAACTTCATGGAGCGGCTCGAGGCCGTTGGTGTGAAGTTGCCGGCGAGTACATTCCGTGAGCGTGTCATGCTCGTAGACGACTAACGAACGAATCACTGCTGTAAAAAATAAATGAGACGTCGTAAGCGATAGCGAGCGGCAACACACGAGATCGAAGACGAAGAGCCAAAACAATGACTGTAATGTTAATCGCAGGTATGGCTGGAATTTGTGTCGCGGCACTGATTGCGGCGGTGGCCATGCACTTCAAAGCCTCGGGCGACACCGCCATGCATAACCGTTTGGATATGCTGGCCGGCAAGAAGCCCCAAGGTGGTGACGACGCATCCGTGCTGACTCGACCATTGGACGACATGCCGAACGCGCTGGAAGAGTTCGTTTCGAACTTCTTCAATCTGCGTCGAATGCTCGATCAGGCCGACATCAAGGTTTCCGCTGAGAAGTTCATGGCAATCTGCGGTATTTTTGGTGGGGTTGGATTCCTGATCGCATTGCTAACTCAAATTCACTTCTCTCTGTATCTAATCTTGCCGCTAGTGTTTGCCCCATTGCCGTTGCTTTGGGTCATGTTCAAACGCAAGAGTCGGATGAAGAAATTTACGAAGCAGTTACCTGAAGCTCTCGATATGATCGGGCGTGCATTACGAGCTGGTCATAGTTTAGGTGCCGGCTTACAAATGGTATCGGCTGAGATTCCTGAGCCATTGGGTACCGAATTCGGCCGCGTTTACGAAGAGCAAAACCTTGGTATTGCAATGGAAGAGTCATTGCGATCCATGTGTGATCGTGTTCCAAGTCTCGACTTGCGGTTCTTTTCAACCGCTGTGATTCTGCAGCGTACGACAGGTGGTGACTTGGCGGAGATTCTCGAGAAGATCAGCCATATCATTCGCGAACGATTCAAAATCTTTGGCCAAATCCAAGCGTTGACTGGGGAAGGCCGATTGTCTGGTGCCGTGCTGTTGGGAATGCCACCAGTATTGATGCTTGTCATGTTCGTCTTGAACTACGATTACATCATGCTGCTCTTCAATACAGACATCGGCAACAAGATGCTCGCAGGTGCAACATTGATGCAGCTGGTCGGAGCGTTCGTGATCAAGAAAATTATTAACATCAAGGTCTGATTCAATGTCAATTTTAATCCTCATCGGTGTTTTCGGCTGCTTCACGATCCTTGCATGGTTCTTGCTTGAAGCGGTAGTGAAGAAGAAGTCCGCCGCGGAAGAACGACTAGAGAGTCTTCGTGATCCTCGTGCTCGTGCGCAAGCGAAGGCTTCGAACAAAATGTCGGACTTGTTGGAGAACGTGGCTCCGACACTTGCTAAGCCACTCCAGCCATCGAATGAAAAAGAAGCCAACCAGCTTCGACAGAAGTTGGATGAGGCTGGCTTCCGTGGCGAGTCCTCTGCTCAAACGTTCATGGCTATTAAGATCATGGCAGCTGTTGCGGGTTTGTTCCTAACCGGTGCGACTTCGTTGTTTACCGTTGGATTTCAAACGAACGCATTCCTATACGCACTGGCTGGTGGTTGTCTTGGATTCTTCCTTCCTGGACTTGTTTTGGGATTCATTACCAGCTCTCGCAAGCAAGCGATCTTCCTTGGCCTTCCGGATGCTTTGGACTTGATGGTTGTTTGTGTTGAAGCCGGTCTTGGTCTTGATCAAGCAATGCGAAAAGTTTCCGAAGAGATGAAAAAGTCTAGTCGTGTGATTGCGGAAGAGTTCGCGATCTCGAACTTTCAGCTTCAGATGGGTAAGGAGCGAAAAGAAGTTTTGCAGGAACTCGGTCGACGAAATGGCGTCGAGGACTTGCGTGCACTCTCATCGACGATCATCCAAGCGGAGAAGTTTGGTTCCAGCGTAGGCCGAGCTCTTCGAGTTCAGTCTGATTCAATGCGGACCAAGCGACGACAAATTGCGGAAGAGAAGGCGGCGAAGACGGCCGTACAGTTGCTCTTCCCATTGGTACTATTCATTTTCCCTGGTATCTTCGTAGTACTTGTTGGCCCAGCGGCTATCACCATTATGGAGAACTTGCTGAATACATAGATCGGTGATCTATCTTCGAAAAAACCGGCTTTGGATTTCCAACGCCGGTTTTTTTTGTTGGCTTGTAAAAAGGGTGCGAATGTCAGATAGTGAATCGCAAACAAGTTTTTCGAACTCAACGGGATGCCGCGTTGGCCTCGCCATGTCGCAACAATTCTCTTTCGATCTAGGTGAGATTCTTGAGATCGCCGCTCTCGAAGTCGTTGACGACGCGCTTCTGCAGTTCCAAATCTTTGGGAATGTTCCGAGATGGTGGACGGACGAAGTGGGGACGATTGACCGTGATGGTCTCGTAACGATTGAGTCTCCCTTTCTGCTGGAGTTTTTGCAGGATGCGCGCGAGGTCTGGAACGGATTGGCAGACAGTACGCTCGGTTCGGCTTTCTTTGAGATCGGTGGGCTTCAAGTAAGAATTCCCATTCAAGCTTTAGCCGTGCGACACGGGCAGCGAAACGTACTATTGATTCGTAATCTGAATGCGTTGCTATCTGATCTGTTACAAAAGGCTAGAGCCAATCTGATTCAGCAGGAGAAGGCTCGCAGTACTTATCGCAGCGCGGTTGATAGTCTCACGGAGGAACGCGACGAAGCGAGGCAGCGT
>CAYNJG010000384.1:0-4366 GCA_964397295.1 uncultured Pirellulaceae bacterium
TGTGCACGGAACAAAGGGGACGTGTAATATCGGTGGTGCGAAAATCAACGATGCCGATGGTAAGCAGATCTGGGCCTATGGTCGTGACGGTGGTGGTGGGCACCAGCAAGAGCACCACGACTTGTTCGCAGACATTCGCAAAGGTATCCACCCGAACGAAGCAGAGTATGGTGCATTAAGCACGATGACGGCAATCTTCGGCCGTATGCTCACCTATTCAGGTCAGGAAATGACTTGGGAAGAAGCGTTGAACTCGGATGTGGTTATCTCGCCGGTCGACAAGTTCACGAGCATGGATGACGCGCCACCAACGACGCCGGACGAAGAAGGTAAGTATCCGATTCCGACTCCAGGCGTGACGCAAGTTATCTAACTTTCGCCAACAACGTATAAAAGGGGACGCTTGTTCAGCGTCCCCTTTTTTGCGCGCGTACCGTAAACTGTTAGCACGAGTGCTCCGTCCCACGATAGGAATTTCATGCGTTACGAAAAGATTGATTCTCGTCTGTTCATTAATAATCGAAACAATCTGCGGAAGCTCTTGAAGCCACGATCAATCGTAGTGCTGCACGCCAATGACATCATGCCTACGAATGCGGATGGCACGATGCCCTTCGTGCAGAACAGTGATCTGTACTATCTGACGGGTGTTAACCAAGAGGACACCGTTCTAATCCTGTTTCCTGATGCGCACGAAGAGAAAGACCGCGAGATTCTTTGTGTCAAAGAAACTAGTGAGCTCATCGCGATTTGGGAGGGAGAAAAACTCACGAAAGAAGCTGCCACGGATGTGTCTGGCATCCGGCGGGTGGAATGGGCGGACACGTTTGAAACACATCTTCACCGGCTCGTTCCTCAAGCTGACCATGTTTACCTGACAACAAATGAACATTTGCGAGCGTCCACGGTGGTTGAGACAGCCAACGACCGATTCATTAAGGCGTGTCAGTCTCGATATCCGTTGCACCATTTTGAACGGCTAGCGCCACTAATGCATCAACTGAGGATCACGAAGGACGAAATTGAAGTAGCTTTGCTGCAGAAAGCGATCGATATCACGGAATCGGGTTTTCGTCGAATTTTGCCATTTGTAAAGCCGGGCGTCGGTGAGTGGGAGATCGAAGCGGAGTACCTTCACGAATTCGTTCGCAACAAGTCACGCGGGTTCGCCTACGCCCCCATCATTGGGACTGGAAAGAATGCCTGTGTTTTGCATTACGTCGAGAATCATTCGGTTTGCCAAGACGGAGACCTCCTGCTGATGGACGTCGCGGCCGAATGGGCAGGTTGGAACGCGGACATGACGCGTACTGTTCCTGTCAACGGTCGATTTACTGACCGGCAACGTGCGGTCTACAACGCAGTGCTGAAAGTTTTTCGTGGTTCCTGTGACATTCTCCGCCCCGGCGTGACGCCGCTCGAATGGCGAGAACGAACGGTGGACTTGATGGAGGTCGAGCTTATTGGACTTGGCCTGATCGACGCTGACGAGGCAAAGAAACAGGATCCTAAGGAGAAGCCTCTCGTGAAAAAATACTTCATGCATGGGATTGGTCACCATTTGGGCCTAGACGTACATGACGTTCATCCGCCTCATGAACCCGTCGCTGCTGGACAAGTCTTTACGGTCGAACCCGGCATTTACATTCGCGAAGAGAATATGGGTGTTCGACTGGAAAATGATATCTACATCGGCGAGGACAAGAACATCGATATGTTCGATAACATTCCAATTGAAGCGGACGAAATCGAAGAGTTGATGAACGCGGAATCCTGATCAGAGCCCATCAAGACGTTTATGAGCGGCATTGCTGGAGCATGTGTCGTCTGAGGTCCGCCTTTGGTTACCGACGCAGTGCTCGTGCTGGACGCGCGCGGGCAAGGGCGTTGCGCACGCACAGCCTACACAGCTCAATGGGCCTGCGTGCGAGCAAATCAAGCATCTTTTCGAGTCCGAATTATTTTTTGGCGGTCTTACTTAGATGCTTTTTCTTCAGGCCCTTGTTCGAAATTCTCAAAAAATTTCGATCTTCGTTTTGCTCGATCGCCTAGCGCCTTCACAGTTGTAAGAAAGCTGTTTGGGATGTTGCAATTGATTGTGTGGGCGATCATGATTCTATGTCACGTTGACAATTAGCAATAATTAGTGGATTGATATTGAAGTGCTCGTAAGCATTTCGTTTCAGTAGAGGCAATGAAGGAGTAACACTGATGACGTTAAATCGAGGCCAACAGATTCGACTGAGTTTGGGCGGCACGCAGGGATTGCCGGCACCTGGTCCTGGGATTGGATCTATTCAATGGGCTGTTGAAGGGCAGCCCACGAGGGATGACAGCAGCCTCGTTGAGATCACGTTCGAGAAAAGTGCGAACCATGCAGTGATCTGGACGGTTCGCCTGGGTGACTTAAAGGCAGTTGAAGGCAAATCCAAAGTGGATGCGAAAAAGAAGAAGATTACTTGGTATGTGGGAGCTGAGGTTAAGACCGCGCTGGACGACGATGAAGCGTTGAAGGGGATCGCCTACGTTTCTGAGGAAGCTCAAACACTCGTGCGGTTAGAACATGGAGTGTCCGTGATCGACAGCGTTGAGGTGGCGGCTGGACTTTCGCCGAATCTCTCGCGAGAAACTGATCAGGACTACAAGGCTACTTGTAACCCATGCTGAGCCTCAGCGACGGCGAGGTGGCTGTCGACTTTGTTGTGCTTTCACGAAGTAGTGATCCGCTCGACGAACGAGTTCTGAACGGCATCACGCACCAAGTTGGGATCGATGTACGTCTTCACCGCGTTTCGGGAGTACCGCGAGCGACGGATCGGACTCGATGGGACACCATTGCGCGAGCGCGGAACGTCGGCCGTACGCTCGGGAATACAGAATGGATTATGTTCGTCGACGACGACGTTGTGCTGGAGAAAAGCTGCGTTTCCCAGCTGCTGTCCGAACTAGAATCAAGGCAAGAGTTGTCCGCTATAGGCGCCGACTACTTGTCTGAGCGAAATAGGAATGGGTTGTCTCCGCATGTTGCCATGGGTGCCACTCTGTTTCGCAGGCGTGTTTTTTCGCAGCTGGGCTTTCGCGCAGAACAAAAAAGCTGCGAATGCCAATGTATGGCCGATGACCTCCGGCGGCTTTCCATGGAGATCGACTACTCGCCAACAGCCACTGCGACGCATCTACGGGAGTCGCGGTCATCGGATTCGCATACCCGGCCGTGCGGCTGCACCGATGCTTGTCGCGATTTTGCAGACGAGCCCTCGCCGCGTGAGCCTGCGATATTGACCGCGTTCAATCGTTCACATATGGGGCTTTTTACCAGGCGATTCCTTGGGTCGTTACGCCGTTGGCACAACCAAGATGTCATGGTGCACGCTGTCACTTACGGTTTGCGGAAGAAGGATATCAGACGTATTGAAGGGCTAGCCAACGTACGGTGCTACCCGCTGCCCTACACCACCGAGTTGATTTGCAAAGCCAGAATGCGCGGATTTCAGATCCCTTTGAAATCACTGTGTCCGAAGACACCGGTCGCATACTGGGATGCTGGTGATGTTGTGTTTCAGTGCTCATTAGAACCGCTTTGGAAGGCCGTTCGCGACACTCCCAAAAAGCTGTTGGTCACAGAAGAGCCACCACCTTGGTCCAAAAATCCGGGTCACAAAGCGTGGATCAATCACATCCATGATCGTCAACATCGTGCATCGGTGTTATCGCTGCTTGGAGGCAACCCGATTGTGAATGGCGGTTTTGTTGCTGGGCTAGCTGGCCGCCTGAAAGCGTACTTTGATGAAGCGACCAGGTTGAGCGACGGCCCTCTGTTTGGTGCCGGCGGTGGTGCCGATCAGGTAACGCTTAACTTCTGCAAGTACCGATCGCCCGATGAATTCCAGGTTGTTGATGACACGTGGAACTATTGCTTGTTGGGGCGCAGTGGGCGAGATTGCAAAATCAGGAACGGGCAGTATTTCAAAGTGCCGAGTGGTCAGCTAGTCGCCGTGGTACACGGAAACTCCCAGTCGCTAAGTTCTTGAGCGACTGCAAGATTACTCTTTGAATCCGACGTCCAAGAGTTGTTTACGAACTTCTTTCAAATCCCAAATCGCTAATCCACCGTCGGAGAGCCCCACGGCTAGTCGGTTGCCGTCAGGACTCCAGGCCAGCGCCCAGACTGTATTCGGTTCGGGTTTGAACTTGTAGAGTTCTTTTTTCTTGTCGAGATCCCAAATCGAAACGGTGCTTGCTTCCGTTAATCCGGCGAGCAAGCCCTGCTTGCTAATCGTGACGGATGACACGGCAAAGGTTTTGTCAGGTAGTTTCATTATCCGTCGCGGCTTGGCGTCCGACGAGAATGCCCAGGCTTCTAAGC
>CAYNJG010000385.1:0-4366 GCA_964397295.1 uncultured Pirellulaceae bacterium
GAACTGGTTGGACTGACGTAGGTTCCGTTTCCGAAACCAACGCACTGCTATTGGGCGAAAGCGATCGCCTGCGGTACGTGCCTGATGGGGAAAACGGCGAAACAGCGACCATTGTATTCCAGGCATGGGATCAAACCGATGGTGGTGTTTCGGGAACGAAAGTCGACTCCAGTGTTTCGGGCGGGGCAACTTCGTTTAGCGATCAGGTCGAAGCCGCCACGATTGACGTGTCTGACGTCAATGACGCTCCAGTCCTTGGCATCGGCGGGCAAAACACCTTAACGTCGATTGACGAAGATGATTTTAATTCGGCTGGAAACACGATTACGGATATCCTGGCCACCGGTCTTGGCAACCCTTCTACCCTTAGCGATCCTGATGGAGATGAAATAGGTATAGCGATCATCGGTGCGGAAACAGGCAACGGTGAATGGGAATTTTCAACTGACGGGGTTAATTGGAATCCAGTTGGTAGCCCTTCCTCAACATCAGCGTTGTTGCTGGGCCCCGATGCACGCGTTCGATTCGTTCCAAATCCCAACTACACTGGGCCGGCCTCCATCTCATATCGGGCGTGGGACCAAACGTTCGGTAATGAAGGTCAAACGATCGATCCGACAGGCAATATCGATGGCACGGGCACATTAAGCAACGGGACCGACACAGCGGTCATTACGGTCAATCCAGTCAATGATGCCCCGTTAGCGATGGGAGAGTCCATCACCCTTGCGGAAGATACAACCTTCAACAGCTTGAACTTACTAGACAACGACTCAGATCCGGACGGAGATGTCTTGACCGTGGTTACGACACCGATCCAGTCCCCAATCAACGGTACCGTCATACTCTCTGCGGATGGTTCTTTCAGCTACACACCCAATGCGGACTTTGATGGAAGTGATTCGTTTACCTATCGGGTATCTGACAGCAACGGTGGTTTTGCAGATGCGGTGGTCAACATTACGATCGTGGCCGAAAATGATGATCCCGTTATTACGGTTGTTGGCAGCGGTGGATCAGTCAACGAAGGGACTGCGGTTCAGCCATTTTTCAACGACACCCTGACGGACATCGACAGCCCGAATTTCGAGAGTGGTGCACTAACCGTTTCGGTGGCTTCACCTGATTCATCTGGACATTCGTTAGTTATTTTCTTCGGCAACGGCGTCACCGTTACGGGCAACGACATATCAGTCGGAGGAACGGTGGTTGGCAATCATGGTGGAACCATTGGCAGTGCAGGACCACTGGTCGTGAATTTCAATGCGGATGCGACCAGCGCCGATGTGCAAGCGATCATGAGGCAAACCGGACTTGTTAATACCTCGGAAGACCCTGTGGCAGGCAACCGGATTGTACAAGCCGTTGTTACTGACGGCGATGGTGGAACGAGTAACATTTCGGAAAAGATCTTTGACTTTATCGCAATCAACGATGCTCCGACATTGAGTAACAACGGAGGCACAGTTAGCGAAGGCGGGTTCGTCGAATTGGACTCGAGCCTGCTCGAGGCCAGCGATGTCGATGACGCAGCGACTGATTTGACCTACACCATTTTGGCCACCTCCAACGGCCAACTTGAACTCAGCACTGTTCCGGGTGTCGAAGTTACCAGTTTTACGCAAGCTCAAATTGACAATAGAGAAATCCGTTTTGTTCATGACGGTAGCGAAACGACGACAGCCAGCTTTGATTTCATTCTTGCAGATGGCGGTGAAGACGGTGCCAGCCCGATCGTCGATACTTTTGCATTGACTGTTAACCCGATCAATGACGATCCGACCGCCGTCAACGATGCATTTTCAACCGACGAGGATACAACTTACACGGCAACACTCGGCGTGAATGATTTGTTGTTCAACGATTCGGACGTTGATAGTGCTACGCTGACGGTCACGACGGTTCCGACTAGCGGGCCAAACGATGGACAAGTCACTATCAACCCGGACGGCACGTTCACTTACACACCGGATGCGAACTTTGCTGGCACCGATTCGTTTACTTACGAAGTCACCGATGGCAATGGCGGAAGAGCAGAAGCCACCGTCGACATCACGGTCAACAGTATCAACGACGCTCCGGTCGCTGTTGATGACGACTTTATGGTGGACGAAGACGGTGTGTTGACACTGCCGTTTGCCGACTTGTTGCAAAATGACACGGATGTTGAGGGGGATTTGCTTTCCATCACCTCCTTCTCCGCCGCAGCCAACGGTACAGTGACATTGGGGCCGGGCGGATCGTTCATTTACACGCCTAATACTGACTTTAACGGTACCGATTTCTTCACCTATACCATCGACGATGGAAACGGGGGAACGGACACTGCTACCGTGGACATCACGGTCAACAGTATCAACGACGCTCCTGTGGTTGATCTCGATGCTGACGACAGTTCTGGCACGCCTGGCCTGGATTTCGATACGTCGTTTGTCGCCAGAGGTGGCCCAGTTCCGCTAACCGACGGTGTGACAATTACTGACGTCGACAGCAGCATCCAAACGTTGACGATCCGGATTACGAATATACAGGATGGCCTGAACGAAGAACTTGATTATACGGTTCCCAGCTCAATTGATGCGGTCTACGACGATGACAACGGGGTTCTGGTTTTGACAAACCTGGGTTCCGCGTCGAACGCTGAGTTCGAAACTGCGCTGAATTCTCTGACTTACCGAAACACTCTGGTCTCGCCCGACACAAGGACGCGAGAAGTAACTGTGGTGGCCAATGATGGATTCGAAGACAGTCTGGTGGCGACAGCATTTGTTGCAATCACAGGAGACGTCACCCCTCCGACTGAAGTCAACAACGTTGGCAGCAGTGTCGATGAAGGGGGAACCGATTTGATTGAGGCCGCGGAGCTGTCTTATACGGATGATCAACAAACGGCCAGCGACATCGCGTACAGTGTGACGTCGACGACCACAAATGGCTTCCTGGCTCTTACAGGCGATCCTTTGACACAGATCACAAACTTCACCCAGGCCGACATCGACAATAACAACCTTATCTACGTTCACGACGGCACTGAAACGCTCAGCGACAGCTTTACGTTCACCGTAAACGACGGCCAGAGTAACCCTTGGACAGGCCAGATTTTCAACATCACGGTACTTCCGCAGAACGATGCACCAGTTAACAACGTTCCAGGAAATCAGGTAACGAATGAAGATACCCCGTTGGTATTCAATTCAGCCAACGGCAATCCAATTACGATATCCGATTCCGATGCAGGTAATTCTTTGATTGAGGTCACGGTATCGGCGGCCAACGGAACGATCACGCTCGGTAGCACGGCTGGGATCAGCATTTCCAATGGAACGGGAACGGGTGATTCGACCGTAACGTTCGTTGCTACGCAAACGATCGCCGACGAAGCACTGGACGATCTCACCTTCACCCCGACCGCCGATTTTAACGGCGGTGCCACGATCACGATCATGACCGACGATATGGGGAATTCTGGGGCAGGTGGCCCGATGCTGGATAGTGCTTCCGTGAACATCACCGTCAACCCCATCAACGATGCTCCTACGGCCAACGCGGACACGTTCACTGTTCTTGAAGATTCGACTATCACTGACGACCTTCTGCAAAACGACAGCGACATTGATGGCGATAGCCTTTTGGTCAACACCACGCCAATTGTTGGTCCATCGAATGGCTCGCTAATACTCAATTCGAACGGGACGTTTACCTACACACCGAACCCGAACTTTGCCGGCAGCGATTCCTTTACATACGCAGTCTCTGACAGTACCGGCGCGACTTCGCAAGCACAAGTTACGCTGGTAGTGCAACCAGTCAACGACGAACCGCTCGCGGTAGACGACACCTACCAAACCGCCGAAGACACACCGCTACTTACGACGCTTGGCGTTGATGACCTGCTACAAAACGATTCGGACTTGGACGGTGACATACTGTTTGTATCTCTTACGCCAACTTCTCCGCCAACCAATGGCACCCTCACGCTAAACCCAGACGGAACGTTCAACTACCAACCCAACCGAGACTTTACGGGCACCGATTCGTTTACTTACGAGATACGAGATGGCGCCGGCGGCATTGCCGAAGCGAGCGTTACGATCAATGTCACGCCAATCAACGATGCGCCCAACGCAATTGACGATGCCTACGTGCTGACCAGCGACACGTTAACGGTCGATGCTGCCTCGGGGTTGCTGTCCAACGACTTCGACATCGAAGGAGACTCAATAACCGCTCAACTGCTAACGCAGCCAAATAATGGGACCGTGACGATAAATCCGGACGGATCATTCACGTACGTCCACGATGGTTCGGCAACTGCCGCCGTCGACAGCTTCGAATATCGGCTCGTTGATGAAAACGGCGGCAGCGA
>CAYNJG010000386.1:0-4361 GCA_964397295.1 uncultured Pirellulaceae bacterium
GGTAATCACCGTTGGGGAGTCTGGATCAGCAACAGCGCCGACCACTTCAACCTGGATCACAACCTCATCGGACCAGCCGCCAGCAAGACCAGCTGGCAACAGGCCAGTATCTACTGCGGGATTGGGCTCGGAGAACTGACACGTGATTGTGCCATCGGGAGTTGCTGGAGCATTACATGTCGCCCCCGGCGTCGATGGCAACTGAAGGAACTGAACAAAGTGGTAATTCGCTGGCAGATTGTCCGAAAGTCTCACATTGGTCAGCGCTTCCTGCGACGAACCAACGACTTGAGGTGAAAGAGTGAACTCGACCAAGTCGCCGTTGTTCTTGATATCGCCGAGACCATCGTTATTAGACTTGTCCATGCGGAGGGCAGCTTCAACAATGCTCACAACCGCCCCCGACGAGTTAAAGAAAGTCGTGATGCCGGTGGCGGCGGCAGTGGTGGAGCGAGTCGACGACGAGTTGTCCCAATCGACGAGGTCGGAAGTGTCCAGTGAGTTGGCACCATCGTCAACAAAATCATTGTTACACCAGCCGGTGGCGGTGTCATCGTTGTTGCCGTTCGCTTCCCACTGCGAGACGACATATGGCTGGCAATCCCCCTCGGGAGCCTGGCCTTCGTACGGGACGAGGTCTGGTACTTCAGTGACGGGATCAAGTTCGCCGTAACTGTGACTCTGAACTGCAAACAGCTCCTGGTTGACGGTCTGGACGGCTAGATCAGCTTTGACCTCTACCTGGAAGAACGCCTGAAAACCAGTGAAGTTGGTGTTGGGCAAGTCACCTGGCGCCCAAGGGAAATTCTCAGTGACCCGAACACGGGCGCGAGTAATGCCCTCATAGAGTCCATCGCCGTCCATATCGAACATGGAAAGGTCGCCGGTAGCGTCGACCCAACCAAGCGTCCCCGCATCACTTGCGCCACACGTCAAGCCATCGTCGACAGCACCAAAGGACGTTCCCACTGTGGCAAGCGGAGCGTTGGTAAACTCAACGACATAGGGCAGTCCCTCTTTTTCTCCGCCAACCGCATTCAGCTGGCCACGGCTGCCGTTCCACATGCTGTTGGCCGAGCCAGTGTAAACGTGAGCCAAAGGACCGGTGTTCGACGTAGTGCTGTACCCGCCGGTGACCGCGGGCGTGTTTCCGTTCACCCCATCCACGACGGTAACCGGGATATTGCCAAACTCGGTGAGGTAGTAATGAGTCGTATCAAAGGCCGTGCAACCATGAATCGGCGCATCCCATAGTGATGTTGGTGCGGTCGAAGCAGTGAGCACCTGTGACTGAATGGTCAACGTGTTGCCACGTGGAGTTTCACCAATGGAGTCACCGTTGCTATTGGCGACGAAAAGACCTGCGCCAGGGAGGTTGAAAAGGCCGCCCTGAGTTGTTGGGCGAAGGTCGATGTTATGGCGAGGTACGTCGGTGTCGTAGCGAAAAGTCTCGAGGACCTGAAGTGGGCCAGGATGGAATTTGATGTCGTGGCCAATCGTCGAACCAGGGCTGCTAGCCGGAGGAGGAGCAGCACCAATGACCGAACTAATGGCATTGTTCGCTGGTGGATCGCCCGGAGCGTTCGTAGTCGAAATTTCGGGGAAGTAGCCAGCAGTGCCTGGCACCAGAATGGGACCCACATCGTCTTGCGAGGTGATGATGAGCGAGTCATCTTCCTGAGCAATCGCGTTCTCGAACCTCGCCGAAGTCATTGAGTCGTTGTCAGGATCTGCAATCTCTGCAGCAACCTCATCGGCAGGAAGCCAAAAAGCGATCTGGCCGGTCAGGGCGTTGACTCCAGAGCCAAAAACATTCGGGCTGCCATCGGCGTTTAGCGCAGGAGCGGCGCTCGCATCGTGACCTACAACATTAATCGGAACCACCGGATATCCATTCGGGTTGGTCGCCGGACCGCAGGTCCAGGTACCAGCGGTAATTGGAAACGCGCCCACGCCATCGTAGGCACCACACGAAGCGCGACCGCCGAAGCCTGCTGCGGTCATCTGGTCAGCCGTAGCAACGGTTGCCGAGTTAACGAGCTGGTACCCATGGTCATAGAAGTCGATGGGAAGCGCACTGTTGATCGGACCCGCCCCAAGAGTAGGCGTGGCACCCTGGGAAAAGTCGATCAAGCTAAGTGGATACAACAGGACGTAGCCTTCCTCACCGGCCACCGTCACAGGTTGCGATACCTCCGGTTCTGCCACTTCGGGCTCGCCCTTCAACCAATTCCCAATCGGAGCTTCGGAAGCAACCAGTGGCTGATCAAGTTCATCGACAACCCCGTCTGGGTCATCGTCAGTGGTCAACGTGGTCGTCACATTGAACTCGGTTTCGTCGAGCGGCTGGTCGAGAGTGGCAATCGCCCGGATGACACCGTTAGATCCCTCGTGTTGATCGGTCAACGAACACACGAGCGTCTGAGAGTCCGGAAACGAAGACGTTGCTGCGTCACAACCAGCAAACATGCCAGTCGGGTCAGGCGCCCAACTAGCAAACGCCGGCAACTCCGCTGTGAGTGTCACACCGGTGGCATCGTCTTCATTGACATTCCAGTCAATGCGAACCGCAAACGTGTCGTATGTCTTGATGACGTTGTTGTTTGGCCCACCATCCAGACCGGGTGTATGCACACCGTTCCCGCTGCCGTCATCCAGTGGATCGGTATCGAACTCGGTGCCGTCGTACAAGACGTTAACCAATACCTCGTTTTGAGACGCAAGCAGTCCCGAAAACGCAAGTGCCTCCAGGCTCTGAGCTTCCACCGAGCCAACGTTTACTTCTAAATCCCAGTCGCCACCCAAATCCGCCGCACCAGTCAAGTCATCCGATGCCGCCACATCCGCACCCGTTACCGCGCTGATCGACTCAATGAAGTTTTCTCCGTCCGCATTGCCCGCAAGATCACAGCCGTAGAACAACAAGTCAGCATCTTCGGTTAACGCGTTGGACCAGCCCGCTAGTTGGTCCGAGTATTCGCCGAGGTTTGCCGAGGTCAGCGTCGTATTGCCGAGGTGAACTTCGCCTTCATCACCGTGCGAGATGATGTGGATCGCAGAAATGTCCGATCGGCTTGCAAGCGCGTCCGAGATTTGCTGAACTCCATCCCGATCCGCGTCAAGCAAAATCACTTCCGCGCCATTCGGGAAGTCGCTGAGCATTGATTCATATTCTTCAACACCTGTGTCGACGAATACGATCTGGCTCGATTCGGCCGCATTGCTAACGGCGTCTGAAATGACAGTGTTCAGTGCCGACGTGTCGACCTGTTCGCTGATTTCTAATTCGATCGGATCGTTCGCCAATGAAGTGGACTGCACAATCTCTGAAAAACCACCTGCATCGAGAAGTTGCTTTTCCTCAAGCAACTCCAGTAACGGTTTTTTGCTGCTGAAAGCTATTTTGGATTGTCGGTTGCGACTGCGCTTTTTCTTACGAGACATAAGCTAGATTCTTTCTTTGCGTGCGGGCTATTTGTTGGCTGACCGAAAGTCCTTCTCGATATGTCGATAACTCGAACATAAAAAATACGGCTCGCTGTTTAATGACGCACCTCTGAATGTGCTCATCTACAGTGAATGTTGGAAATTGCTGCCTCATTGAAACGAACGCGTTGCGCGTTGCGCGTTGGCAACACTTCTGCATCACATCGCCCGCGCGTGCTAGGAAAGAGACTTACAGCCGATTGAGCTTTTTCTGTGCCCCCAGAGGTAGGAAGAGTGCGGATGCCCGAAGCGAAGCAGCGGCGAGCGGTAATCTTCGAGCACGTGATCAAAAAGTCTTTCGACAGAACGAAAGAGTCGCTTCGGCGGGGGCAGCAAAACGTGAACCCTTGAAACTGGATAAAGGTACCGTGACTCCAGGCGAAATTGGAATGCGTTTATCACTGCCATTCGCGCGGGCCGGCGGCAATGTCATGGACGCACACTATGGATGCGTACTTGGTCACATCATGAATAACTCTTACCGTCTCGGTAGCGATGTTCCGTTCGCGGAAACCGCAACCGATTTCGGCGGAAACCAAGACGCCGCAGAGCACTTTGGACGTCTACATAAGATCATGAGTGACGGAGTCGGGTTGACGGAAAGACGGCCAAGTACACGCATTGGTCCGATGCTGTCGTTCAATGCCGAAACAGAATCATTCGAAGGCGAACGAGCCGACGAGGCAAACAAGCTGTTGAAAGACCCCAGCAACAAAGGGTACGAAATCCCCAAAGCGGCAGGCCTGTGATAGTCGCTGGTTTTCCCCGAAAATCAAGCGTTTTGCAGCTGGATTTAAGAGGGGTCAGGAGGTAGACGAATTAGTCGTTTTGTACGACGAATTCAGTGTTGCGCAAGTCTTGCGATGGGTTTTCGT
>CAYNJG010000387.1:0-4348 GCA_964397295.1 uncultured Pirellulaceae bacterium
GTATCTCTGTTGTGCCTAGTCAGCACAACCTTCTGCTGTATTCCATTGGAATACAGCAGAAGGTTGTGCTGACTAGGCACAACAGAGATACAGTGACCGCTGTTGAAACAGTCGTCGATTTAGAAGAGCAAGAGCGTCATACGACGCCAGCAGGTGGAAGCCTCGGGCTCGTCGCTAAGGAAGGGTAAGACCATGAAAACGGTGTTTACGACAGGCGAAGCAGCAAAGATCTGCAAGGTCAGCCAGCAAACCATTATTCGTTGTTTCGATTCGGGTCAGCTCAAGGGCTTTCGAGTTCCAGGCAGCCGATTTCGCCGCATTCCCCGTGATCAGCTGTTCTCCTTTATGAAGGACAACGGGATCCCGACTGAGGCGTTAGAAAGCGGAAAACGGAAAGTTCTCATCGTGGATGACGATGAGGATCTCGTAGAAATGATCAAAGAAGCATTCGAAGTCGACGGTCGCTTCGATATCCGCACCGCCAACAATGGCTTTGGTGCCGGAATGCTGGTCAAGGAATTCCGTCCCGATCTTGTCATTCTGGACGTAATGCTACCGGACATCAATGGTAAGGAAGTTTGCGTACGCGTTCGAAGTGATACGAACCTGGACGAAGTGAAGATTATCTGCATCTCCGGTATGGTGGAAGAAGACAAAGTCGCCGACCTGAAAGCAGCCGGTGCGAACCACTTCATGCAGAAGCCATTCAATGTGGATAAATTGATGTCTCTATCATGCGATTTGTTGTCTATTGAGTCGGTTCCTTCGACAACTTAACCACGGCAGTTTACGCATAGCAATTTGAGAATCGGAACGCGCACCACCCACGTGGTGCGCGTTTTTTTATTGTGTCCCCGGTCAGTTCGCCGTAGGCTATACCGTCGTCAGCACAAAAGGATCGAGGCTTCCGCCTAGCAATCGGACAAGCCAATACCAGAAAGGAGTCTGAGGATGTTTCGTTTACCAACGTCAAATGCCAAAGACTTCTATCTGCCAATCACTGATCACTCAGCGATCTCTTTGCTCACTGCACTTCTTTCGAACGACCTCGACGATCGTATCGACACCATTCGAAACACGCTCGAAACGGATCCCCTGCTTGCTTGCTGGACCGTCAATGAAGCAGCACTCCGTCATGACGCTGAACTGAAAAACTTGCATGTCGCAGCCCGTTGGCTTTCGCAGAACTTTCTTTCCGTTATCAATCCCGCAGCGTTCTCGGACTCTCAGCCCGTTTCCATTGTCAGAGCGACCGCATGGCGTTCCATTTCCTCGACCGCGATCAACGCAGCCCGCCACGCTCGGGAGATCGCGGCGCGACATCAAGCTCCGCTAGACATAGCGTTTTGGTGGGCGCTACTTTGTTGCACCAAACGCCAAGTCGAGTCGCTGGCAAAGCTAAACGGACACTCGCCATTGCATGGTGTGCATTGGTATTCTCCTGATTGGATTCAGCAACTCGACGAAAACCTGAAAAAATGCGTACACCGCCAGGAACCTCACTACGCGGCGAACCAAGGCATCGGGCTGACTGCTTCGACCGACAAACGTTGGCTTAGTGACGACGAACTCAACGAGCTCCACCGGCCCAGCTCTGCTCCCAACCAGCTAGTCCCGCTGCTGATTGAAAATCTAAGTCGGCTGCATGATCTGGAATCGAAGTTTGCGCAAACAGTGCACGAGGAAAAGATGGCGGCGATGCAACAACTTGCATATGGGGCCAGCCACGAAATCAACAACCCGCTTGCCAACATTTCCACGCGAGCACAGTCGCTGATGCACAACGAGCACGACACGGATCGCCGCCGCAAACTACTGGCCATCAACGATCAAGCATTCCGAGCATATGAGATGATCGCGGATCTGATGTTGTTTGCGAAGCCACCCAAAATGCAAATCGAGCCCGTATCGCTCAAGCCGTTGATCGAACGAATCCGAACGGAGCTTGAAACACCCGCAACCAATGGCGAGATAGTGGACGAAGCTGCAAGCCGAAACAACTGCATCATTCGCGTTCGAATTACTGACGGCGACGAGGCCGTTGCCGTGAAAGGCGATTCCACTCAATTGGGAGTTGCCATCAAAGCTATTTGCGACAATGGGATCGAGGCAATGGCGGGCCATGGCGAACTCACGATCGAAATGTCCAAGCCAAACGATGACGAGATCAATGTTTCCATCGAAGACACCGGCCAGGGCCTGAGCGAACTAGCAAAACGCCACTTATTCGACCCATTCTTTTCTGGGCGAGAAGCTGGGCGGGGCATGGGATTTGGTTTAAGCAAAGCGTGGCGCATCATCGAGCAACATCATGGTAGAATAGCCGTAAGAAGCGATCCGACTCGGGGAAGCTGTTTCACTATTACTCTGCCAACGCATCGGTCAACAGCCGATGCGATAACCCCTGATGCTCAAGTTTGACCAGCGTCCACGCGTGGCAATTCTCGGTGCCGTAAATAGCCCACGTGTTCAACAACACGCTGATAAAGTCATCGCCGCCATCCAGCAGCGAGTCGATGTCGTCTACTCGGATTTCACGCCGACGAACGATGACCTCACGGAACTCGCACCCGACTTTGTAATCACGCTCGGCGGCGACGGTACGATTCTGCGTGCCGCTCGGCGCGTTGCGAGTCGGTCAATTCCTGTGCTGGGTGTGAACCTCGGACGTCTCGGCTTTCTCGCCGGAATCTCCGTAAACAAGATCGAGTCAGCGCTCGAGCAGGTGCTAGCTGGAAGCGGGCAAATCATCGACCATTTGATGTTCGAAACCACGGTTTCCAAAGCTGGAAAAGCAATGCCTTCGGTGCTCGGATTAAACGAAACTGCGATTCGTGGAGGCCCACCGTTTTCGATCTTAGAAGTTGATCTTTACGTGGATCGCGAATTGGTCACAACATATAGTTGTGACGGATTGATCATAGGTACACCCGTTGGCTCAACAGCACACAATTTGTCGGCAGGTGGACCGATCCTGCGAAAGGATTTGTCAGCGTTCGTTATTCAACCGATCAGCCCTCACACACTCACAATGCGGCCGGTTGTTGACACCGCCGATCGCGAATTTGAAATTATCGTAAACAATCCAGGACCAAATACTTCTGTCGTAGTCGATGGACAAAGCCTGGCAACGCTGAACTCGGAAGATCGGGTCACGGTTCGCCGAGCGAAGCAGAGCTTTCGTATGATCGAAATCGAAGGCCATGGCTACTATCAAACACTACGAGAGAAACTCGGTTGGAGCGGAAGGATTGAGCGGCGCAAGAGGCGTCGCCCAGACGAGACCGAAACAGAATAGACAGACGACCAACCGGTAGAACTCACCCGTACGTACCGGCCATCAAACATTGCTTGCAAGGAGGCAAAGCCATGACTCACCCGAAACTCTACGCCGTTGTTCTGCTAACGCTATCTGCTGCACCTCTTTCGGCTCAAGAAGATGTCGCCGCCGAAATAGCGAAGGCAACTGCCGAACTCGATACGACAACGTACGCTTTGCGCTACGACTTCACACCAGGTGAAGAGATTCGATACAAAGTCGAACATCGAGCAACCGTCGACACAAAAATCGAAGGCGACCGACAGGTTACGAAGTCGCGCACGGCCTCCACCAAACTTTGGAAAGTCGAAACCGTCACAGGTGATACGATCAAGTTCGTGCATATGATCGAGGCCGTTGACATGTGGCAACAAACTGATGGCACCGACGAAATCCGCTACAACAGTGCGAAAGATGAGGCACCTCCATCGCAATACGAACACGTCGCGAAGACTGTTGGCAAGCCACTAGCCGTAGTGACCGTAAACACTGCGGGACAAGTCCTTGAGCGTGAAAGTGGCAAAGCTAATCCCGACCTCGGTTTCGGCGGCATCATCTTCCCGCTGCCGAAGGGCGAGGTCACCGTCGGTCACACATGGACGACGCCAAAAATACTGAAACTCCGCGAAAGCGACGGGCGTGTGAAGCAAGTGAAAGTGCAGCTGCGTTACGAACTGGAAAAGGTAAGCCTCGGTGTCGCCACGATCTCCATTAAAACCGAAGTCCTGACACCGATTTCCAACGCTCAACTTAAATCGCAGCTCGTCCAACAACTTTCAAATGGCACCCTGCGATTCGATATCGATGCCGGTCGAGTACTCTCAAAGTCTCTTGAGTGGACTGAATCGGTTATTGGCTTCAACGGTGCAGCGAGCAACATGAAGTACCTCGCAAAATTCACGGAAGACCTCATGGATACGAAAACCGCTAACAAGTCGACTCCAGAAGTGAAGTAAATCAGACGCACTACGGTTTCTATGGGCCGAGGAAGCGTTTTCGAATCGCTTCGATTGGCCCTTTGCGTTCTTC
>CAYNJG010000388.1:0-4321 GCA_964397295.1 uncultured Pirellulaceae bacterium
TTCGTCTCTGGACTGGAATCGAAAACGTAACATCTTGAGACCTGAGCGAGTCAGTAGAGAGAACGCAATGGACCGCATGCATCCACATCACGAAGACGACGAAGGCCCCATCGAGATCGCTTTAGTCGGTGACCTAACCGATCACGAGAGCGAACTTTCCGATCGACTACTTGGTGTTCCACCTGGTGGTGAATGTACGCTATTCATTGACTCGCCCGGTGGCAGCCCATATTGCGCCATCGCCCTGACAACGCTTATACGGTTACGTGGCTTACGAGCTACCGGAATCGTGGTAGGTGAATGCTCGTCCGCGACACTGTGGCCATTAGCAGCTTGTGAACGCCGTGTTGTTACACCCTATAGCGTGTTACTCTTCCACCCAATGAAGTGGCAGAGTGAAGAGCATGTAGGCTTAGCCGAAGCCGCCGAATGGGCCCGTCACTTTGGCGATCTCGAGCGCGACATGGACAAGCTACTTGCGAACATGTTGGGTGTTGAGACCGATGTACTCGACAAATGGATAAATCCAGGTCGCTATGTTTCAGGCAAGGAATTCGCAGAAGCGGGTTTTGCGGAATTGGTATCGCTGCTTGACGCTCCCAAGAATCGCGGACGCAACGGTCACGTTAGCCACAACAGCAACGGCAGTTCAGTACCGGTTGACGCTCCTTCGAATCCATCCGCGGCAACTTAGGCCGACTTTCATTGGCTAGTTTGAGTAGCTTGTTTTTCAGGTCTATTCTCTTGCGCTGAAGCCATTAGCTGGCGAACAACCACGGAACTCGCGGCCATGCCAAACGCCGCAGTTACAAACGTCGCGGTACCATAAATGATTCGCCGTTTCTCGCACTCATGAGGCGAGGCTTCATTGTGCGGACAAATGCAACGGAAGCCTTCTTCTTCATCCCACTTGGGCACTTCGGGCTGCTGAATTTCTTCTTCCGAAAAGACAACCGGTAAACCAACATTCGTAGACGTGTCGATCCCGCGACGC
This sequence comes from uncultured Pirellulaceae bacterium, assembly GCA_964397295.1. Taxonomy (GTDB): domain Bacteria; phylum Planctomycetota; class Planctomycetia; order Pirellulales; family Pirellulaceae; genus CAYNJG01. Next base: position 995 of record CAYNJG010000388.1, read on the forward strand.
CCCAGTTCCTTTCGCATGACTTTGGCCAAAGGATCGCAACGTGTACGACTTAGATCGTCGACGCGAATAAGCGTTGGATCCAACCTAGCTCCCGTACCCGCAACGCTAACGATTGGGATTTCACGCTCCAAACACGTTTGTACTAGGTGTAACTTTGCAGTGACGTTGTCGATCGCGTCGAGAACAAAATCAGGCTTGGGCGAAAGTAACTGATTTGCGTTCGTTGGATCGTAGAATGCTTGAATGGGTTCAACAATCGCTTCCGGATGGATTGCCTTCACACGTTCCGCCAACAACTTCGTTTTGGACTGCCCGACCGTCACTGGAAACGCTTGAATCTGTCGATTCACATTCGTCACGCAGACGTCATCAAAATCAACAAGCGTTAGCTTCCCGATACCTGACCGCGCCAGGGCCTCAGTCGCGTAGCTTCCCACCCCACCCAGCCCCACGACCATCACGTGAGAACCAAGCAACCGTTGCATCCCAACATTGCCAACCAAACGCACAAGACGATCCCATCGCCGCGGTACACGATCGACCTCAACGTACGGAGCCGATTCCGCAACACGTTCGATCGCGCCAGTCCACGGCATGCTCTGCCGAGGTTCCCGAGCGCGGTCGAGTTCGGGTGAAGCTCCGTTGCAAGAAGTATCTACACACTCTTCGCCACAGGTGTCATCAAGCGTCATAAGATTCGAGTCTAAAGGTGGGCGGTACGGAAATAAAAAGGGCTTCCGAAGAACTGTGTTCCAAGGAAGCCCCAAAGTTTAGATCTTTTTCGTCCGGAGAGCACCACTAAACGACTAGCAGCGAGTCCACTTCATCTTCGTCGTCATCCACGTCAAAGATAGAAGCCCAGGCTGCGTCAATTGCCAGTGCGGCAAAGCTTGCAGCGGGTGGTGGGGGCGGTGGAGCAGGACCAGTTGGCGGGGTAAACGCATTCAAATTGCTACCGAACGCCGGACCAAATACACCGAAGTCGGCGAAGTTTATAATCCCATTTCCGTTGTAGTCAGCGATATGCGGAGCCGGCAACGGAGGTCCAGTGAGGTAGTTAAGACCAAAAGACGGGCCGAACACACCGAAGTCGGCGAAGTTCACAATCCCATTCCCGTTGCTGTCACCGGGAAGAACACCAAAGTCATAGTTCGTATTTGCCGTTCCAACCCGGTAGTAGCCAGTTTGCAAAGCCGAGTAGGTGTAGGTCGCAGTTGCAGTGGCCACATCCCAGTCTATGAGCGTTGGTGTTATCGTTCCGCCACCATCCGTCGGACCGAACAGCGTGAGTGCTGGTGCTGTCGCTCGAGGTGCAGCGTAGGTGACTATTAGCTCATCGAGGTTCGCCCAAGGAAGCACACGATTTGTCCCTTCATTCAACGAGAACGGTGCTACACCCCATGCGGCTCCGCGTATATCGACAGACACAGGCTGGGTCAGCGAAATCGATTCCGAGATCAAATCATTCCCAGCGTCTACATCGTGTTCCGACGCCGTGCCGTCCAATGTGATGTCGATTGTGTCTACACCATTGGCAACAGCGGTATCGATATCAAAAGTGACCGTTATGGACTCCGTGGTATTCGGAGCCAAAGTGGCGATTGTCCATGTTGGCGGTGGAGATGCGATCGTAACGCCCGTCGGTAAAACGATCGTGTTGAGGATATCGATATTGTTGGCCGCATTCGGCCCGAGATTCGAAACGTCCACGGTATAAACGACCTGATTAATTCCGCCCGTACCAGCCAAGGCAGTGAACGACGTGTTCAGTTCAAGATCTGCAAAAGTAATCGGAATGACCTCGACTATCGAGTTGTCACCAGGGACTAGTTCGCCTTCCGAGCTCGTGGCAGTCAATGACACGCCGAGGAAATTTGAATTCGCCACGGTACTATCCACGTCAAATACGACGCTCACCGTTGCCGACGCACCAGCCGCAATCGTGCCGAGGTTCCAGTTGGGTGCGGAGGCGATCGTTACCCCAATTGGCAGACCGAATGTTTCCGCGATCGACACTGAGGTTGCAGTCGCTGGTCCAGCATTGGCTACAGTCACGTCGTAAGTAATGCTATTTGTACCGCCACTTCCCGCAGCGACGGAGGCAACCGAGGTAGAAACTTGCAGATCGACATCAATGATCGATTCGATCCAAGGAATGTACGAGTTAACGACAACTCCACCACCAAGAGTTCCTAAAAAGTTACCCCCAATTTCTTGGTAGTATTGCCCAAAATCCGCGCCACCAATTTGGAACGTGAAGGTATTGACCCCGGCGATGGCTGGCTGAAGTCCCGGTTGAGAAGGATCGGCATCGACAAACGAAGGCCCGCCCGAATCACCCAAAGCCACAGTGGCTTCGATGTCGTTTCCTAGCGTCCCGTTAGAGAAGAACCCGAAATTCGTGGGGTCAGTGGGATCGCTTGCATTGCCAGGGCCATCGAAGTCAAAAAAGAAAATCTCTTGTGCTCCTGAGCCATCATCATCCGGCTGGAAAAATTCAGCACGGTTCTGCCCGGTTCGTTTTACATCGATCGCAGGCAATGTTGGAATCTCTGTGCCGGGGGGACAGGCAGGTCCACCAGCGGCGCCGCAGTTCTCCGCACCCACGCCCACGTCACCAAATCCCGCTTTGCCGTATCCAACGAAGTGGACAATATCTCCATCTTCCAACGGACCTTGATTGGCATCTAAATTCGGCTCAAAGAAATCGCTGGCATGCAGTGGGTAGATGGGCGTTCCCGCCGGAACCGGCGTTGATAGTTCAATAAGCGACAAGTCATCGTGTCCGTTTCCCGGGCTGAATGACGGATGGAGCGTAATGTTGGAAGCTACGATGTTCGCAGTCGTGCTACCGCCATCATTGAATTGAACACTAGCTGACACCCCCGGATCGAGATTACCATCGGGAACGAAGTCAGCTGCCAAGGTGCTCGTGTGATTATCGAAACAATGTGCAGCTGTCAAAATATGCGTGGGCGAAACGACCGAGCCCGAGCAAATGTATTGGAACGGCTGACCAGAAACGGGGTCGACAAACGGATCGGTGATCTCAATGGCCACCACTCCGCCGAAAGCACCGCCAACGTTCGGGTCAACCCGCTGAGCTGGACTATCGGCTGGCGGACCCAGAGCGTTACCACCGACGGTGATAAACGTCATCTCTCCAAGTCCTGCATCGGCAAAAGCTGGTGAAAGTTGGCTATGCTCCAACCCCGCTCGATCGATGAGGTCGGAAACGTCAACCATCACCGACTGCACTACACCCTCGCTAAACCCCGTAGGTATCAAAGACTTAACACCTTGTCCGTCGAGCATCTCTCTTTTTTC
>CAYNJG010000389.1:0-4315 GCA_964397295.1 uncultured Pirellulaceae bacterium
AATGTAGCCACCGAGGAAAACGCATGACGATCAAAGCAAATGTCTTGGGTGCGCCAGGTCGCGACAACTCGGTCTACGTCGAAGTAGACTCGGGGCAGTCGATCACACGTCTGTTATTCGACTGTGGTTACGGTTGCATCGATTCCCTGGCAGTATCCGATATCCAGTCGATCGATGCTGTGTTCTTTTCGCACTTTCACATGGACCACATCAGTGGTTTCGACGCGCTGTTTCGGCATAACTACAACCGGGACGATCAGCCCTTCCTCTGTATAGGTCCGCGAGACACGATTCGCGTCGTCACGAATCGTTTGCGAGGCTACACGTGGAACCTTATCCAGAACGCAAAAGGCTCGGTTAGTATCCGGGAGTTTGAGCGTGTTCAGCTGAGGGAAGTGAATCTAACTACTGGGAAGGCTTTCGAAGAGGTCGCGTCCGATGTGAGCTCCAGCTTTGACGGTATTGTCTACGATTCACCCACGCTCACAGTTTCATCGATCGAGCTTGACCATGGATGTACATCGGCCGGTTATCTGATTCGCGAAGCAGCTAGACAGAATGTCGATACCCATCGCATGCGAGAGTTGGGTTACTCTCCGGGCCCGTGGCTAGGACAGGTTAAGGACCCATCCAAACCGAATGATCAGTCCTGCACCGTCGGCGACACCACGAAGACACTCGGCGAGTTGCGTGACGACTTGCTCACGACTTCGCCCGGAAGTTCGCTTGCCTATTTGACCGACTTTCGGCCCAACGATGAAACGCGTCAGGAACTTGTTCAGTTCATCCAAGACGTTGACGTGCTGATTTGCGAGAACAACTATCGCGACGCGGACGAGGAGCTGGCCGCGAAGAATTACCACCTCACTTCGTCTGAAGTGGGGCGGTTAGCAAAAGACGCAAACGCCGGGAAGCTGATCCTCTTACATCTCTCCGATCGTTACGCGGCGGAAGAATGGGCAGAGCAACTGGTAGAGGTAAAACAACAATTCCAAAACACACATTGGCCGGAGGGTTGGTTCGCATGAGACACGTTGTGCTGCTTGGTGACTCGATTTTTGACAATGGAATCTACGTTCCAGGACATCCCGCCGTAATCGAACAGCTGCGGGACAAACTACCGGAAGCCTGGTCCGCGACGTTGCTGGCTCGTGATGGAGACGTCACGGGCGACGTTGCTCAACAAATCGAAGACTTGCCCGAAGACGCCACGGACCTGGTGATTAGCGTTGGTGGCAATGATGCTTTAGGGCATTCGCATCTGTTGGATAAAGTCGACTCATTAGTCGAGCTGCCGGAAGTACTTGCGGAAGTGCTGCCCTCGTTCGAGCATGCCTATGCGGCCATGCTTGAGGAAGTCTTGGCATTGGGACGAAGCACAACGGTGTGCACGATTTACGACAGATGCCCGTTTCCTCAGGCGGAATGGCGAGAACGCGTTCCGATTGCACTCGAGGCATTCAATAATTACATTTTGGATATGGCGGCGGCCCGTGACGTTTCGGCGATCGAGCTCCGAGACATCTGCACCGACACCAACGATTATTCGACCGTATCGCCCATCGAGCCATCACATATAGGCGGCGAAAAAATCTCGCGTGCGATACTAGAGCATTTGGTTCATCGGGAAACTTAATGTGTAATAGGCAGGAGATGATCTGACACTTACTAAAGTGAATGGGGTATTGTTGCCGCGTGCTAGCGTCACTTCGGGCTGCGCCCTCCGCGACGCCAGCACGCGGCTAATGTACCCCATTCACTTTAGTAAGTGTCAGATCATCTCCTGCCTATTACAGCTCACCGAAGCTCAAGTCGTCGCACTCGAGAAAGCGAAAGAAGAAAAGGCCGCCTACGGCGAAATTGAAACGGAACATCCGGGCTATCTCGGTTCGCAAGACACGTTCTACGTCGGAACGATCAAAGGCGTTGGTCGGATTTACCAACAGACGTTCATCGATACCTATTCCCGTGTGGCATTCGCAAAACTCTATCTGCAGAAACACGCGATTACTGCCGCAGACATGTTGAACGATCGAGTGATTCCATTCTTCGATGAACAAGGCATTCCGCTGCTACGAATCCTCACTGATCGAGGAACCGAGTATTGCGGAAAGAAAGACCAACACGAGTACCAACTTTACCTGGCACTCGAAGACATCGATCACACTAAAACCAAAGTGAAGAGTCCGCAGACCAATGGAATCTGCGAACGATTCCACAAAACCATCCTAGAAGAGTTCTACCAAGTCGCGCTTCGAAAGAAGATTTACCAAACTATGGAAGACCTGCAAACCGATCTCGATCTATGGATGCAGCACTACAATGTGCAGCGAACTCACAGTGGCAGGTTCTGCTATGGCAAAACGCCAATGCAAACCTTCAACGATTCAAAGCACATCGCAAAAGAAAAAATTCTAAACAACACTCAACTGACATTTATGGAAGTTTAGGTTGCGGATGTCAGATCAAATAATGGCTACTACAACTTAAGCCACCATCATGCGTTTCGGCGAAGCAGACCTGATCCCATTCCCTTTGTCGTCCCAAGTACATGGCTTCGTGCCCAAGATACGTCACATACGTTTCCTCCTCGCTTTCGAAATGTAAGAACAAGCTGTCTTGCTCGAGGGCCTCATGCCAGAGAGCCTCTTGGAGACCGTCGAGTTTCGGGTAACTCGAAAGATACGAACTTATCGTTGGCTTTAGCCCAAATTCGGTCGAGCACCCAAATTCGGTCGAGCACCCAAATTCATATCGGATCAAGTCAACAAACAGATCTCTGTCGGCATTGAACGTTGGTAGTCCATCCCAATAAGATATCACTGGCATCTGCTCGGCTGATTGTTCCATTCCCGCTCGGTGTATCCGCGCCTCAATATCAATTTTGGCCAGGTTTCTAAGCAACTCGCGCTTAAGCGTTTTGCTTTCTGGGCAAGAAGCCATCCGACTTCGAATGGCTTCCAACCCGTATTCGCGAGAAATTTCAAACTCGTCGCACTCCCTATCGCTCCATTCCTGTTCTGCCTTGGAGATCTCTGTCATGTTGCACCCAATCGTAACCCGGAGAATCTAGACGGAGATCATATTCGAATCGTCTTTAGAACGGAATTTGCTGCGAGAGGGCATCAGTTGGACCGACGATCCTTCGTTTAGCCTGGGCTTAGAAACACGCTCCCTCTTCAGCAACTTCAAGTTAAGAAATGCGTTGGTTTCCTCGATGAATTGACGACGAAGTTGCTCAATTCGACTTCTGGTTTGGTTTCTCATTTGTTCGTCCATTTTTGTCGTGTTAGTTAGTTGGGCTTCACTTTGCACCCTTCAAAAAGACATCCGGATTCATGGCAAACTTGCGACATCGCTTGATTGGATTTTCTCGGAGATGCAGTACGACTCGCGTATCGTACGCATTGGCGCTGTTCCCAATGGCAAATGCCCTCTTGTTCCGATTGGGGAAGACGGCGAGAAGCAAGATCCGATTGAGTAATTGACGACACCCTATACACCCCAAGAGCGGGTAAGAATCGGCAGCTTGATTCAAAATCATTGCCGTTGTCGCCATAGCGATGCCTGCCGTCACCTGGCGTTTCGCATTCGCTTCGTTTTGCCGCGAGTCCGATTCAATCGATGGCGCTCGCCTCGACTTTGTTCACCGTCGACATGACCTTCTTGAAATAGGGTCGGCTATCTCGGAGTCGATGTCAGACGAATTCTCGCCAATCAACAGATTGGATATTCGTTCAAACTTTGGGGATCTTCCGTCGCAGCGCATCCAACTTCCGGATATCAGAACTAGTGGAGGCCTACCCAGGGCAATCGGGCGTTAAGTCATTGCGAGAACAGTACTTTTTCGAGGTAGGTTTCGTCGAGTGCAGCGGAGACACGTTTTCCTTTGATGCCTCGTTTGAATGAAGTCTCGTTTTTGAGCATGCTCAACGCGGTTCGTCGGAGGATGCTCATGTTTGCAGCTCCGTTGGCTTTTCGGATGCGAGATGCGTCTTCGCCGAAGGTCACGTCGAGCTGCCAATGAAGATTGTTCTCGATGCTCCAGTGACCACGAACGAAGCCACCAAACCGCTTCGCTGAAACGTATTTATCCAAAATGTAATGACGAACTTCCGTACTCTGCTTTCCGTTCCTCACCGTGCTATTGATGGCGATGCCAATCGCTCGTAGGTTCTTCCAGCGCTGGGCTTCCGGGAATCCATCAGGCACCGGAGTGACAAAGTAGTCGCGTTCCTCAACGCGACCATGTGAGGTGGCCTGGGTTTCACGGACACGCCAACACCTTATCTTGGAGAGCTGCAGTGGCGAGTCA
>CAYNJG010000390.1:0-4283 GCA_964397295.1 uncultured Pirellulaceae bacterium
ACCATACTCCCCAACTCGCCCGCCCGAATCCCATTCGCTCATCTTTTCGCGAACGGAAAACCCAAATCCGAACCCAACGCCTTGGCGAACCTCATCGCCAAATCGAATCCAACCCACACCCTTGGGAAGTTGATTTGTCCGCATCAATTCCACTGTTTCTGGCTTTAAATAGCGTTTGCCATGCAAAATCCCGCCGCGTTCGATCATCATTAGAAACCGCATGTAATCACGTGCCGTCGAAACCAGCCCGCCGCCACCGGATTTGAAAGCAGGCTCTTTTTCATACTGACTCGTTTGCTTTTCGAGTAACTTCAATCCATCCGCGCTGTAACAAGCCGCGAAACGCAACATCTTTTCTGGCGGCACATGGAAGGCCGTATCCCTCATGTCCAGTGGCTCAAAAAACCGCTCTTCAAGGAACGCTTTGAATGACTTTCCCGACGCTACTTCTACAACACGCCCCAGTACGTCGGTCGCTATGCTGTATTCCCATCCCGTCGAGGGCTCGAACCGCACCGGCATACCTTTCAGCCGTGACGCCATCTGCTGGAGAGAAATATCGCGGCTTATCGGGTCGCGATCATTGTGCATTTTCGCGAGTCGGTCGTTCGACCAGCCATACGTCAATCCTGATGTATGCCGCATGAGATCGGCGACCGTCATCTGTTTCGTTGCTGTCTTTTCATCTTCTTCGGTAACAATCGAAAGCTCAGATAATTCCGGTATGTACTTCGCGACTAAATCGTCTGGACTTAACTTGCCTTCATCGTGAAGCATCAATACCGCTGCCGTCGTGATGGCTTTGGTCATCGAATAAAAGCGCAAGATTGAATCCTTGCGCATGGCTCGGCCGTTTTCGCGATCCGCCATACCGTAGTCTTCGAAGAAACAGATCTCACCTCGTCGTGCGATCATGACAATCCCGCCGACCATTTTTCCTTCATCGACGTAACCCTGAATGGTGCGATCAACTTCCGCGAGTCTTTCCGAAGACATACCCACACGCGCGGGCGCGACCATGGGGATCTCGGTTACCTCGACCGTAGCCTGAGCGAACACAGAGGTGCCAATTAGGAAGTAAATGAGTATTCCGATACGGATGTTCGTTCGGTTCATCGGGAGTTCTCGTCGTGACGTATGATTGTGAAGCTCCCATTCTAGCGGCACGAAATTGCAATTGGGGAGCCTCCTGTTGAGTTCCGTCACTGGATGAGCAAACAAATGACAGCCAATCCTTACTCCGGCCCAATCTCTAGCTCAGAGCCCGCGGCTTCCGGTCGCTCTAAGGTAGAATTCTTCGAAGGCGTATCAAGGATTCACTGGATCGTTTGGCTTGTCGCAATCACCGCGTTTCCTGCGATGATGATTTTCGAAGAATATATGATTGCGAGCCACGATTCGAAATTCCGGCTCGGCTACGAAACACGGCTTGGTCCACTCGTTGCCGTGATCGTGCCGTTCTTCACCAAGACAAGCTTTCTGAGAAAACTGACGTACTTCGCACTAACACTTTTCGCGATTCTCGCCACAACTTGCGTCGCCGGAGCATTCTGTTTCTCAGTGCTTGGATTCTCTGCTACCTAGAATCGGCCTGGGGAGACCCATAACCTCTATCCTGCGGTAACCTGAATTCATCGCAAGTTCCAGCCTCTTCAGAACTTGCAAATCGCACTTTGTTGACCTCCTTTTCGATTGCCTCAAGGTCACCGGTAACGCAACGCCGACGCTAGATCAGCGATTGCTCGCCCGCTTGCACCAGCAGGTGGTCGGACCCACGAAGAAATGTTTCAGGGCGTTCGGCCAGTAAAGAACGACGCACCATCCCGCCAAAGACTTGATACCCGCATCGGATAACGCATTGCTAAACAGACGGTGGCCGAGTTGATGAATTGATGAAGGGGCACTGTTGATCAAGGTCGTAGACCTCTGAAACGTCAAGCGGATCAAAGTCGTTGTCGGGGTAGTTGGGTGAGTCATAGTTGACCCACACACGGTCCGGGCGTCCGGATTGATCGCGAGAAAGATAGCATTCCTGGGCCACGATGCGCTCTCCGTCTGAGAGAACAAATTCAAAACGTCCGGCGTTGATATCAGACCAACGGTCAACAAAGTCAGATACTTGTTCGTAAAGTGATTTCGTCACGAGCGTTGCCACATAACGTTTCGATTAACCGGGTGCGAAGAGTGGACCATCCGATACCGCACGACTGTTTTGAGCACTCCGCGTTCACGAATCGTTTGCTATCCCGTAAATCGTTCTGTTTTGCCAATGGCGGAGCCGCTCCGCATATGCCGCAACGTTGGGAAAGCAAAACTAATCAATCAGAAACCTTTTTTATCCATAGTTGAGCGGTGTGCTCAGGCAAACTCATATTGGTGTTGACGGCGGCAGAAACAACAGGTTCGTCGTAAAAAATGTACCAGTCGTTGAGCAAAATGCTACTGTCGGAAGATACGGTGCGCTGAGGCCTGATGTTGTTGGTTTGAGATCCACCGATATCTCGGTCAATAAAACGTTGATCAGCGTCCAAATGACTCCATGATTCGATTCCAAAGAGCTCGGTGCTTTTTAGCGGGGTGTCGTCGATGCCAAACCATATCGCCCAACCACTGTCATAACCCAATACTGCAGACACTGTGTGCTGACCAGACGGAACGGCATTCAGTCGCGTTTCGACCCCGTCGATAACGACAGCAAACTGTTACGCAGCATCCTTGGGGACAAAAACCTGCCATCGATATTTTGGACGAACAGCATCAATGTTCACGATGTGCAGCTGGCTCTTGTCGTTAACGTCTAGTTCGCCGAGCCGAGCTCTGAGTTGTGAGATTTCGAGGTGAGCCTTGCTAAGCTTCGTGGCGTTCGTCCACGCAATAAATCCACATGCAATACTCGTCAGCACAAGCAGAAGGTTCAAAAGGGAAAAACGTCGCATAGCTGATGCTTGAGCGGGATAACGTCCGCGATCACCGAGCCTCGGGCGTTACTTGGTTCGTCGGACTGGAACATCGGCATAGTCTACTGCATTTCGGATGTATTGAGCTACCAAGGCTGGGTCTTTAGTTGATTCCGCAAACCAATCGTCCGTAGGGCGGCTGCTCGCTATTCGTCGCATCTCGATTCGATAGTAGTATGTTCCAGATGTTTTGTCAGCCAAAATCTCAAGGTAAGCGAAGGATGGAACTCTGTCGTGCTGGGATGTGGTATCTCGATTATTGAAATTCATACAGGACAGTGATGAACCAATAAATATGTCAGGCCCCTCCATTCTCTCAAGTTCATGAATTAACGAGAAGAATTTCTGAGCCCACTCTGGCAAAGTTGACGTTTCGGCGTCCGGATCAATCTGAGCGAACCGTCGAAGAAGACCGTCGCGAGACTGCCACTGATTTGAGAGTCCAGATATTTTCAAAATCTGAGCCGGATAACGTTTGGCACAACCGGGCCGGCGCGGAAATGCTTCCATTTTGAAAACGCGTGTTCGCCGGCTCCGCGTTCACCGTTTTGTTTGAGCTTCGGCTCGAACAATCAAGCCACAAACACTGAAGAAAAAGAACACCAACTCCGCTACAACATCAGAACTTAAGGCGTCGCGAAGTCAAACGCTCATTTGTTATCTGGCGATTTCGGCGCTCATGTTTGTCGCATCAATTCTAGCATTCATTACGTAGTTCATGAAATCGCTTTCCATTTATTTCAATCGCCGTATCTTAAGAATGACAGGTTCGGGGATACCAATCGCCAGTTCAGACCCGACCGTATCAATCAAATGATCTGGAAGTGGTGTATCCTCGTAGCCTTCTGCGTGAAAGAAAAACTGGCCGAATTCTGTTGGTGACGTTCCGGTCCAAGATAGTTTCCACGCGGCGGTATTTGGGTCGATGCGCATTGAAAGTGGACGACCAGTGTGCGAACGATGTCCGTTCGGATGGCGAACGGCAAAGTGCATCAGCCCATTCGGAATTTTTATCTCGGTCACCACTGGCGATCCGTCTTCGTGGTCACGCAGCAATACATGCGCCGAATGCAGTAGAACAGGCTCTGAAGAGATGTCCTTTGATTGCATGCTTGTGCGACCGATGAACACGCCGAGAAGGACGCTGCCGACCACGAGTATGATGTATCGAGCCATTGCGTTCAGCCAGATAGCGTCTATGTTCACCGGGTCGCGGCAAACAAACTAAACTTCAAAAGCCGCGCGACCCGCGACTCCGCGTGCAACATTTTGTTCAAGTGAGCCGCTTTGCGGCGGCTGTATCTTAGCATCTTTCGTTTGGATCTA
>CAYNJG010000391.1:0-4267 GCA_964397295.1 uncultured Pirellulaceae bacterium
CTGCTGTGGTCTGTAAATAACGTTATGAATTATGGCCAAAGGCCGTACGAAACAGCCGAAGGAATATGAGTAAGATGGAATCACTTACTATGACAGCACGGATGGGTTCTGTCTTGTTGTTGTTAATGGCTCTGGCAATGTGTGGTTGTGAAAACGCACCGCCACCACCAGCCGCTCAGCTGGAAATCGAAAACGTTGCCAAGTGGTACTCACTTTTTCGGGCCGAGCACAGGGGTAAGGCTCCGAAGAACGAAGAGGAATTCATCGAATTCGTAGAAAAGGAATTGTCGACGCGATCGAATGGAGAAGAATTTGATCCAGAGGTGTTTTTGACGTCGCCTCGCGACAACCAAAAATACGTTGTGAACTACGGAAAAAAAATCACCAAAGACATGGAAAAAAACGTCGCGGTGTACGAACAAGAGGGCTACAAGGGCAAGAAGCTGATTTCATTTGAATCGGCTTGGAGTAAGGAAGTTGATGAGGATGAACTTCAGTCGCTACTGGACGCTGCTAAGTAACTCTAGATTCGGCTTTTAATCTCAACAATTCTGTTTTCCTAAAGGAGAAATTACAAATGAAGACTCTTCCACGCCGATCAGCGTTTACGTTGGTTGAGCTGCTCGTTGTTATCGCGATCATTGCGATGTTGGTCACGTTGCTGCTGCCTGCTGTTCAGGCTGCTCGAGAGGCTGCCCGCCGAACGCAATGCATCAACCATCTAAAGAACCAAGGTCTCGCGGCCTTGAACTACGAATCAGCATTGGGTGAATTGCCAACCGGTGGTTCTGAGCCATGGCACGATCAAGGTGATGAGAATTCACAATTTGCCAAAGGTTACGGTTGGATGGTACAGATCCTGCCTTACATCGAAGATGCAGCTCTACGCGGTATCTCTGATGGCTACGGTGAAGGCGACGAAGAGCTTGATCTGATCGTTCGAAGAACGCCCATTTCGATTTACTTCTGCCCGTCACGTCGTGAAAACGTCGTTCGAATCATTCCATCTTCCGCCGAAGATTGCGGACAAGGTTGTGCTTTGAATGATTACGCTGCCGCAACGCCGGACAACGATCTAGACGTAACTCCCCCCAGCCACACGGCGGGCGACTGGTTCTGGCAGGGCGTTTCGCACGGAACTGTTCAGCCTGGTAAGAAGTATATGGGCATTATTACTCGTACGGTTGCCAGCGAGCCATGTACGATGGGTAAGATTACGGACGGTACATCCAAAACGATGATGTTCGCGGAAAAACGCGTCTTCGTTAACCGTTACTTGCTCGGTGACTGGCACGATGACATTGGTTGGACGGACGGTTGGGATCCTGACATCATCCGTTACACGGGATATCCACCAGCGCGCGATATCGCTCAGGGTGCACCTGGCGATCCAGGTGGTAACCTTGGTTTCCACTTCGGTGGACCACACGAGCCTGGTATCAATACCGTTTGGGGTGACGGCCATGTTTCAAACATCGCCTACGACGTCGATCCCTACAACTTCAACCTGATGGGACATCGTTCCGACGGTCAGGTGCTCGTCGATCAATAAAACGAACCTCTCGTGGGTTCGTTTACCACAGAATTGTTGAAGAGAGCTGCATTTGCTTGCAGCTCTCTTTTTTTATCGCGATGTCGCTGTTTTCGTTTTGCAACACGCAAAGCGACAACCTTCCAAGCTGTCGTGGTCGGTCGTGTTGAACGACTACGCGATTTCGATATCCCGGATCTGTGTCGGCACTTTGAATGTTTGCCAGCAGTCTTCTGGAACTCGGCGAAAGGCTTTCGCTATTCGCTTTTTCGTCCAGGGTCTACCTTCGACGCGTCGAATCAAGATTCGTTTGGTCTGTCTTGGAAATCGTCGTGCTACTTTGCCGTAGATCTCGGCATCTTTTTCGCCCGAGTCACCAACCAAGATGAATTGGCGTTCTGGGAATTGAAGAAAGATCGATTCGATGATTTTGAACTTGTTGCGTTTCCGGGACACGAACAACCGCAAAATACTGGGATCGCCAAATCGATACGATCGCAGGTGGAACGAGCCGTCGGGAAATCCATGCTCGGCGAGAAATGCGTGGAGTGGATGATAGAGCTGCCAAGGGCTTGATGAAACGTAATGCATCGCGGCGCCATCATTCTTCCACTTTTGGAAGAGTTGCGACATTCCGGGAACGGGTACGAACTCGTGTAGGAACGTGTTGTGCAACAATTGACGCCGATGTGCGACTTGGCTGATCTTAATGGTGTCGTCGATATCAGAGATGATAGAAACGCCCCGCGGTGGTATTACATCTGCACTTGCGGTGATCTGTCTTTGGTCATGGGGCGGCAGCACGACCGAGAATTCGAGCTTCGAAGGCTGGTCGGTCGACCAATCGTCCGGCACCAATTGCGAGGGCAGCACCAACGCCGCACGGACGTGGCCGCTGCGGCGCGAGCTTCCGGTTGCGGTAACTTGTCCATCGAGCCCAGCGACTACCACAGACAGCCCACGCAGAGGTTCATGTAGAAAGCCGGGGATCCGTGTGGAAAACAACTCGTTTGATTTGAGTTGTTCGGCGTTAACATCCAGAACTTGTTGCAAGAGTCGCATGAAGACCTTGCGGCGCATGCCGTCGTGGCCTTCTTGGTAGACGAAACCCGCGAACGGCAGTGTCCATTTTTCATTGTTTACGTCGTAAAAGACGTAGGAAGGATACAGAGCGACATGCTGTTCGCTAGTAAGGTCGCTGTGCATATCGTAAACGCTGCTGGTTTGTTCGGTGGTTATCGCGAGCCGGCTACGGAAAGAACTTAGCTCAATTCATTCATTCCAGTTGAGTATTTTCGCTTAAGAATTGCAAGGCGGAAGGGCTGTTGATTCATTCGTCTCGCGTGGTCTATCCATTGGCCTAATCCGTTAGAATTTGCTGCATGAATGCTATGAGTTTGAATGTTGCGAGTCTTCTCTATCATGTTGTCGGGCTAGGGCTTGTTATGCTTTGCATTGCATGGTTTTACTGGCAGAGATCCTGGCTGCGCGTTCTCGGCGGAGCCTTGTTTGTGGCGATCGCCGGTGCTGTTTTGGCGGTTTTGTTAAGTGTGCCGCAGTTCAATCCGCTTCGAGCCGCACGTCTGCTTTGCTTCGGGTGGTTCATTCATTTGCCCATCTTTTTCGTGGGTATCAGTGTCGCGCCTCGATTGCGTGGCGTCCGATGGATGGCAGGGCTGGTGGTAGCGATCGTCCTGGGAGTGACCTATTACAGCTTTCTCGTCGAACCGTATCGCTTAGAAACGACTCGTTATCAAGTCGCGTCGTCAAAAGTTTCTTCGCCGTTTTCGATTGCTGTCTTAGCCGATTTTCAGACCGATAAGTTCGGTGATTACGAACGCGAAAGTCTTCGTAGGCTGATGGAGGAAAAGCCGGAAATGATCGTCCTGCCCGGCGACATTCTTCAAGCCGACGGTCGTGAGGACTGGGAGTGGCTACGTGATGAAATGAATGCGTACCTACGTGAGATTGCCTTTACCGCGCCGCTCGGCGTATTTGCTGTTGGTGGGAATACCGATTTTCAAAATCGATGGCCAGAGATCTTTCACGGCCTCGACGTCAAGTCGATGATTGTGACCGAGACTGTCGAGAGTTCCGCGTTTTCATTGACGGGTCTTTCTGTCGCCGACAGTTTTGATAGTAGCTTGCGTTTGTCGCCTCACGCCAGTTTTCACATAGCGTTGGGACACTCGCCAGATTTCGCGCTTAGCTCAGACGCAAACGCTGATTTGCTGATTGCGGGGCACACGCACGGTGGTCAAGTTTGTGTGCCGTTCGTTGGCCCTGTCGTGACCTTTTCTCGTGTGCCTCGATCGTGGGCATCCGGCATGACGGCGATTGACGCGCAACGTACGCTCGTCGTGTCTCGTGGTGTTGGTATGGAACGCCGAGATGCTCCACGATTACGTTTTCTCTGTCGGCCGCAACTCGTGTTTATCGATGTGGTGCCTGCCGCGAACACGGGCGATTGAATTCTGCCTTCTGAGTGCCACTACGATTGGAATGATCGTTAACTTCGTTAGCTAGTGGACTTCAAGTGTCGTTTGCTGGCGGTCGTTGGCCCTAACTTTCTCAAGGCTTCCGCCCTGTTCTCGAGGCAGGTCGTACTATTGTTCAGTTCGCCATCCAAAGCACCAAAGGTGTTCTAGCATGACCCCTGAGAAACACACTCGATTCATCAACGTTTGCACTGCGATTGCATCGTTGCTTGGTTGTCTATTCATCATGTCACAGAGG
>CAYNJG010000392.1:0-4172 GCA_964397295.1 uncultured Pirellulaceae bacterium
GGTCGCCTTCGAGAGGCGTACTATCGGGACTGAGAAGCGTTTTAACTGTCACTAAGTTCGCTGCGTCGTCGACAACAACGGTTTCATCGAGGTCATCTTCGGCAGTGCTTGGATCCAGCTGATCGCCAACTGCGGCTGTGGTCGTGTTCGTGATGGTGTTGCCACCTTCGCCAACATCAACCGTGCCAGTCAGTGTGATAGTTGCTGAGGCTCCGTTGTTGAGCGTGCCAATCGTCCACAATCCCGTTGTAGCATTGTACGTGCCTTGGGATCTTATGTTTCCAGTCACGGTGATACCTGCTGGTAGCGAATCCGTGAGCGAAACATTGGTCGCCGTGTCGCTGCCATCGTTGGTGACTTCGATTTGGAAGGCGACCGTATCGCCTTCGGCTGGCGTGTCGTTGCCACTCGTCAGAGTTTTGACTGTAACAAGATTGGCGGTAGGTGGAGGAAGTACCGTCGGGTCATCGGGATTGTTGTCATCGTCGGACGGATCAGCTGGGTCTCCGTCGACGTTTGTAAGGTCGTTGGGGTCGTCTGACGGATCCGTGATCGGAGTACCTTCCGGTTCGTCGCCGCCACCGATGGCCTGATTCACGAAATTGCCGCTTGCGTCGGTGATCGCTCCGGTGTTGTCGATGTCGACCTCGGCCACAATGGTGACCGTGATGAATTCGTTAACTTCTAATTCGCCGGAAGTGGTGTTGAAGAGCTCTGCATCTGAGTCGCCGCCATCGTAGTTGCCGCTCAGCGTAGGTGCGATTGCCCCGGGGCCTGCAACGACCGTGGGCGTACCCACGATCCCAATGAAGGCGTCCCCGAACTGTGCGTTGAAGTCATCCACAAGTGTCAGATTATTGAGCGGGTCGTTACCCGTGTTGGTGATGACGATTTCGTATGTCACATCAAAGTTGCCTAGGATGCCACTGACCGCTGGAGCAACGTCAGTGATCTCTTTGTCCGTGTTGACGGACGGAAAACGGATCACGGATGGATCGTCTGGGTTCCCGTCGTCATCGGACGGATCGCCAGGGACGCCGTCCACATTGGTCGTGTTGGTCGGGTCGTCTGATAAATCGGAAGCCGTTGTACCCCGAGCGTCGTCGCCGGTCGCGGTAGCTTGGTTTTCCAATTCGTTGTTTGCGTTGTAGATCGCCGTTGGCTCATTTGGGTCGATTTCAACAGTGATCTGGACAGTGACGGACTCGGTGGGATCGAGTTCACCGCTGACTCCGTTGAATACGTTCTCACCGCCGCTAGTGCTGCCGCCGTCGTAACTGCTGTTAGCCGTCGGTGGAACTGCGCCGACACCTGGCGTGATCGTTGGCGTGCCGACCAGATCGACAAAAGCACCACCAAACTGCGCGTCGAAGTCTTCCATCAAAGTCAGATTATCGAGCGTTGCGTTTCCGACATTCGAGATAACGAACTCGTAGGTCACATCGAAGTTGCCCGACGTACCGCTGGCCGCCGGAACCACGGCCGTCGGTGCCTTCGTGAGACTAATTCTGGGCAGCGTGATGATGGTTGGATCGTCTGGGTTGTTGTTGGAATCCGGATCACTGTTGGTCGGATCGGTGGGATCGTCTGAAGTATCTTCAAAGACGTCTCCTCCCGGACCCGGCTCCGTACCTGCCGCGACCGCGCTGTTTTCGAACTCACCGTCCGCGTTGTAGATCGCGGCCGGATCGTCAGGATCGATTTCCGCGACAATCTGCACCGTGATGGTCTCACCTGGATCGATCTCACCACTTAACGCATCGAATACCTGACCACCGATCAGACCAGCCGTCAGACCACCATCGTACGTCGCGCTGTTATTCGGAGCGATGGCGCCGGGGCCGGCAGTGATAGTGGGTGTGCCCACAATACCGACGAAGGCTCCGCCAAAGTGGCCAGCAAAGTCCTCGAACATTCGCAATTCATCAAGCGTAGTGGTGCCAACATTAGTCAGCACGAACTCGAAAGTAACGTCGTAGTTGTTTGTGACTCCGCTGGTGGCGGGAACCGTGTTGATCGCTTCTTTGGTAAGATCTACGGCGGAAATCGCAAACGTCGTTGGATCATCGGGCTCACCGTCGCTATTCGGATCGGCATCGGTTGCGTCGTTGGGATCGTCGGACAAATCGGTGACTGTCGTTCCGACTGGGTCATCGCCAGTCGCGGTAGCTTGATTCTCTAACTCGTTGTTCGCGTTGTAGATCGCCGTAGGATTGTCTGGATCGATTTCCGCAGTAACCCGCACTGTGATGGTCTCGGTGGGATCAATCTCACCACTCACACCATTGAAGACGTTGTCGTTCGTACTGCCACCGTCGTAGTTACCGTCTGCTGCCGGAGCAACTGCACCAGTACCTGCCGTGATGGTTGGCGTTCCAACCAGCCCGACGAAAGCTCCACCGAATTGCGAGGAAAAGTCTTCAGTCAACGTCAGATTGTCAAGCGTGGCGTTACCCGTATTCTCGATGACGAACTCGTACGTTACGTCGAAGTTCCCCGCTGTTCCACTAGATGCGGGAACTGCATTGATGTCCAACTTCGTCACAGCGATCGAGGAAAATACTTCGCGGTAGCCCACTTCGGTTGTGTCGCCGATTTCGTTGTCCAGATCGGTCGAAGGATCGGTGACCATTCCATCGGTGTCGGCATAGCTATTAGGTGCGACGTTATCGGCAATGCCATCGCCGTTGTTGTCCGCCCCTGGAGTCAAGCCACTTTCGACGATGTCATCGATACCGTCATCGTCGCTGTCGTCATCCAGATAGTCTGGTATATTGTCGCCGTCGGTGTCTTCAGGCGCGTTGAAGTCACCACCGTGGCCAGTGGTTGAATCAAATGTGTCAACAACCCCGTCACCATCGGCATCGGATCCAATCGAAGGTGACTGGTAACCAGCGGTCGGTTGAGCTTCAACGGCGTCGGGAATGCCATCGTCGTCGCTATCGAGATCAAGATAGTCGTCGATGCCATCGCCATCGGTGTCATCCGGGGTGACGCCGCCATTGGCAGCAATCGGAACGCCGTTAGCATCGACTTGCGCACCGGGGCCCGTTGTGTTGTCGTAAACGCCATCGCCATCAAGATCCACAACCGACGGATCCGCACCTGACTCTTCCAGATCGCTGATGCCATCATTGTCACTGTCCAGATCACAGTGATCCGCGATCCCATCACCGTCGGTATCTCTGAACATGGCTGGAGAGGTGATTACATCGCCAGCAAAGGAAGCAAAGCCGAGTGTGACATTGCCATCGTCGCCGTTGGATTTTCCCGTTGAGACAACAATTTGATCAACGGGTTGAGTAAGTGTGAGCACAGCCGTGTTGTCAGCGATGTTGGTGCCACCGACTCCGGTGGCGGTAGTCAATGAATTTCCATTCTGGACAAAAACGCCATCCGTTAAATTGGAAAAATTTGCGGCAGTAATTGGGACCGGTTGGCCTTGAAAAAAGGCTTCATAAGTTGCGATGTCGGAATTGTTGGTTCCGCCAGTCAAGAACGTCAAATTGTCGACAGGATTGTTGAAGTCAAAGGTGTAGGTAGCGCTGTCAGTTGGGAAACCGTCCGTGTTGCTGGGTTGGACGAAAATCGCGTCACCACCAAGCGTTGGTTCATTGAAAATCTGCACGCCTCCAGCCCATACTGGATTGCTTCCGCCCGGCGCATTGATCAGCTCGGCTTGAAAGTCCAAAAGCCCGTTGAACAATCCATCAAGATTTACGGTTGCTGTATCGTCGTTCCCCTGCAGCGGATCGTTAGTTGGGAAGGGAGGTGCGTTAGGCGGTGTGTTAAGATCAGCGGTTACGATCGGGGAGGTCGTCGCGGGAACATAGCCCTCATCGACGTCCAAAATGCCGTCGTTGTCGTCATCCAGATCATCAACGTCGTCAACGCCATCGCCGTCCTTGTCCAGCAGAGTATGGTTCCAGTTCTCTGCCGCAAGCACTGTCGTCTCAATTGTTCCGACGTTCAACTCCAAGTCCCAGTCGCCACCGAGTTCCGCGGCACCGGTCAAGTCATCCGATGCCGCGACATCGGCACCAGTGATTGCGCTGATCGACTCGATGAACTGCTCGCCTTCGGCGTTGCCCGCCAAATCGCAGCCGTAGAACAACAAGTCAGCATCTTCGGTTAGGGCGCCAGACCAGCCCGCCAGTTGGTCCGCGTATTCG
>CAYNJG010000393.1:0-4138 GCA_964397295.1 uncultured Pirellulaceae bacterium
GAGTACATCAATATTGATGTCGATTACACAGAGGATCAAATGAATGGTTTTGCAATAGAAATTGCAGAAGCTTATCAGGAGATTAAGAACAACAAAGAGACAATCAAAACTCTTCAGGACGAGAACAAGCAGAACAGCAAGCTCATAGATCAATTGCTGATCAGGAGAGAAACTGGATTTGAAGTTCAGCCATTGTTGTGTGATGTGATTATCAATGAATCGAAACACACAGCGACTTATAAGGATGCTAAGACTAAGAAGGAGATCAAGACTGTTAGCCTAGATACCTATCAAAAAACCATCGAAGATGATCTGCCATTCACAGGTGAAGCTGGGGGAGGAGATGGATCAGATGAAGAGAATAAAGAAGCTGGGGAGGAATAAATCTTTTAACTAAACAGACGTACCTATCCAACCCTACGAAGGAGAGCAAGCATATGTTTGCTTTACTTCGTAACTTTAGAAGCGTTGAGATAGGTTTAGTTAATGAAGGGGAAGGCTAATAATTCGTCTGTTTGTCATCCCCTTCTTTATCTGGAATACAATGAATGGGAAGAAAGTCAAGATGATTGCAAAGGTAGCTTCTAAGCTTCCAGAGTCGGTTAACTTCAGGAAGGTAAGGAGGACTAAGAGAGGGGTTGATATAACAGATGATGAGCTCAAGAGGATCGGTAAGAAGCAAAAAGACATTGACCCTAAAGGGTTCTACCAGATCATAGAGAATGAAGTGTTCATTATAGATCACAAGGAGGAGCTGAAGAGGGCGTATAAGAAGAACAGGGAGCAAGGTATGGTTGACTATTGCTCTTGGCTCAAGTGGCACAACAGAGAGATGTTTGCGAAGTATGGGAAGGGAGATCCCAACGAGTGGCAGTTCACTAATGAGTGGCTTGATAAGATTATAGAGGGAGGGCCGACAAGGATATGGAATGTATTTGAGATGTTCTTGGCTTCATTCTTAGCTATATTCGGGAAGGACTTACAAGAGATTCCCGAGCACATTAAGAAGGGGCAGAAGTTCCCAGAAAAGTTTAACTAACAAACAAGTATAACAATGAAGATTTTACAGTTAGCATTTTTATTCGTCCTGACATTTCAGGTATGCGCACAAAGCAGTATACAGAGCTTCTATGATTCTGTGCCGGGGCTTGAAGCAGAAACAGAAAAGAGATTTTCAGCAGAGGTGAAGCCAATAAGAATATTGCACCTAGTCGGAGCATCTAAGTATAACATGAACGATGAAGGGGTGTTCTTTAACCAAGACGGGTTTGCCTATGTGTATGCTAAGAACTCGGACACTAGGGTCTATATGCATAGAACAAGGAGGATAAAGAAGTGGGACACCGACAACCCAAAGTATGATGACGACATAGATGCAGTCATTCCGTTCAAGTATGTGGTTCAAGAATTCTTGACAGTCTTTTGTTCTGGAAACTATTGTAGCAAGTATTTTAGAGGGGACCCGCCTGAGCTTAGTTACACGCCTGCTGTGCATGTAGAAGAGGAGCCAGTTGTGGAGGAGGAGCCGCCTAGTTTTAGCTTGAATGTTGCAAACCTGAGCCTTGATCAGCTAGAGGAGGTGTCACAATTCTTGAGCAATCTTGGAGTGCTGTTTGTCATAAGTGAGAAGTAGGTAGTGAAGAAGTACGACTTTTTATTTATAGCTGAGGACAATGCATCTGATTTCAACTTGGCTATACAGGAAGCGGGGGCAAAGGGATATACTCCTCATGAGGGGAAGTCTCATAGCGTGGCTCACACGGATTACGTGGGATCAGGAGTAATGATATCACAGGTGTGGTCAAGGGAAGTGGATGAGGAGTGGGATCAGGATGAACCGCACAAGAAAGCATTGCAGGACCACATTGAAACTCAATGCACTGTGATGATGGACTATAATGGAGATATAGATTTGAACTTTGGATGCAGAAAAGAAAATGCATTCAGCAAGGAGGGAGACATACAGAAAGTGGGAGTGTTGTCATTAGTCAATCTGTTAACATTGGGAGTGTCGTGGGTGTCTAAGATAGACTCTCTTGAGGATCATGGATTAAGCGAGGGAGGTGTTGTCAGGCACTCTATAAAAAGACTTGAAGAATTCTTAATCGATTTAAAAAACTCAACAGTATATGAGAAAGGAGATCAAAACCAAAACCCAAGCGGTGAAGGTGAAAGACTTGAAGAAGATGGCTAAGAAAACAAAGGGCTTAGTCAAAGGAACAAAAAAATTGTAGCTGTAAAAGTACCGTATGAAGAAGATCAAGATGAAGGACATCAGGCCTAATCCTGAAAATCCTTTCCCGCCCAAGAGCGATAACGCATTAAAAGATCTTGCAGGAAAGATCAAGAGAGATCCAGAGTTTTTGTCACTCAGGCCTATAGTGCTAGATGGTAAGAAGACCATGATGATACTAGGAGGCAACAAGAGGTTTAAGGCTTTGGAGATGATAGGGTATGAGGAGATACCTGAAGAGTGGATTAAGTATGCAGATGATCTAACAGATGAGCAAAGAAGGAGGTTCATATTTGCAGACAACTTCAATGCCACTGGGGAATGGGATATGGATTTTGTTTCTGTGGAAGAAGCCAATGAATGGAGTATTCCAAAGAAGAGGAAGGATGAGAAGATTGATGGGACCGTTGAGTTCAGTGAGTTCATAAATGAGAGCAACAATTATGTTGTGCTGACATTTGATAATGACATTGATTGGTTAGCTGCTGTCACTCATTTTGGAATAACTCCTAAGACCAGCAAGAGGAACAATGGAAAGCCTTGGAGTACAGGATTTGGCAGAGTGATCGATGGAGCTGAGTATATAAAGAAATTGAAGGATGAAAGTATTTAGTCCGAGTTACAAGAGAGCCAAGATTGTCAAGACTCACAAGATCATACCTAACGTGATTTATTGCGTTCATGAATTCGAGGTCAAGGAGTATGAGGAAGAAGGATATAATGTCCAGGCTCTCCCGGATAGCATAAGGGGGAACATAGCTAGGGTTAGGAATCACATCAAGACAAATCTTATTGGAGACAAGGGCATCATAATAGATGATGACATAGAGGCCATTAAGAGATGGGATATCAAAGAGAAGCCTGAGAGCAAGGATGTTGAGGATATAGAGGAGTTCATTGAGATGGGATTCATGATGTGTGAAGAAGCAGGGTGCACTCTTTGGGGAGTGAACATACTTGGAGACAAAGGAAGTTATAAGGAGTACACACCATTTGGATTTAAGTCAACGGTATCAGGATCGTTTATGGGATTCGTGAATTGCGATGTATCATTCGATGAAGACCTACCGTTAAAAGAGGACTATGATTTTTGCATTCAGGTACTTAACAAGTATCGTAAGTTGCTTAGGTTCAACATGGTATCATTGGTAAAGAAGGACCATAAGAACGTTGGAGGTTGTGCGGATTATCGTACATTGAAAAGGGAGGAAGAGCAGATGGAGATGTTTATCCAGAAGTGGGGAAGTGACATTGTCAAGGTGGACAGGTCTAAAAGAAAGAGTGCAAGAGAGAATGTATTTGACATAAACCCGATCATAAGAGTTCCAATTGGAGGAGTATGAATTGCCAGCACGTCATAGGAGTAGCAACATTGATCATTGGTGTTTTGGTGTTCTGTCATTTTCTATGGAGAGCTGTTGACATAGATAAGGATGCCAGTCAGTACAACAATGGATGTGGGGTGGCTACTTTCTCTGTAGTTGTTGCAATGGTGATATTTGTTTCGCTATGGGTATTTATTATCAGAAATATATAAATGGCAATTTTGCCACAGGACCATGAAAATTAATGAAGATGGTTACTTATTTTAATGCTGCCGATATGGTAGATTTTGGAAACTTCCTGATTGACAAAGCAAGGAGAAGAAGGAAAGCAGAAGATTTAATGGAGACTTCTGAAAGGGAGCTCATGAAGCGCGAAAGAACCTTGCAAGGAATGTTGATCGATGGAGTTTCACATGCTGACTTTGCAAACTGGAAGACCTTGAGTGACAGGATAAGAACAGCCAAGGGTGTTGTTAAGGCTCAGTCAGAGTTGAGCTCAGAGACAGTTGAATTCCTTAGAAACAATGTGGGTTGTCATAGAGAGAAGGAGGTGAGAGCCATTTTGGCGGACAACTCTGTA
>CAYNJG010000394.1:0-4124 GCA_964397295.1 uncultured Pirellulaceae bacterium
GTAAGAGGCAACCAGCGAACGCTGACCGTTATCGTGCCACCAAGTAAATTGGCCTGTCGGCACGTCGTTGATATATTTTCCCTCGTGTTTCGTTTGGCCGTTGGGGTACCAACTGGTCCATGTGCCCTGCTTCACTGGTTCGCCGTCCATCGTGTACGTGGCCAACGTGCAATTCATCCAGTCATCCGCCTGGTCCAGTACGAGTTTGGGATAGAGCACGGTGCCTTCCGCTCGTTTGCGGCGATCAGAAAAGTACTCAGTCTTCTTTGCGAGCTCGCTACCGTTGATGTAGCTCTTCGTTGTCACTTGTCGGCCAGTACGATCCCATTCGTTGAAAGGTCCGTCGATGGTACCTTGCTTGTAGCTGATCTCGCGCATCTTCATGCCGCTGGCGAACCACCACGTTGATGTGCCGTCGCGTTTGCCATTGGAAAACTCCCACTCGCAGAGGCGCCGCTTGTGCGCATCGAAGATAACCCACTTGCCATGGAGTTTTCCATCTTTGAAATTCGCTTGCGAAACGATGGGTAACTGGCCTTGGTTGAACGGCGCGATATTCATCAACTTCGGTTCACGTTCGCGATAGACGCGCGTCCAAACACCATCCATTTCACTCAGTTTGAATCGGCCTTCAATGGCAGTATTGCCGCTGCGATCGTAAGACTTCCATTTCCCGTGATTTACGTAGTTCTGATCTTGATCTTGAACGACTTCGCGTTCAATTTTGACTTTGCCGTCCTCGTAGCGTTCAGTCACCAACTCGTTGGACGGATTAGCTTGCACGCTACCTAGACGAGGGCCAGGCGTGGCCGTAATAATCTCGCCCAGCCCATCCACGATCGCCTGAGCAGCCGGCGGAAGCTCTTCGACCATCGGCGGTTGCTCAACCACAATGGGTGACAATTGACCATTGCCGACCGCTGCACAGCCGAGGCAAATCAAAAGGCTAACTACGATTCGTTGTGACATCCGTTTCATCGATTCGTCCAGAAGAGAGGGCGCACGGAACTCCTGATATTCCAATCTCTTTATCGTTCGTGCGACGCCACCGCTTGAGAAGATTTTCCGATTGGGCAAGGATTACGGAGGCAGTCCTGCTACTCCTGAAAGCAATATGCAAAACGAAACCACCAAAACTCACGGTTTTTTCATCACGGGAACGAGTACGGACGTCGGCAAGACTTACGTTACAGCATTGATAGCGAAAGCCATGCTGGCCACGGGAGTTCGGGTCGGCGTGTACAAACCTGTTGCTAGCGGCTGCATTTTGCGAGACGGCAAATTGGTATCTGAAGACGCAGAGCAACTGTGGCTCGCGGCGGGTAAACCACAATCACTGGATGAAGTGACACCCCAGTGTTTTGCAGCACCGCTTGCACCGAACGTTGCAGCCCGAACGGAACAAAAATCGGTCGACCTGAGTCTGCTACGCACCGGGTTCCAGCAATGGTCCGAGTATCCAACCGTATTGGTGGAAGGCGTGGGTGGTTTGATGTCACCGATCAGTGACGAAGATCTTGTGATTGATATCGCGGAAGAATTCGCGCTGCCGATGATCGTCGTGATCGCCAACGAATTAGGTTGCATCAATCAGACGCTGCAAACGATCGAGGTAGCGCAATCACGAAAGCTGCCGGTCGCGGGTCTTGTGATGAACTGTACGTCGCAACAAGCAGATCAAAGCAGCACAACGAACGCGGCCGAGCTTGCTCGTTGGACGGACGTGCCGATCCTGTCGAGCGTCGGGTGGAACGAGTCGCAAATCGATCTAAGTTGTTTTCCGATCACAATGACATAGCTCTACCAAAACGAATCAACCGTCGCGACGACCAACATGATCGCGCCGACGACTAGCTTTCCAGCGGTTCCAAGCATTCGTCCCCAAAAGGCTGCAATGCCGACTTTCAGGGAAGCATCCATATCGCGGCCCTTCCAGTCTTCGCCCACATATGCGCCCACGGCTGCACCAACGGCGCCACCCAAAAGTGCTGCGATTGCAGAGCCGACAACTGGAACCGGTACTCCGACGAGAACGCCACCGATACTGCCAACAATCGAACCAACCACGGATAACACGAGTGACCTTCGACTTGCTTTGTACTTTGCTGCACCCGCAGTACCGGCGAAGAACTCGATGGCTTCGCCCAGTAATGCCAACGCGCAAAGAGAACCAACCGTGAACCAGCTGACGTCGTGAAACTCGCCTTTCGCTAGCCAGCAAAACAGTGCGGTGCAGCCAATGATCACCAAATTGCCTGGCAATCCAGCGAAGTTAATCGCAAATCCCGCAAGGTTCCCAAGGAACAACAGAGAGGCGAGCAAATAGTAGAGCCAGACTGACATCGATCGCTCGAGCGCACAAAACTAGTGAAAAGAACTGGGCGATTTTACAGCGACTCGTCACACGGATCCAGCGTTAGCCTCGTTGTCACTAGGGCGGCCGTTTAGCTAAGAGCCACGGCGGCTTGGTCCTGCATGCGACTTTCTGCGATCGAGGTATCCAGTGCCATCCGCATCACAACCGACCAAGTCCGCTGGTCATTCGGTTCGATAAACCAATGCGGTTGAACCACGATCGATTGGTGAACCGCTTCGAAGCCGCCTTCAGATTGACTGACCGTTTCGATCGGGAACGCCCAAAAATTCGCCGGACGACTAGTCCTCAGCTTCACGTCGAGGCCCAGCCATTGATCAACCAACGCAAGATCGTCGATATCCGACAAAACCTGTTGCGTGCCGAGATGCCCAAGCTGCTCGCCATCACGATGGAAGTAGCGATCTTCGGCGTTTGATGGCATCCCTGCAAAATTCAGCTCTACGCCGAAGTGCAACGTCTCGTGCGGCAGGTCTTCGAACATATAGGCAATCTCGAGTGTCGAGCTTACCGCATCAATCGTGATACCTTTGTTGACCTTGATCCAATGATCGCCGACACGACCGTGGCGGAACATCTGCACTTGAACACGATCTTGTCTGCGGCGAATTTTTGCTTCGTAGTCACCCGTCACAAAATCTCCCAATTCATGGAACTCATTGCGTGCGACTTGCTCGATCGAAACGTCGTGTGGGTAAAAGTGATCGACCAACGACTTGCGTGGTGTGCGGTCGTACTGGATCCGATCGTTCAGGCCTTCTTGTTTGAACACGACTCGATCGTCATGAATACTGCCAACGTTTTCGCCATCGTTGCTCGCACCACCACGCACTTTCTCGTGATACGATTCTTCTTTTCGCGTAAGCGTAGCGAGCAAGTTGTGGCAGATCTTACGTACGTCCAGCTCGTACAAATGTCCGCCACCCAGTGGATCAATGATGCCCGTTAGTTTGCTGTTGGAAATCACGATTTCCGGCCGGCCGTCGAGATCACAGTCCTTTGCTTTTGCTTCGACCCAATTCCCCATTTTTCCTGCAGCTTGATCTAGCAGATTGTCGGCCTGAATCAGGTGCTTGAATACTGCGTTGCGCAAATGTGGGAGATACACGCCACCGAATGCTCCGTGCCAATAAGCACAGTTACATTGGCCTCGGTACAATTCGCTTTGAGCTGCGTCGATGATGTCGCCGGTTACGCCCTGCAAGCGTAGTTCGTTCAATCTCGCGCTGACCATCATCATTCGCGAGTACATTTCGTTGGTCTCGTTGTACTTCACCTTGAAGTTGCGCCAGTAGCCCCCGCGAACAAATTGCTTGATGCGAGGCCAGCGTTCGTCGTGCTCCATCTCACGATTGAGGTGATCGTATTCCGCCTGTTTGCTTGCTGGCAACGACCACTCGGTCATTTCGCGGTAGCTACCTTCCGGCAGATACGTTTTTCCAGCGGGTTGCGTGTTGTCTAGTGCGTCAGCAAGGGTGGACGTTTCGATCCAATCTTGGTTGTGACTGAGCGTTTCAAAGAATCTGCGCAGCCAACCGTTTTCGTAGACGTGTTGTTTCGTATCCGGCCAAGAACCGAATTTTTCGCCGTCGTCGCCAAACACGACAACTGAATTCGGATTTCGCCCATGAACAGTACCGATGAAATCGATGGCTTCCTGCGGCTCATGAAACGGAATGAGATAACGGAGCTGCTCGCTGCCTGGGAAAACGCGCAACACGTTGCCTTCGTCTTCCGTAACAAAGTATCC
>CAYNJG010000395.1:0-4104 GCA_964397295.1 uncultured Pirellulaceae bacterium
ATGCAGAGTTTGGTTGGCTTCCAGTTCCTGATGCAGCGAAGACGAATCGTCGGCGAGGTGAAGCAGTGCGTCACGTTGTTTCAGCCACGCTGCCATTTCGTCTGGAGTTTGCGCGTTGGAGACACCGCTAGTCTGCCATTGCTGGAGCCACTCGCTTTGTTGTTTGTTTTGTTCTTTGAGCAAGCTCTTCTGATCGGCAACAAGCTTCTTCGTCAGCGCAACGCATGCACGCTCTTGCTCCTGCAGTTGTGTCAGCTTCGCGACTCGGTCAGCCTCACGCCGCAAGCGGTCCGACACGTTATCCGCATCGGCTACGTCAGATTCGTATTTTTGATCCAGCGACTGCGGGCCGGCGTACGATTGGATGGCCGTGTCGTTTTTCTTGTTGTTTTGCCACGCGTCTTTTATAAGCTTCCAGCCGATCTCGCGTTGAGTGCGGGCCGCCCGAAGAACTTCTTCGGTGACGCCTGCAGTTGCTCGTTCGGAAGCTGCAATTTGCTGCTGAATGTCGCTCAATTCTGCTTTCGATTTTTCCAGCGAACGCGAGATCGCATTGTATTGCTCTTCACTGCGCACAAACTCGGACGCGTACCGTTGAATCGTCTCTTGCAACGGTACGCTGGCCTGTGCCAGTTGCTCCAGCGTGCCGTTCCAATGCGGCAAACTTGAAAGCTCTCGCGCGGCACGTGTTTCTAGTTTCTTCAGTTCTCTTTGCTGCGTTCGAATCTCATCCTCAATTCCGGCTTCGCGTTCTGCCAACTTCACTGCAGCCGCAAGCTCCCGAAGATCTAGCGTGGATTGGGAATTCTCGAGCTGCTTTTTCGTTTCTTTCAGGGACTGTTCGGTTTTGGTGATTGCCGTTTGCAGACGACGCGGTTCATCGCGAAGCTGCTTTTCTTCGGTCGCGAGTCCTCGAATGGTTGATCGTTGTTCGAATGGCACTCGCAGTCTATCAATTTCGTTGAATTCGATATTGGAACCGATTTCGGAAAGCATTCGTTTCACGTCACGTTCCGCATACTCAAGCTCCCGGGTCTTCTGTTCTCGGGATTCGTTGTCTTTTAGTTGACCGCCAATTCGTTGTTGCAGGTCATCGATCTGAGCTGCATGCGCGATCAGTTCCGGAGACTGTTTGATATCGTGTAGCGACGACTGCAGTTCACATACTTCGTTGTCCAGTTCTTTGATTCGTGCGATTGCGGTGTTGCGCTGCGAATAGCAGTCTTGTCGTTCGCTGATGTCGTAGCTTGTTGGCAAAAGCAGGGTTGCTTTGCCGCCCAGTTCCTCGTTACGTCGTTTCCAATCGGCGATTTTCGGCAAGGCGGTCCGCATGCGATCGAGCTTTCGCTTTTCCGTATCGAGCTTCGTGCGGTGTTCGACGATTTCGTTTTTCTGTACTTCGAGCTGCGTTTTGTCGTGCTCTAGCGTTTGCCAACGTTTTACGGATACTTCGCAATCCGCTTTGTGTTCTTTGGCTTCCTTATAAGCGGCAATACTTGTCAACAAATCGCAAGATCGTTTGCGGGATGCATATAGTTGTGAAACTGATTCTCGCAGTTCATTTTGAAGCGACGGAAAGTTTGCACTGGTACTGGCCACTAAGAGGCTGTCATCGGCTAAGCCTTTTAGGTTCAGCATCAGGTTGCCGCCCTCGCGGAACTGTTCGTGATTGATGCAGTGGATGTCGATGAAACGCTGTTTCTCAGTGCCACGCAGGAAATCATCCAGGACGTTTTCGGGCAGCACTTTTTCAGCGTCGTCCAGCGTGACAAGCGAGCCTTTGATTTTCTTGCGACGGGCAAACAAAAGCTCACGGCCTTCGCTGTTTGTCAATGTCGCTCCGACACGAAGCTCGGCGTAACGGTGAATGAAGTCGTCGCTCGTCTTGGACGGTATGCCAAAAAGCATCGCCGTGATCGCACGCAGCGACGAGCTCTTGCCGGCCTCGTTGGGGCCGTAGATTAGATTGAAGTTGGTCTTCGAAAAATCCAATTGTCCGTTTGTAAACGGGCCGAACGCACGCAGATGTAGTTGAGATATTTTCATGCGAGATCCTCTTCGGGAGAATCAAGCAAGCGCGCGGCGAGCAGATCACACGCATCTTCAACTAGCGTTTTCGCCGTTGCTTCGTCGTTCAAGTCTATGCAGAGGTGGGCGAGTCGGGCGTCAGAGGGAATCGCTTTCAATGCTTTTTCTAGTTCCTCGCGAACATCAGCAAATACATCTTCCGTGGGCGTAACGTCATAGATGGCCGCGATCAACTCGCCGTGTGCTTCCCCTCGCTGTTCGGAAGTTTGTGCGGTGGGGTGCTTGGTTTTGAGAACGAGTTTTTCGAGCCACACTCGGTCGTCGAAGTTGTCCATGATCATGCGGCGCAGTTGATCACGAAACGCATCGTGGCCGCTGAGCAACGTCCGATGAGCAGGAGTTTGGCCTTTGAGGATGACTCGCACGGCAAGGGAGCGATCGTCCGCTGCCTTGAGATGCTTTTCAAGCGTTCGTTGCACTTCATCAAAGATGTCGTCGGTATGTTGAAGCGACGTGGCATCGATCTCGCACTGTTGCCAACGCCAGACGTCTAACGCACGAAATTTGGTCGAGATATTTAAGCTGTCGTCGACCGTGACAAGCGTGCAACCCTTCTCGCCAGTTTCGCGAATATGGCGTCCCTGTGTGTTGCCGGGGTAGTGGATCAACTGGCGAGAACCACCAATACCTTTATCGCGTTTGTGGATGTGGCCGAGTGCCCAGTATTGATAGTCCTTGGTGAGCAGGCCTTCTCGCGTCGATGGCGCGTAGTTGTCATGACTCGCGTTGCCGCCCAAGTTTGTGTGCAACATGCCGATGTTGAAGTAGCCCGGTTCCGCCATCGGGTAGTTGGAAGAGAGATCTTCGTCCACGGAGCGGTTGGCGAAACCTTGGCCGTGAATCGCAACCTGTAGTTCTTCAATGTGACGCGATTCGGGTTTCTTCGTTGAGTAGACGTGCACATTGTCAGGAAATGTGAGTGCTTCGAACGCTCGTTTCGCGTGTGTGCCCGCGTCGTGGTTGCCCTGGATGATGTGGACTTGAATGTTTGCACGCTCAAGCTCGCGAAACTTCTCGCGGACATGACGCGGTGTGTTGAAGTCTGGGCTGTCTTTGTCATAGAGATCCCCAGCGATCAGCACGAACGCAACTTGTTCGTCGATGGCAAGTTGGATCAGATTGTCGAATGCCTCGCGCGTGGCGACTCGCAACGATTCGACAGGTGCACCATCGTATTGATCCAGATTCAGCAGCGGACTGTCGAGATGGATATCGGCGGCGTGGATGAACTTGAACAACTGCTTCCCTTCGTTGCGGCCTGTCGACAAGTCTGGTTCGTCCAGTACGTCGTGGGCTTCCTCAGATTTTTACACGGATCTGTGACACGTTCGGTCACCGACTCCGATTCTCGTCCATGATGTTTTATGCTGTCCAAATAACAAGCTTTCAACATATCCGTTTCGCATTGGGTCGAAAAGTATCGAATTTGAAAACGATTTCGGGCGACCTTGTGATGGCAGAACGTACCGGTAAGATACCCTGCCCTATCGAAGGAAATGGATCAGCGAGGTCATGATGCCCGAGTCTCAAGGAAGTAAAAAGTTTCAGCGTTTCGATCGCAAGGAAGTTCGCGCCAAGTCGCGTGCGGATGTACTGGAACGTCAGCCGCCGTACAACGCTCAGGCCGAAATGGCGGTGCTCGGCAGTATTTTGCTGAAGCCCGACGTTTGCGACGACGTGGCGTTGATTTTAAAAGCGCACGACTTCTACGACGAAGCTCATCAATTGCTTTACGAACGCATCCAAGAGATGCACGACGCCGGCAACCGGATTGATGTCGCATTGTTAGTGGCGGAGCTCAAGCGAAACGAAGAATACGAGCGGATTGGCGGTGCCCAGTTTCTGGCGCGAGTCGGCGAAGCGGTGCCCACGGCCGCGCATGTGAAAGACTACGCGGAAATCGTACGTACGGACTCCACGAGTCGTTCGCTGATCGACGCAAGCACCGAGATTCTCCGAGAGGCGTACGATCCGGGTCACGATCCACGCGAGCTACTTGGACGAGCGGAACAGAAG
>CAYNJG010000396.1:0-4060 GCA_964397295.1 uncultured Pirellulaceae bacterium
CATCCCAGCCGCGTCGGATGCCGTTGCAGGCATCATGACATCGAGGCCGGGTGTGTGAGCGTAAGTACCTTCACCGGTCTGTGCGTGGTAAGGACCGAGGCCGGGTCGATAGCCACCGCATGCTGCCATGA
This sequence comes from uncultured Pirellulaceae bacterium, assembly GCA_964397295.1. Lineage (GTDB taxonomy): Bacteria > Planctomycetota > Planctomycetia > Pirellulales > Pirellulaceae > CAYNJG01. Next base: position 132 of record CAYNJG010000396.1, read on the forward strand.
TGATTACGGGAGAATTCCACTTGCCAGCAGTTCGCCAATACATCGTTGCTAGTTCAGAAGCAATCTGATTGAACGCCAGCGGCAGGAAATCGGCGAACTGAATCATGGCGACAGGACGCTGCCCCGCCAAAGCCCGACCAATCGAAGTGCCAACAATAATCGATTCGGAAAGCGGACTATTTTTTACGCGTTCACTGAACTCTGTGCTCAGTCCTCTCGTAATTCCAAATACATCCCCTTTCGGATCTTCGATATCTTCACCAAAAAGGCAAACTCTTGAATCGACCTGCAGATGGTGCCGCAACACGTCACGAATCGCATCACGCATTGTCAGTGTGGGCTCGGACTGACCGCGGTATTCGCGTGTCGGATGAGACAGCTCAGCTGGGATCCCGAGCTTTGCTCCATGTTCGGCTTGAGGCTCAACGCCATCAAGTGCTGCATGCTCGGCGGCCGCGACATCGCGTTCCGCTTCAGACTCTAGCTCGTCGAGCTGCTCTTCGGATGCTCCGTGAGCCAAAAGCAGATCGCGACATTCGGCCAATGGGTCGGAGGTTTCGAATGCCTCGGCGATTTCGGCTCGACTTCGATAAAGATTCTGGTCGTCTGCGTTGGTATGACTAGCTAATCGCTGCACGCGGAAGACAACGATCTCCGGCGCGCGATTCTCTCGCATCTCACCAACGATATCTCCAAGCTTTTCGTTGGCCTCGAGAATCTGGCTCCCGTCAATGAATCGAACCCGAACTCCGTGAAACGTCTCACCTTCTTCTAAATCACTATAGAAGGTCTGGCCTTTGGTTCGCGTGGAAATCGCCAAACCATTGTCTTCAATTAAGAATAAAACTGGCAGCTTGTCACGGGAAGCTTGCCCCAGTGATTCAAGGAACTCACCTTGCTGAGTCGTCCCATCACCAACGCCACATAGAACGATCGGCGAGTTAGCTCGCTCACGCACAGCGGCCGCGACACCAACCGCCTGCAACGCGTTGTTTCCAACCGGCGTTACCATACTAAGGATCTTCAACTTCGGGTCGCTGAAGAACGGCCCCATTCGGCGACCATGCGAGCCCGACGCATCTTTGCAGAGCGTGTTGTCAAAGAATTTTCGCACCGGAATGCCCCGAGCGAGCAACAGCGCGCGCGATCGGTAATGACAGTGCAGCCAATCATCAGGCGTGAGGTGATGATTCAAAACAGCCGTGGCTTCGTGCCCCGCGCCTGATAGATGAAAAAATGCCTCACCGCGCCGGCTTAGCCGTTGCTCAGCCAAGTCAATTTGCCGAGCAGTCAGCATGACTTGGTACAGATCGAGTAACTGCGGCAATTTCATAGTGTAATTCGAATCAGCGCGCGGGCTTACAGAGCTAGGCTTAACAGTGGGCAGGTTTTTTACTCGAACGGGCTTCATCAGCGAAACGGCAATCCATCAAGAGTTTTTGGTCTAAAATCGGACAGCAACGCTAGCAATCGAAACGGAAAGTTCTGAAACGGAACACTAGAGTTCGAGACTAAATAAGTCCGTCGTTGCCCCAGCTCGTTCGACACCCAGTACTGAGCCCGGGATCGATAAGGAGGCGGCGACCCGACACGACCTTCTTTCTCTTCGACCGAGACGATCGGTGGCTTCGGGAATCTCGTTTTGACCCTCAATGATGCCGAAGGCGGAAGTGCTTTCCTCAGCGGTAGGGGTTCTTGAATCGGCAAACGAAGAACCAATTACCCAGATTACTATTTGGGACTTTTTTCAACGACACTTGGAGTGGACACGAAAAAGCCGAGTGCCTAATTATTGTGCAAGCACCCCGCTGCCCGATTTTGCGCACGACTGCCTGCGATGCATGCAGTGCTATCTGATTTCACGTAAGTGCTTTCACTGCTGTCACTTCCGTGATGCCCTTGACGCGGTGGCAACAATTCCGGCATAGTCCCGCCCGGTGGCCATGAGTTACGCGTAATGCGAATTTTTCAGCTCGATGGTCACGCTGGAACAAACACTCCAGCAACACCGTCGGCACCGATGGCGGGTTTTTGAGAATGACAAAACAAGCCTCGGCACACCTTTTTTAAGATTTGGAAGGAGCCAAAATGGAATTGGTCCAACAACCCCAGCAGCCACATCAACACCAGCCACAAGCAACCCCTACAACCGACAGCAAGGAAGCTCAGGTCTACCGCATGGCGGACGAGCTGTTCCAGCGCAAGCCGGATTGGGTGACCTTCTACCGAGAAGTGATGGGAATCGAAGGCATTATTCGCCGTGCGTACCCCACACAGCCGGAGTTGCTGCAATTCGAGACCTCGAAAGAGTACGCTGACATCCAACAGATGGTAGCAAAGCTCCGTGAGCGATCGGGTGAGCCTGCTGAGAATCGTGAGCCAACGCGTGTGATCACCGTTCGCTTGCCAAAGAGCTTGCACGAGTCGCTTCGCACGGAAGCTCACGAGCGCAAGACCAGCATGAACAAGCTTTGCATCTCGAAGCTATTGCAAATGGTCGACAGCGGCTTGATTCCTTCGGACTAGTGCAAGAACCACTTGGCATCTCAGCCAAGTAGCGCACCTGACCGACCATCAGCCCAGCAGAACCAGAAAAAAGGCCGTCCTTCCTCGGAAGGCGGCCCTTTTCTTTTGCGCGATACTCTCGACGCGCCCCGAACTCCTCGGCAGGGATCAGGTATTGGTGTTGCGAACGAGCGGCGGAGCAGCTGAATCGTCCTCGAACATAACCATCTTCGCGGATACCAATAGCACGTAGCAAGATGTCTTGAACTGCCGGACATGCCGTCGAATTGGACCGTAGCCAATAGATTCGCGCTAGGCGTACGCAAATGCCCCTACGCACTCGGGAAACACTGCAGCAACCGACGGAAATACAGCCAACAAGAGAAACGGCAGCAACAAGCCTCCGTGACCAATCAGGCTGAACCAGAACCCAATCGGATTATGCAAACGGCAAACCTCGAACTCAATCCTGCCAGTTGACACATAGAGCCCGCCACGAAAAGCGATCCACCACCGTCGATAAAAGAACCCGAACGCAATCGCGAATGGCAATGCTGGAACAATGGCAGAGAATACCGTCAGCCAATCAGGGTTCGCTTTGCCGCCGTGAATGAAGCGAACAAGACAGCAAAGAAAAAATGAAATCGCGGGGACCAACATTGCCGACACGGCGATGCCTACATAGTCCGATCTGCAAAGATCATATCGCTGACGCTTGTCGAGCACACGAAGTTGTTCATCAATCGTTGGCATATCACCCCGTAAAAACCATAGCATGCCATTGCGATCAAAATCTCAATGGGCCGTAAAGTCTTCCAAACCTCCTCAACTAATCGGACAAAAGAGGCGTGAGCGTAAAAACGCAAGCTTTTGAAAATTCCCAAAGAACCTTCTCTAAAGTCTCACCGTACCGACTCACGTCGTACGAAAAAACACGCGAAAGTGGGAGCTGTTTCACAGAATGAATGAGTACTTTTGACCCACCGCTGACGTTATGTGTGTGTGATGCACCTCATTCGAGGCGCTGAGGATTCTCAAAGAGAGAAGAGGCAAATCTCTCAACCGAGAATCGGGGCAATTCGTCGCTAATCGTCATTCGACTTTGCGACGCATTCAGCGTTATGGACCAGCGATTTTTTCGTGATGTAAATATGCGCAGACCGCAACTGGAGATTTTCGATGGAAGAGAAAGAGTACTACGAACTGGCTTGCGAACTAGCGATCGATGCCGTCGAGAACCATATAGAAAGCCGACGAGGGATTTGGCATCTAGAGCGTGAAGATCTGCTCTGCGTTTACGACAACAATCCGTATGCCGACGACGAAAACGCACGTCCGCGACAAACCAAACGAATCGCACGAAGAATCCGAGAGTCTGGTATCGAGATTCTGGCAGAAGGCCACGACTCCGATCACTACAGCAC
>CAYNJG010000397.1:0-4048 GCA_964397295.1 uncultured Pirellulaceae bacterium
TCCTGTACCGCCTTCCCATAAACACCTACCGACTCTTCTTGTTCCCGTCCGTTCTTTCGCTCCCACCGACTCACTCCAAATTTCCCTTTGTGCTTTTCTATCAGTTGCGGATCGAATTCCAGGAGGGAGACCTCGGCAGCGTTCGCAGTCGAGATAAGCGTATTGAGCCTCTTCCTATACAATGCTTCAGTTTCTTGGATTCTTTCGTGGAACTTCCGCTCATTTATCGTGATCAAATCCTCAATTCGGCTCGTGGAGATATTTTCCATCGTCTCTTGGGCCTGTGTCCGATTGACAAAACAGGCGGCAAGCAAACCAAACACGGCCACAAACAATAGTTTCTTATTCATCAATTAGTCAATCGGTAAGGAGGACGTGGATGCCTAATCCTGGGCACGAAATTAGGACGTGTTGGGTTTCTATGGTCGCCTAGCGAAAAACGGCGCGGGTTTGCCAATTCCATACGTGGGTTACCGTCAGTTTCTGCATGAATCTTCCCAAGTCACCGTCGTTTTCGGGCCATAACAAGAGGTGTCAGTGATTCGGCATGAGGCAATACGAGCAAATCCGCATCGGGTAAGTTTCGCGCGTCTTCTCTAAATACGAACGCTTCGTAGTCGGCATCTTTGTAGAAGAGACGCATGCGGCCAACACCACCCGTTTAATGTCCATCGTTTAATCACCCCGCACTTCTGCCTCAAGCTCCTGAAGCATAAGCTCGGTCTCATCTCTCCTATCCTTTTCCAGCTGAGAAGAGACTGGTACTCCCACCGCCACAATTGCTGCAATGTCAGCGTCATTAAACCGAGTTGCGGCAAGATCCACCCAACTTAGCGTCGTCAACTTCTTCAACCAGTCCGCGATCTCCGGGCCTAATTGTGTCGATGAAAGATCTAGCGTCCTGAGACGCTTACAATTTGCCAAAGAACTTAAATCGTTGTTGCAAAAGTTCGAATTTGATAAGTCTACGTGGGCTAAGTGCGAACACAGGGAGAAGTCGATCTCTGTATTGCCCAGGTATGTCGTCTCGCGCGATTGAAATTGCTTAAGGTTACAACCTGAATAAGAGCGAAGAAATGCATTTAGGATCTCTACGTCAACGATACTCCTTGAAATATCTAGTGATTTGGGCCGTTTTGCTTTGCGGAGCAACGAGAAAACTTCATGGGTGTTGGCGGACTCCGGCACCACAACGTGGTCGATGGTCCAGCTGTCGAATTGAGGCGTTTCAATTCCAGGAACGTGGCCAATCAGGCGCAACACGGCGTGCGAGCTAACTTCAAAAGTCACCTCGCACAACTGACTTTCCAGCTCATTTCCGACTCCAAACTCCTCGCTGCCCTCCAATCGACTTATGGAAATGCCAAAGGCAATTGTAGCGACATACAATACAGCCAGAGTTGATCGCAAATACCAAACCGCCACACCCAGCCTTCTAGTCACCTGGCGGCACCAAATCGAAACACCAATGATGCCCACACATACACAGTTGAGTGCGGTGCATACCTTGCTAAACTGCATCAAGCCTTCGTTAGATTTGACAGTACCATCGCCTCGGATTTCAGTAATTGCATAAGTGAATGGCCACCCATATTCGATCCGATGGATTTCATGGTAACCAGATCCACCGAAGCCACTTGTGACTTCCACCCGTATTCCTAACTTGAACGCTATAAACAGACATGCGAAAAAAATCGTGAGTTTGATGAATTTTTTGCGCCAGTTTTGGATGTGAGTCTGTTTCACAGATTTTAAGACTTACGAGGTCTTCTCCATGCTGAACCCTCGGGCGCGGACTGCTCTACTGGTTTTGGCTTTACCTACCGCCAGAATATATCGCACCCTTTAAGGAAGATTAAACGGGACGGGTCTAATTAGTCTTGGCTAGTCGCTTTGCTTCTTTCTTGGTCTACCTCTCGGTCGCATGGTTGACTCGATCCCTAGCTGCTTGGCTGTTGCCTTCACCCAGCGTTCTGTGCCAAACGGAATTCCTTTATTGACACTGCTTCGGATGGCTTCGACTTCCGTCTTTGTTTGTGCTCGCTGAACGAGATCTATCCATTTGCGAGGTTGCGGTAGCGGCCATTTTGATAGTAACTTTCGCTGGTCTGGGTCACCATGTACTCGCCGCCACAGGCTGGACCAACGCCATTGTGACACACTTTTTCATATCTATCCCTCGAGTAAGAGTCGTGAATCACCTCACTTGCGATGCACTCGCATTCCAAGAAGTGCGATCACGCCAAACGCTGCCAGCGAGAAACCTGCCGGCTCGGGGGAGCATGACACACAAAATGCAGTTGGCACAACGCCATCACCCCACGTACCAGTTACGTCAGAACCCACCGCAGAAGCTGACACTGCAACGTCCAGTTCTATTTGCCCGTCTAGCGTGACTGGCGTTCCTAGCACGCCAAGCGTGACGTTACCTGGTGCACCTCTGTTAGGGATGAAGAACGCAAACGGAGCCGGGCTTGTTCCCTGAGTCAGAATTCCAGGTTCGGCAACAAACTCAAGACCACTGGCTTGTATCGGCCCTTCAGTTGTTGTGATGGTAATATTCCCGCCACCGGCAGGCCATTCGCCTTCGAGTTGGCCAAAGGCACACTGGCAAACCAGCGCAAACATAATCGTGGTGACATACTTTTTCATAACTATCCCTCGAAAGACGATAAGTGATGCTAACCTTCTCGAGCGTCCTTAAACATTCGTACCAAATATCAAAACCGCTCGCGAGCTATTGGTAATTCATTCGGCATGAGGCAATACGAGCAAATCCGCATCGGGCAAGTTTCGAGCGTCTTCTCTAGATATCGCTCGAACGCTTCGTAGTCGGCATCTTTGTAGAAGAGACGCATGCGGCCAACACCACGGTTCAAAACGTGGAAGACCATTCCGCCGGGAGCTACACGGGCTGTTCGTGGCATGCTTGAATATACCGAATCGACTACTGTCTCTCAATCAATTAGACCTGTCCCGTTTAACTGTCGCCGCGGCGGCCAAAATATGGGTGTCCCTGTTGGCTTCCGCTCTATTGGAATGGCGATATCACCCGAACCCGGCGATATCGAGCTCCAAGCGGATTTCGGATGTATAGGATGATTTCCATGACGACAGCTGCCGAGGAGTTCGTGTTGGCTCATGAGTTTAGCCATATCCTAAACGGTGACTTCGAGGTGAGTGGCATTAGTTCGCCTGAATCTGATAACTCCATTGAGTCTCGAGCAGATTTAACAGCTTCAGAAATCGTATTTACAAGGCAGAATTGGTCTGGCAAAACAAATCAAGGAAGAAACCAAACGAAGTTCTTTGTGTCAGGAATCATGCTCTTTTTCGGATTGCATCAATTGCTGACCGAGGTCGGCGAGCAATACTACAATCGTCCTCAAAGCGAATCGCATCCCCGATCCGATTTCAGATCAAAGCACTTACTTGATCGGTTTGAAAAAAAGTTTGACCAAGAGATTCTAGGTAACGCAAAAGACTGTTGCGGATGGTGGCGCCACATAACGCCGCTCGTCCTAAACCACTTAGTGTCCAACGAATACAAGCTGTACCGAGATTTGTCTAAGATCCTCGAGCAAGTAGAGAGCGGGGCCTGACTAAACGGGACAGGTCTGACAGAGATTAAGCGGGACAGACAGAGATTAAGCGGGACAGGTCTAATTAGTCTTGCACGGGTTGTTCGTGGCATGTTTGAACATACCAAATCGCTGCCGTCGGACAATTAATTAGACCTAGTATGTTCTGATCAGCGAATCTTAAACTGCTGATGGCTTTTCTCAGGTGCATCTGAGTAAGGCCAACGGCTTGCAGATCGATTAGACCTTGGTGCTAAGACCGCGGGACAGCGTGATCGCAAGCATTTTCAACCCCGAACCGTCTGCTTGACGAGTTCGAATTTACTAGGATGGGATAAAAATGAAACAGCCGGTCAATCATTTCGTTGGTGTTGATGTTTCCAAAGCAAAGTTAGATGTTGCAACCGAGAGTCGAGTATTTGAGGTCGACAATACAGAGTCGGCCATTGGCCAGTTCGTGAGCGAGA
>CAYNJG010000398.1:0-3999 GCA_964397295.1 uncultured Pirellulaceae bacterium
AGCCTGCTTCAACAGACGCAGCATCTCCTGACTCCAAGACCCCCACCCAGACACCCGCCAATCCACCCCCAACCACAGCCACGACGAAAAACCGCAAAGCGGTGCATTGGATTCTCGGCGAAGAACCTTCTACTCCGATATCCGCGAAGCAAATTGGCGACATTCAAGTCAAGCCATTGACGTCGGCTTGCGAAGTCGAGCCGCCCATCGAAGAAGGCGGCGAGTGGGTGATCAAAAGCGCGGACGAATTGGGTTTCCTCGACGAAATATATTTCCGGGCATCTATCGATTCAGCGACAAACACCTTGCAGATCACCAAGGTTTCAACCAAACCCAATCCAAAACTGGCCCAACAAACGTTCTCGATCCTGATCGATGACGACCGCGAAGTGTTCATTCACTCTGCGGCCGCTAGAGTTTTTCGCGTGCAGGGGTTTGATGGCAAAACAAGTCGCGAAATCAAACTGAAGGACGTCATCATTCCGCCAACCGCGACGATTCAATGTGCCGCGCAGGTCACGGTCAACAGCAAGGTCACGAAGTCCACACCGCAACTGCAAACGGATCCGCTGTCCGCTTGGGTCAAAGTCAGCGACGACTACGCCTACCTTATGGAACTCGACGCAAAGAAACGCATTGCGACGCTGGAGCCCTATGCTCTGCACGGTGACCCGAAGGAACCGGTCCGGCTGAGCGAGTTGCTGAAGTCAGAAGAAAAAATGCGTCCGCTACAACTCGGCGTCAGTGATTGCAACGATATGCTGTCGGAATTGAAAACGATTTTCGAAACGCATGACAAGCCAGATCTGAAAAAACAGTTCTCCGAAAAGCAACAGGAAACGATTCGCAAGGCTGCACAGCAGATACTACGGGACATTCGGCTTATTGAAAAAGGAGAGAAGCAATACAAAATCAGGAAGTATCTGCAGGATGGCAAACCCGCAGGAGTTTCACTCTTGCAACTCGAAAACGCCAAAACCGATCTGCGAAAAATCAAAGACTCGACCATTGGACATTTAAAGCAATTCGAAGAGTTCTTAAAACAGACGAAAAAAGAATGGCTGACGGATCCTAGCTTTGATCGAACGGTAAATGAAACGGTAACGAAGGTGAAAAAACTCTCTGGCATCAAACTCGATGTGGTCCTCTACAAATCACGAGAGTTCGGAGGCCGATTTCCGTTCCTACGGTTCGTGACAACCGAGGAGGAGTCGGAATGAACGGGCCCTACGATCGACTCGCCGGCGACGTGGTGGATCTGCTTGCGCAGGTCAACGATGTGGAAGTCGAGAAATTAAAAAGCGTTTCCGATGCCTACACGGTTGCGGTCAGTGAAATCAACGAACGCCTCCGCAAGGCTGCATCACTCCTGCACAAAGGACTCCGCGACGAAGCGATTCAGGAGTGCGAACGCGAACCAAATCTGCTCGACACGTTCGAGTCGCTCGACATTCACGATCAAGAAATATGGCTTACCATGCATCGGTCGCTGAGCGTACCGATTCCGCCGCCGCTGCTGGTGCAACATGCCGCCGAACTCAACAGTGCATACGCACTACAGGCTCCGCTCACGGAACTTCTTCGCAAGCATCGGCTGTTGGCACTCGGTCACGCGTCACTCGCGCATCGAATTCAGATCCTGCGCCAGATATCGCAGAAAGATCCGAATAGCGATGTTTGGCATACGGATATCAAAGCGTACGAGACAGAACGCATTGCCGAGATCAAGTCAGAGTTGCCGCGAATAAAGCAGTCGAAAAACCTCGTCGCGATTCAGCAACTTTATCGCGAGATCAGTTCCGATGCCTGGGTCGTTCCAGTACCTGAAGAAGTAAGAAGCCAAGCCAATCAGATTCTGCATCAGTTTGAAGTGGCTTCCGCGCGTGAGAAGTTGACGCAGTGTTCAATTGACCTGCAAGCAGCGTTCAGCGAGTTCGATCTGGAAAGAGGCTTCGAACTGCGCGACACCTGGGAACTCTACCTGGGACCGGCAACACTTCCATCGGATCACGAACTATGGGCCGATACACAGCCCACACTTGACTGGCTACAAGAGCAACAGGACAAGCAACAAAAGGAAGTCGAGCAAGCGACATTGTTAAGCGATCTTGAATCGTTACTCGACAATGAAGAATCCTACCGCGCCGATCTCGACGCAACATACAACCGATTGTCTGCGACCGGCGCTGAACTGCCACCCGTTCTGGTTCGACGCTATCGCAATCGGATTCAGGCGATTCAAACCCGAGACCGTCGCAGGCAAACGCTGAAAATAGTCGGTATCGTTGGTGCTCTTGCGATTTCGGCCGGCGCTGTGTTTATGGGAATAAAGAGTTTCCAATTAGCGTCGAAAGTCCGGCAAGCAACACGGACCCTGAATAGCCACCGTGACAATCGGCAGTGGCAAGAGGGACTCTCGTTCGTCAGCGTGACACAACAAACCGCAGCCAACGTTTTCGATTCGACAACGTTCCAGGATGCCAAAGCAAGGTTCGACCGAGACTTGGACAACGATCAAGATCGCATTCGAGAATTCGAAAGGTTGGTCGAGGCCGTTCGTTCTGGCGGCGTATCGATCGAAGACGCTCCGGAAATCGCGGCATTGAAAAAACTTGCCGTTACATCTGAAGAAACCGGACTTTGTGCTGATCTTGATCGCGAGAAAGATCAGAACGACGCCGAGAAGGCTGCGAATGCCGCGGATGCGTTTAACGACGCAATCGACGCAATCAATTTGGAATTCGCGAATGCTTCGAACGCGACGACCAGTCAATTGAAAACACTGCTATCACGGATCTCGCAGGCTCGGACTGATCATCCTTACGCGTTGCGCGACCGGCAGACTTCTGTTGACATCGCGGAAGTAGATGAACTTTTGGAAGACCGAATTCAACAGGCGATCGATGACAGGGCAAGAGATGGAAAAGCAGCAAAGCTGATAGCCGAAATCCACAACAATCTTGGCCAGTCGATCGAGTTACACATAAGCAGCTTGGACTGCTCGAAGAAACACTTCGAGATCAGGCACCGGGACGTGAAATCAAAAAGACACTGGATGAAAAGATGATTTGGCTGCAAATGCTGCAGCTCCAAGAAATCTTTTCGCCGTTGTCAGACAACGCTCACACAACGACCGTGATCGAAGCGGAAGAACTCTTAAAGAAGCTAAAAGCCAACTCGACGGAGTTCGGAAAATTGCCTTCAAAATACAGCCCGCTTGAAAAGCATCTTTTGGCTATCACGGAACGCCCAAACCTGCTCAACGTCGCTGCACTAGTTCCGGAAGGAGTTCGCAAAGCAGATGCTCCGCATGCTGAGCTGGTGAAAACCATGCTTGCTCGATACGGCGAACTTCGAGAAAACAGCTCGACCTGGGAAAACACATTCCGTTCGATTCTGGATTCACTCTACCGCGACACAACTGCCGATCCGATTCTCAAAGTAAAGCTCTATCGGGTTGCTCTCGGCGTAGCGATGAAAGGTAGCCTTGCATTTGAATTGAGTTTCGCACCAGTGACGAAGCAACTGAAGTCTTCTGATTTAGAAGCGATGCTACAACAAGATTCCGTCGAAGAGGTTCGCACATTCTTTGAAAACCTAGTACATCCAACGGCGATGAAACGGCACCAGAGTATTGTCAAAGGGCTAGGCAATCTCCCCAAAAGTGTGCGATGGGCAGGCTGGATGAAGCCTATTGGAATCGACGACTCGGCAAACACCTCAACGAAGGGTACGATCGAACATATGGTCGCAGCCGGTACACCAGACGGTACGGTGGGGGTATTCGTCTTTGATGAAAACGGTGACGCGAAGTTAGAAAAAATTGGTTCGATCAAAAACGGACAAGCTCAAATTGCCATCGAGATGTACTCACAGTTGGCACGTCCACTTTATTGGATAAAGAAATAGCGAATGGCTAATCAGTTCTACGTGCGAAAACGCGGGCGAGTGACAGGCCCGTTTGAATTGGAGGAGGTTCTTAAATTAAAGCACCAAGGC
>CAYNJG010000399.1:0-3942 GCA_964397295.1 uncultured Pirellulaceae bacterium
GACGCTTGTTGGCTTCGGCGAGAAGCGGTGTCGTAAAAACCTTCCGTTGTGTGACACTAGCCGATGAACACAGAGCAAAGCCTCCCAGTTGCACGCATGTTTGCGGTGCGGAAGTACGCGATTATTTTCGCGGCTGCCCTGATTGTCCTTTCGCTTATTGCGGGCCGCAATGCTCTCGCTGCATATACAATACTGGCACTCACTGGCGGCTTCGTGATCGCAACCATCGCGACGTGGTTTTACATTTTTCGGATTTCTCGTTCGCTGCACGGAACGGGGTACGCGGTTGGACATTTGGCAATATCCGTGGTGCTGACGCCTGTGTTTTTGACCGGCCTAATCTTAATGCCCTTGCTTATACGCGGTGACGCCGAGCGGCTCGCTTGACCGTTTAGGCAGTTCCCGTTGCACACAACATGGTTTTTACGCTAGGGCCTTTTCTAGACATTACAAGACCTCGCTCCTTTCGGATTCAGTAGAATCCATGGCAACCAGTTACACAAATCTTCTTACAGGCCCCAGGCTTTGCCTTTTTATCAATCTTTTCCGCACTGGTTGGAATAGTTTTCTTCGCTATACGACTGGTATAAAAATCAGCAAGCCACTCAAGTCGGGGTCACTGCCCTTCGTTCAGCGCGGTGTCGTAAAAACCTTCCGTTATGCGGCGAAGTCTTTCCTTTTGATCTTCGCTCTACGTCCATCGGGGTGATGGAACACGATCCCTTCCGCCAAGTTCTCTGGCGAATACTTGCTCTCAAGCTCGTTCAGCGCCTGCTTCAAACCATCAAACGAACGGTCCAACTCATCGAACGTCGGGATCACCAAATTGAACGGTACGCAGAGGTGCTGCTCCAATCCCAGTGGATTGCCCTGAATCCTCGGCCCCAACGCTTCCGCCGAATGTTCTCCGTCCGGCCACTCTGACAAATCGGTGTTTTGCATCGCCTCAAAAATCCATTTGTCTTCCTTGCCAAACTCGTCAGCATCCACGTACCAACCGTCCTTGATGCCTTGTGCCTTCTGCTTCTTCGACGGGTTGCGACGCTTTTCCAACCGGACACAGTGTCCGGCACGGATCGTGAGACGCACATTGGTTCCATCCAGTTTTTCGGTGGCGAGACCCTCCCCATCAAACACCCACTCGCAACCTTCGCGAATCTGATCGGTGACTTTGAAATCTGTTCCTCGCTCAAAAATCGTTGGAATCTTTTCCATAACTGCTGCGCCTCGCTTGTACTGCTTAATCAACTCATCTGCTTCAATGACTCCGTGTTCCAATCCGCTTGCCAAACTGCGAATGAGATTCGCCACGGACGTGTCTGCGTCAATCGCGAACTTTTTCAATGCCTTCCGTTCGTTTGGTGACACCCACGCCACGACACGCACCCAGTCCAGCGGTGGCTTCCATGTGGCCAGTTTTTCGGGGTTTTTTCGCGGTCTTCCGGGACGTTTCTTCTTGCTCATACCTCAAATGTACGCGATAATATCGACTGTGACAATTGGCAAAGCAGAAATAAGACCCGCTTCATTCGCCGCATAACATGGCTTTTACGCAGAGGCCCTTCGGGCACACCTTCGTCCCGCCGCAACGCTCGCTGGCCTTGGTACAATTTTGCGAAGTTCTTGCATCGTTCGCTTCGTTTTGGGCGGTGTCGTAAAACCTTCCGTTGTCGGACATCCCTTGAGTGAATTTGGCCCCTTCAAAATCATGCAAGTCCTAGACTTCGTGCACGACCTCGATGGTGGTGGCGTCGAATTGTTCATCGTCGCACACACCGACTTCGAGCCAACCGAAGGTGCTGCCGATTTGCTGCGACAGAAAGTCCGTTACTATCTCGATCAGATCAATAGCGACGGCTTTCAGGCGGTGTTTAAAAATCCGCCACGCGAACGAACTCTAATTACCGTTGCAACGAAATCAGAACTCCCGCCAAACATATTGGCTGCCATTGACGCTCTAAAACCTACCGTATCGCAAAGCAATGCAACTTTGCAAATTCGGGTCTGCGATGCTGAATCTCACGAATGGCTATGCCAACCCTAAAGTCCGACAACATGGTTTGTACGCTAAGTCTTGCGGCACACATTGGTGCTTTGGCAACGGGGCACTGCGTGGGTACAATCAACTCGTAGTTCAAGCATCGTTCGCTTCGTTTTGGGCGGTGTCGTAAAAACCTTCCGTTGTGCGGCTACAAATGATCGAATTACATCCCGATCTTCAATCGCACCTTCGCGACGGATGGATAACTCACCCGCTCCTCAAACTGCAGTATTGGAAGCCGGGCGACAACCGCCGTATCAACACGCTTTACCAACTCCGGCTTCAGCAGGTTGAATCGGCACGCGAATCGAACGACTGGGACGCGTTCATTGCACTCCATCACCCAACTGAGCGCGAAATGGCGTTCTACGAGAACTGCGAACACATGGAACGGGTTGACTACTACCGGATCGGCGGCAATATCTGGACTGACCCTGAAATCATTCACTCTGGCTCCTGTTTCGTTGCTGGCGTAATCAACGCTTCCGATGACGCCGACATTCGACACCGGATTATGTCCAATGACGAGCGCGACGAATTGGCGTCGATTTCAGACCGCATTCCGATGTTTCGATCCCATCTTGATTGGAACCGCGATGGATTTTGTTGGACATTGGATCGAGACATCGCACTTGAATTCGCTCACGGCTACGACTGGCCATCGTTAACTTCTGCCTTCGCCTCGAAATCCGATGTACTTGCATACTTCCAACGTCGCGGTGAGTCGGAAATTATCATCAACCCGTCCAATATCTGTGATCCCAAAACCGAGACCGTTCTCGCAGCGCAGTAGCCGCACAACACGGGTTTCATACCAGGCCTTCGGCACACCTTCCCTGTTTGGCGACGCGGGTTGGCCTTGGTGCAATTCTCCGTAGTTCGGACATCGCTCGCTTCGTTCAGCGCGGTGACGTAAAAACCTTCCGTTGTCCGACTCAGCGTAATCCCAATATGCCACTCAACGACATCCTGAACTGTGCCGAAGCTGACCTTTGGGCCATCCTTGACGCTGATGACGCGCACCGCAGGACGGTTGGTTCATGGCCAAACGCATTGGCGAGATCGAACTCTGCCAACTCGGGGAAATGCTTGGCGTTGCTTCGTACGACGAGCTGACATCTGGTTTTAACCTGATCGGCGAACCTCGCGATGAGGGCCCTTGGCCGCAGTCCATTCCCACTGCACTAGTGGACCGCCTCCGCACTTTGACAGATGACGACATTTTCGGCGTCGTTCCCAAATGGGCCGCCATCGAGGAATTTCGCGGTGGCGCAACCACGAAATCGTTGGCTGAATATCTGCAGACGCTACGCAACTATTTCGCAGATCGATCTTGCGAATTCTTCATGGTCAACGCACTCTAGCATCGACGTCGGATAACATAGTGTTTACGTAAGCCCGCAGCTTTGTTTGCCTAAATCACTCGCTTCGGTCATGCGTTTTGGTTTGCCACGCCGCGGACACTGCCTCTTTGGCAACGTGGTTTCTTTTTGGTAAACCGTTTGGTGTTGCGACGCTTGTTGGCTTCGGTGAGAAGCGGTGTCATAAAAACCTTCCGTTGTACGCCCTATGACCAAGGAGAATCCTTATGACTCGCCCGCTACGGAATCTCGCGGACTTGCATCTCCAAGGATTCGGTCCGGCATTGCTTGTCTCGTTATTCCTGCGATCATCGGACTATTCGTGGGTGCTAACACACTGACGTGGGTCTTCGGAACCTCTCCTAGTGATCCGTTTGGCACTACACGCGCCTCTGGGCTTGGCGGCACGATCGGCTTGCTGCTCGGAATCATCGGCCATGTCGCAACCCGCCGGAAGCCGTAGTGGTGTAAAACATGGTTTTTACGCTGAAGCCTTCGGCATACCTTCCTGTTTGGCGACGGGCTGGCCTTGGTAGAATC
>CAYNJG010000400.1:0-3939 GCA_964397295.1 uncultured Pirellulaceae bacterium
GCTTTTGCATACAACATGACTCTTGACGGAGTCAGGGTTGACAGACATTGGGTGTCTATCAATAACAACAATGCGGGGGAGTCTTCGCAGCAAGTTATATGTTCGTACATGGGGCCGCTAACTACATTGTCCGAGATAGGATTGGTTACAAGCGATATGTCTACGGGGAATGATGTGACAGTCACAAATATGACTTTGAGTATTATTGAAGTAGATAATTAGATATATGAATTGTTCTGATGACTTTTGTTTGGATGATCTAAATCGATTAAGCATTGAGGCCGTGATGGCTTCTCCCAAAGTTGGGAAGCTAGATTGTAAAAGGCTTCAGTCATTTGCATACCTGAAGGATTGGACCAATGTCAAGGAAGAGAACTTTGGAAATCAGATATTGTCATCAAAGGATTTTGAGAGGGTATTCATAAGAAAGCCTGATACACAATTCCCTGCTCTCATAATAAGTCCTGATTCAATGAAGATCAATGACCAGTTTCAAAATGTCACACACGATGTTGACAAGTATGAAATTTTGGTGATCGATGAGCATAGGCCAGATTGCACTAATTGTGGAAAGTGTGGCAATAGGACTATACAGGAGATAAGAGATGACTGTAAGAGGCTATGGAAGCAATGGGCTGATTATATCAGGAATGTATCAATGATTGCTGTAAATGGAGAGGATGATGGATTCTGGCAGAATAAGAATAGGGTTGAGGCTCTAGTCAGTGATGGGCAACTAGATTCATACAAAGAGAACTATGTTGTATCTAAGAATCGATTAACAAAATGGAGAAAGGATAATACTGAGATCACTGGAAACTATATCCAGTTTGGGAGAGTGTACATTGGATTTCATGGAGTGATCACGTTGAGATGTGTTGAGACAGAAAAGAGTTACCCTATGGATTACCTAGCCAAGTATCCAAATAAAGCAGGAAGGAAGTGACATTCTTTGAGAGGAAATAT
This sequence comes from uncultured Pirellulaceae bacterium, assembly GCA_964397295.1. GTDB lineage: Bacteria > Planctomycetota > Planctomycetia > Pirellulales > Pirellulaceae > CAYNJG01. The sequence goes on from CAYNJG010000400.1 coordinate 967, forward strand.
GAGCTTGAGTTAGAGAGGAGAGTAACAGAAGCTGCAGACTTTGCTGTTCAGTCATTCAAGAATAAGATAGATGAGAAAGGGATAAGCAATACTGGTGAGCTGAAGCAGTCGGTTGATAGGGAGGTGTCAAAGATTGCGACAATCATTCAGGCCATAGTATTTATGAGAGAGTATGGAGAGATTCATAGCAAGGGTACGCCACCTGAAAGGATTCCATTTTCTGAAGGGAAGAGAGTTGGAGGAGGTGGAGGGAAGTCCAAGTATATCCAAGGACTATATACATATTTCAGATTCAAGGGGAAAAGCGAAAAAGAGGCAATGAGTTTTGCTTTTGCAACAGCAACTCTACACTCAAGATTTGGTGCTCCTCTTGGATACTTTAAAAGGAATGGAAGAGGAAGCCAATGGATAGAGGAAGCGATTGAAGAGATGGAGCCAACCATAAGAAAGATATTAGGAGGAGAAGAGGGGTCAACTGATGGAGGATTCGTTGGTCTGATAAGGGGAGAGATAAGGAGATTTGTGGATGAGCAAATCAATAGTTTAGCACCAATACAAATTCAGTTATGATAAGAGCATTATTATTCGCGTTGATCATTGTGGCTGCATCGTGCAGTACGGTTCAACATGTAAAAGAGTTAGAGCCCAATCAGGCACCACCGCAGAGCGCAGCCCAAATATGCTTGCCGGTATTCCCAGATGGACAGGTAGCAGAGTATGTGAGCCACATAAGCAGACAGCATACAAAGAGTGATTTACAATATCGCTCATGGTAGATGAGAACACCCCTATGAGATCCGCTTACGAAGTTGTTAGGTGTATAGGAGAAGCTATGTTGATAGCGCCTGGCCTTAAGTTGAAGTTTGTAGCTCATAACACAGACAATGCAGATGCAAGGATATCATTCATAAGTGTTAATACTGGATCATGGGCCTTTCTGGGGAATGACTCCTTTAAGATTACGTTTGGAGATGCTACAATAAACTTTGCTTGGACAGAAGGATTGTGTACTGTCGAGTTTCATGAAATCGTGATGCATTGGTTAGCTGCCCAAGTGCATGAACACAACCATCCCAACAGGCCATTCGAGTACGCATATGACACAATCATGTATGAGCTTATTGAGGTTAATGGGTTCAATCCCTTAAGTGTCGCTGCACTTCTGGATACAGTTGCTAGGGTAGAGCATGACATTAGTGTTAGAGCGGATCCTAATAGCCTCGTTAAGTATCCGCAACCTGATTGGTTCTTCGAAGAGAAAAACGGTTGGGACAATGGGAAGGTATATCATATGAGCCATGGAGACACGGTACTTCTTAGAAAGCTACATCCAGTTGATCACGAGATATTCAAAAGATTTCCAGTGTTAATTGATAAGTGTAGTAATTGTAAGAAGATAACTGAGTATGATCATGGAGTGTATTCTTACCTATATGTTGAGCAGGATGATGGAAGAGATACTTTGTGGCTTCAGAGTGATACTGATTACGGGTCTATGAATCCGCTTGCATTCACATGCTCTTCAACAGAAAGATATGATTGCAAAAAGGTATATGGTAATACTGCTACAGTTGATGATAAGATTCAGTTGGTCTATGAGAGAATCAAGCCAGTGCTGTATAGGATGAAGATAGAAGCGATGACACAAGAGAACTTGAATGCAATTAGAAGGAGGGCTGACGAGCTAGGAATATTCTACAGGATTGACAACCCATGACAAAGAAGGAGGTTGGAAGTAAACTCAGTTTGCTTTCTTTTAGGAGTTGGGGGAACCTAGCTCCTTTTTTGTTTATCCAGCTTGTGACGAATAACTATTTTTGTTTATCTTCATGATGTCAATAACAAATAAGGCAGAAATGAAATACAATAAGAAAGAAGATGACTTGATGTTCGCAATGGGGTTCTTCCTATTCAATAATGGCAAGTATGTAATCGATCAAAGCTGTGTGTCTCCTGAAGACATAGCAGAGGCCAATGATTTTGAATTGAAGAACAAGGGAGACGATAATGAAGCTCCTTACATTATAGAGTTCGATTTTGAAGGCAATGATGTCATAGTTCCAATCGATGAGGATTTCGAATTCACAGAAACTCAATTAGTGAATTATGCAACCATACTAATTGAGAAGTTTAACAAGGGTGAAGATGTAGAAGGTGTTATGATTGTTGAGAGCATAAATGATGGAGCATAATGGATCACTTAGAATTAGTACACAAAGAAGATAACAGGGAGATTTACAAAAGCTCTGTTACAGTTAGACTGGCAAGCAAAACAACTGTTGGTTCTGAAGAGATAGAATTGTTTGAATCAAACTGGGATTGCAAATTAAGGTCAATGGAGCCTTATAGTAGATACACAGTGTTAAGTACGGATCTTGATTCACAGAGATCAACACTAGGGAAGAGTTCATGGATCTTGATCATATTCGATAGGAATGAAACGTAAAAATACCGAATACACAACAGAGGGTTGTGGGTGTGTTGTTCCCAGTCCAAAGTATAAGCATATCAAGCTTAAGGATTCCAGAAACAAAAAGCACAACTGGGAGTGCATATCATGTGGACATCAGCATTCTGCATCATGAATAAAGAAGGTATTGACAAGATCAAGTGGGTGGGCATCGGCGTTGTTGCCTGTATCATAGGACAGTTCATATTAAGAATATTATACATGTACGGAATAATGTTTGTAGGATAGGACGTTCAAATTGCGTAATTTTGATGTAAGCAATATTTACATCAATGAGTGCCAATGCAATAAGCCTAGTTCTTAGGTTGGACGGTGGAGCCAATGTTGTTGGAGAAATAACCAACGTTGAGACAAGTGTTGCTCGGGTTAACAAGAGTCTGAAGATCCTTGAGAAGAATGGCAAACAGAACACACAAGCCTATAAGGATCTCAAGGTTACAGCTAAAGCATTATCAGTTGAGAAGAGGAGACTTAATAAGGAGCTCAACAAAAACATAAAGGAC
>CAYNJG010000401.1:0-3890 GCA_964397295.1 uncultured Pirellulaceae bacterium
TATCGTTACTGAGTAAACATCGACACCCGCGACAGCGTCGCCGCCGGATCCGCTGTCCGTCAGAGTGACGGTTGCCCATTCCGTCGGGTCGTCATAGCGTGGATTTAGTCGAAGAGTTCCGTCGCTAAAGGACTTTAGGTAACGACCGAAGTAGTCACCCGGCGCGACGACTTGGTATTGCAGCGTCACCGCACCCACGCCATCGGGATCCGTGACCTTCGTCGTGATGACGACGTCGTCGCCAGACACGATTTCCCCGTCGCCATGCGAAACTTGTCGTGCCGCGGGTGGCGCATTTTCCGCGCTAACGGAATTCGGACCGCCGGCGGTAGTACTGCCGGCAAACGCACCTGATGTTGCCAGCTCGGCATCGAACCAAGCATCAGAGCTTCCGTTAAGCGATGCGTTCAGCAACTGCACGGCGATGACATTGGTGCCTTCGACGAGATAATCGGATGGATTCGTGAGGTTGAATTGAACGAATTCAAGGTTCTCTAACGCTCTTATGGCAGTGGCTGTGTGAGAGGCATTGACGCTGCTGACGTTCTCGCTGACAACATTCTGGCCATTGATGAAGACGTTGATGCCATCGTCGAATTGCGCTCGGAAAACCAATTGTTGTACGCTCGCAAGATCGTCGATTTCAAATCTTCTTCGAAAATAGACCGTCGAAAAGTTGCCCCGCATCGTAGTGAGTTCAGTTTGGACATGGTCATCGCCGTAGCCGACCGGAAGACGTCTCGATACCCAGGGCTCGTCGTCAAAATCGGGTTCTCGCCAAGCAGTCGCCGGTGAAGATGGCGCTTGCTCTCCGGGAAAGAACTCCCACCGCGAGCCAGCTTCGAACAGAATGGGGCTCGGCCCCTCTTCGACCGTGCGCGCTCGACGCCAGTTTCCGCCCTTGTCATTTTCCAAGTTTGGATTGATCAACTCGATGGAGTGTCCGGGTTCATCTCCCACGGTGGGCCACGGAAATCCACGTTGGTAGTCGACCTCGTCAACAATGTCGTTAGATGAGTTGCGAAGTTCAATCGTTTCGCCGCTGTTCCTGAGCTGGCCGCTCCAAGGGCCAAGCGATTCGAGGCCGAACGCGTTGTTGGCAGTTGCGGGATCTTGAGCGACAACAAGGTACGATCGAGCGGCGATCGAGGTGCCATCTGGGATGCGAAATTCGACAGCGTTTTCGAGCTGCCAGCCCGAGAGGTCAATGGCCGCGTCGGTATTGTTGTAAAGCTCGATGAATTCCGAGAATTGAGTCTTGTCTGGCGGATCGTAGTGGATCTCGTTGATGACTACGCTGGACGTGAGTAAGTGACGATGCTCGAGAGTTTCCAGTTGAAACGGGCGTCTCTTTTTCTGTGCGCTGTGTAATGCCATCGTCGCCTCGAGTATCCCAGTTAGTTCCTCTCACATAATTGCAGAAATCGCGGGAAATTACCAACATCAAAACAAGTTTTGACGTGAGAACAAAAGAGTTTTCGCGCAGTAGCAGCCCTGTGCATGACTTTCAAAGCCCGAAGGAAATACCCCAGTGGGTTCCACGTGGGCCGCGTGATGGACGACGGATGGGACCACGGCGATAACGACGGGGACCGCCGTAAACGGGAACGGTGTGGTAACGTTCCTGGACAAAGACGGTCGGTGGTTCGATGTACTGTTGAGCACTCGCGACAGCCACCGTCGCTGGTTGGCTCGATGCGTTTTGAAGATCTGCGATCACATTATCGCTAACTCCTTGTTGGCGGAGTGCGATCAAGTCGCCCGCGTCCAACGAATAGGCAAATCCTTCGTTGCGAATGTGACGTGAAATAATTTGGTCACTGAGTCCGGCGTTGCTCATCGATATGATTTCATTCATGTTTGTTCCGAGCGGCTGATTGTAAGCTGCTTGGCTTGCAACTCGCGCGCGACTTGCCGCGTCGATATCATCCAAACCAGATCCAACAGTAGCACCGGTCAGCGCGCCAACGGCGCCGCCGATCGCCGCGCCTGCAAGTGGTTCGTCGGAAGCAATCTCACCAATGACCGCACCAAGTCCAGCGCCGCCCAGTCCACCTGTCGCGAGCCCGCGATTTGTGTAGTTGTGCGATTGGCAGCCCATCATGAGTGCCGTAAGAAGAATCGCGGTCAGAAACGTCGTACGCATGGTTCCGTCCATGGGTTGATAGCAATGCTCGCCGAAATGGTGGGAGATCATCTAAATACGACAAGTTGGCGTCAAGCGGAATCTGTTGAACCATGAAATACGCAAATTCGTGATTCCAAGTGTGCCGGACCTCGACCGGGTCACTCATTTTGCAGGTTCACGCAGCTTCTTCTTCTCGGCTTCGCGTTTCTTCCGAGCTTTCTCGTCTTGCAACTCTTCAAATAAATTGAACGCTTCTTGTCGCTGCTCTTCGTTTTCGAATCCCAGCGACGCCAAGACGTAGGGGTTTCCGTAGCTGGCCATTCTCTCGACGCCAATCTCGGCTACATCGTGGCCATGAAGATCCATCAAGCAAGTAAGTGCAATATCGCGGAGCTGAAGTTTTTTAAGCCTCGGTGACAGTAAGGTTTTGTCCGTAAGGTATGGCTCGATGAATTCGATGCCGTTTGTATCGCGGAGGAACGCTAGTTTTTCCATGGCCGAGCGTTTGGCAACGACCGATGAATCTGGATTCTTCAGGATATGAGCTGCGAGGACTTTGGTTTCATCCGCCATGCGATTGGTCATCGCTGTCGTCAATGCCTGTGTGTCGTGTGCGCTGTTGTACTTAATTGTCGTGAGCATCCAGTTGCCGACAATCTGCCGAATGATTTTCTGCTTATTGTCTCGGGGCGTGCCGACAAGGTTTTGACGCAGCATCGGATGGCTCAACATCATGGAGAAGAACTCGGTGTTGCGGTTGAAACTTTCCGGTGTGGCTTCACCGATAAGGTAGAAAGCCAGCACTGTGCCGAGCGGTATGTTTCGCCAGCCATGCTGGTAGCCGTTCATGACTTCCGCGTAACGAACATTTATCGCCGTCTGTCGATTGGCGACTTGCGGAGCAGCCACTGCGCTTTTCCCTTCACCTTTGTCCGAATCCGCTGCAGTGTCTTTCTCGATACACGTGGCCAACAGCTCCCATTCTTCCTTCAGGATCATGGTGAAGACGCTTCGGCTAACGTCAGAAGTTCCATAGGTCTTAGAGAATCGTTTCCAGCCGGGAACGTTTTCGATGTCCTTGCCTGCGAGAAAATCTTTGAGACCTTCGTCGCGTACGCGTGCCTTAACCAGATCCAAGATGCGTTTCGCCCGTTCACTTACTTCTCGGTCGCTCTCTTGTGAAGCACGCGTGATTTCTTTCAGTGCAATTTCTGCGTCTTCACCAATTCCCATTTGGAATAGTTGTTTCGTTGCGTTCTCGCGCGCAACAAATTGTGTCGCTCCCAGTTCGCGAATCAATTTGTGAATCTCGTCCACGTTCTGTGCGTTGTTGCTGGACTCAGGCGGTTCTCCATGCGCGATGAGTGGGCAAAGCACGACGCAGGCGACCGCAAATCGGACGGACCGACTGAAATCCCAGGATGTTGACGCAGTTCCAGAAAAGATGCTCATGAATCCATTGTAGGGCGGGAATTCTAGTCCGTGCTGTTTTTCTAGTTGCGGTGACCGTGCATGTTAATGCAAACCGCTACTTTCTTCTTAGATGCGATGCTGCTCGGCTTTGCAATACCGACTCGGTGAATGAACGAAACGCAACGTTTTTTGGCCATTTCGCTAACGTAAAAGCGAGTCCTTGCCAGCGACTGCTTGCTCACGTAAGATCAGCAAGTGGGATTTGCGGCCGCTTGCAGCCTTAACTGCTAAAGAGCCACAGCACCAAACGTGCTGTCCAACCTCGACGCTTGATAGCCGTGGTCCCAAG
>CAYNJG010000402.1:0-3824 GCA_964397295.1 uncultured Pirellulaceae bacterium
GCTGACTTCTTCCGCGATCGCAGCTTTGCGGCTACGTAGCCGCGCCATTCGGTCGTCGCTGGTGGTCTCTACTTCGCCGCCCGTGATTCGATTCTTCACAGCCGCGAATGCCGCTGGTGCCCAATCAAAGTTCACGGCAACACGACGAATGAATACGTCGCCGAGGAACAAGCAACTGGACAGCAATAACAGCAATGGCCATATGTCTTGGGTGGACCTGGGTTTGATTTTGCTTTCCCGAAACGGATTCGGGGTCTCTTGTGTAGCGTCGAAGTTGACAGGGTGGATCTTCCCTTGCTCGCCGCCGACTTCGATCGTTGCCAAGGACGCGAGAAGTTGTTCGTTGGTTTCGCGATCTTGGTATTCAGCCGAATAGGGAACGCTGAAGCCCGTTCGCAGTGGAGCAGAGTCAGGACCTGCGGACATGGCGAGAAAGTAAGAGCCAGGCTTTGTTGCGTCAAACGTGGCTTCGTATCGACCTGGCGCGACTTGTTTCATCTGAATGTCAGACGAAGTAAGGTCCGGATTGATAACATCGCCACCGATGTCGAGAAAGCTAACTAGATTCTCATCGTCATCCATCGCCGTAACGATGACTTTGCCCACGCCGCCTTTGATTTGCGTCGCGAGTGCGAACTTACCGCGATCGCCGGTAGGACGCATTGCCCAACGCATCATTTGACCAAAGAACTGGTCGTAGCCGTCCCACTGGGTCCAGTCGTTGGCCCAGCGATGCCCTGCGTCCGTGGTGAATACAACTGTTCGGCCTGCACCGTAGGTCCACGTTGCCAGCAGCGTGTTGTTGTCTTTGCCAGAAATGTTGTCGGGCGGATCGGGGCTCTTCAGCACGACATCGACGAGGCTGTTTTCTTTCTTCGAAGTCAGAACAAAGCCATCAAACGCGGGCATCGTGTCGATGCCTTTGAGAATCTCGTGATCCGCAGCAATGATTGGGACTAGTCCCGGCTTTTCTTTAACCAATGGTCGAGCAACACGCATGGATTCCTTTTGGAAAATCCTCGGCAGCATTTTGGGATTTGCAACTTTGTAGTATTTGCCGCCGGTGAATTTAGAGATATCGGATAGCGTTTTGCTGCCTGCCGCGCCGTGCGTACCAACGGCCACCGTCGAGATCTTGATCTTCATGTTCTTGAAGGCTTGCAGCGTCTTGTTGGTTGGCTTCGTCGGATCCCCGTCACTGATAGCGATCATGTGTTTGACGGCTGCGGGGTTCTTGCGTTGTAGTCGAGCAAAAGCACCAGCGGCCATCGCGAGTGACGGGTCGAACTCGGGCATGTCACCCGGTGTCATAGCGGAGATCTTCGCCATCATGCGATCTTTGTTGTTGTTATTTCCAACTCGCATAAGGCCGTCGGGTTTTCCCCAAAGCCAATCTTCTTTGCCAACGCGGTCGTTCCAGTGAACGACACCACAGTAATCGTGAGGACCGAGAACTTTTAATGCCTCGCGAGATATCTCCTTTTGCCAGAAGTTTCCGTTCGCCATTTCTGAAGCGTGCATGACGAGACCAAGCGCGCCGACGGGAATGACTTTCGCGTTGTAGATTTGGAAATCGACGGGCATTGCCTTTTCGAGTTCTGTATTTGTCCAACCGCCAGCACCGAAACTACTGGGTCCGCCCAGCATGATGAGTCCGCAGCCAAGTTTCTGCGTGTTGCGAACGAGGATCGAGACCTGTTCGTCGCTGAAGTTGGTTTGAACGTCGACGTTGCCACTACTGCGAGGTACGTCGGCAAGCACGACGCAATCGTAACGCTGCAAATCCGCGAGGCTTGTGAATAGGTTGTCGCTGGACTGAACCGTGATTTCGATGTCTTGGTCGCGGAGTCGCTGAATGAGCGTGTCGAATTGGCCGGGCTTTTCCCAGTCTTCGATCAGAAGAACGTTCGCTTCGCCCAATACTTGCGTGAACGCTTTCGCGCGGTTGTTTTGCGAGATCGCGTCGTCTTTGCCTGGATCGAGCGGAGTAAATTCCGCTTCGTACTCCCAGAAATCTTTTTCGTCGATCTGATTTCGGAACTGTAGGACGTGCTTGCCCGGCGGCAGAGTGACCTCCTGTTCGGTTAGCATCTCTTCGGACTTGCCACGTCGTCGCCACACACGCACCATGCCTTCGACGGCGCCATCATCTTCCGTCGTAGCCTGTGCCAAGTTGTTAATGACGACTTTGGCGTCAAACGGCTGGCCGATTCGCGTATCCGAAGGCAAGCTGATCTTGTCGACTTCGACTTCCGCTCGTTGCTCGAGTACAACCGGCGCAACATCGACGCTGATGCCTTCGTCTTCGAGGATTTTCATTAGCGATTTTGCGTCGCCTTCGTTTTCGTTGCCGTCAGAGACAACCACGATGCGACGTGATGAGTCCTCGGGGAACGTCGCTTGGGCGAGCTTCAACGCTTGTGCTAAGTTCGTGGCTTCGGGACGCAAGTCATAGACGGACGTTTCGATACGATCCGCGATCGGCAAATCGTCGTCCAGTGGAGCTACCTCAATGGCTGCATCGCGTCCGAACACGATCACGGCGGCTTTGTCGCGGCGGCTGTCGCTACGGAATTTCGAAACGTTGCGTTTCACCCAGCGGATCATTGTCTCACGCTGCGTTTTGGGAATACTCTCGGATTGATCCAGCAGGTAGATCACCGTGACGCGATCGTTGGTGCGAGCGAATTGCATTTCAGCGAGTGCACAAACGATCAACGTATAAACGACCGACCGAAAGATGATCGCAAACCAGCGACGGTACTTGCCCATGCTGGTCAACGAATCGCGGCTTACGTACCAAATGGCCGGAAGCAGCAACAACAGTAGCAAATACCACGGGCTGTCGAATACGATGCTCATAGTCGAAGCCTCTGTACGCGTTGGTTAAGTGTGTCCACGATGTGCACGCGATCTTTTGAGTCCGTTGCCATGGCCCACGGTGTGTGGAGTTCACCTTCTTCGCGACCGATCTTGCCCCATACGGCAAGCGATTGACCATCGCGTGTGAACTTCTGAATTCGATGGTTACCGTATTCGCAAATGTAGACGAACTTGCCATGTAAGACGATGTCGTAGGGGTACCTCAGCTGCCCGGGCTCATCACCCAGCGTTCCCCATTGTTGAATCAGTTTTGGAGCGTCGCCGCCAACATCAAATTCAAGTACGCGGTGATTGCACGCGTCGACGATCCAAAGATGGTCCTCTTCGTCTATCGCTAAGTTTTGCGGTCGCTTGAATTCAAGGGGACCTTCGCCGTGACTACCCCAACCCCATAGGTACTCTCCCTCGGGCGAGAATTTTTGCACGCGATCAAGCTCGCCGTACTCCGAAACGTAGTAACAGCCTCTCGAGTCCTGGACGCAATCGGTAACCCAGCCAAGTTGTCCGGGTTCTGGGCCGGAAACGCCGCCGATCGTTTTCTCTTCGAGCAACTCACCCTCGGGCGTGTAGAACAGAATGCGGTAGTAGTGTGTATCGGCGACCATCAGATTGCCGTCGAGGTCGAAGCTCAGCCCCGTTGGCTTTCCGTATTGCCATTCAGGTGTCTTCCAACCGCGCAAGTATTCGCCGTCTTGATCGTAGACCTGAATCCTTGCGGACTTGTCCACGATAAAGAGTTCGTCGTCTGGGCTGATTGCGATGGCTCGTGGTTTTTGAAAGAACCCAGGTTGTCCGCCAAGTTGCCCCCAAACCGTTTCAAGTTCGCCAAAGTCTGGGCTCGGCGAGCTCGCACCAGAAAGCACAATCAACGGCGCAACAATCCCAAGTGCTAACAGCACGATCGCGGCGGGTTGAAGGTGCGATGATTTGGCCATGCGGAT
>CAYNJG010000403.1:0-3823 GCA_964397295.1 uncultured Pirellulaceae bacterium
GCGGTTCCGCTGATGACGTTCTCTCGATGATGCAAGACGAACTCGCGAATTGTGATTTTGCCGGACACATCCGCATAGTTCGATTCCGACGCTAGTGGCACACAACATGGTGTTTACGCAAGTCCGCGGCTTCGCCATGGGGGCCCGTTTGGTTTGCCATGTCGCTCACTTCGACGGCGCTATCTGGTTTGCCGCGCTGCGGACACCGCCTCTTTGGCAGCGCGGTTTCTTTCTGGTAAACTGGTTGGTGTTGCGACGCTTGTTGGCTCCGGTGAGAAGCGGTGTCGTAAAACCCTTCCGTTGTACGCCTCTGCAAGCGAGAACCATGAATTCCAGCAATGTTGATAATGGCGGTGATAGTCTTTGCTACCACAGCCATTTTTAGCCAAATTCTCAGTGGGGAACCGAAGCTCGCACGTTCGGCCGTATCCGGTACCGTTGTTAGTATCACGTTTGTGCTGTGGTTGAAATACACGGCTGCAAAGAACAGTAAAAATGCGTCGAGTGACACATAAAACTAACGGCGTACAACATGGGTTTTACGCTAGGCTTCCGGCACACCTTTGCGCTTTGGCAACGGGCCTTGGCCTTGGTACAAGTTCAGACATCGCTCGCTTCGTTTAAATCGATGTCATAAAACCTTCCGTTGTGCTACTCGATCGAATGAATTCTGAAAAGCCATACGATGCACCGCACCAATCCGCTCCCTCAGCAAATCCGTCGCTTCTGCTTTGGACGATTGGTGCAGTTTTCGCCACCGGATCACTTGGCGGTTTGCTCGGTGCATTGCTTGGCGCGGCACTCGGTTCCTTTTCGCCCGGCTACTATCGGTCCGTCTTCTCCAATGGCGACTCACCTAACTTTGATCCGGTCGCTGTCGGAATTGGGCAGGGACTGACTCAGGGCGTCGTGTTTGGGACTCTGGTGGGGCTAGCGTTGGTTGCAATGTTCTACTGGTATCACCGTCGGTCGCAACGTCCATCATAGCGACCATCGCACAACATGGGTTTTACGCAATTGCCCTTCGGGCACACCTTCGCCGTAGTACAAGCCGCGTTAAGGTGGTAGAATCGTTCGCAGTTCATACGTCGTTCACTTCGTTCAGGGCGGTGACGTAAAAACCTTCCGTTAGGCGGACGAATCGAATGGCGCTGGTTGAGAATCCATACGAATCTCCAGCACGTCTGAATCGCCCGCTGCAGCTAAAAACGCTTTGGGTCGCATTGGCTTCACGCTTTCGCTAATCGGCTTCGCTGGCGTTCTCGTCGTTGGCTCGCTTGGGCCGCTCATCAGCAATGTCGGCATGTGCCTCAGTTTTCTCTGTCTTCCGGGCCTTCTCGTCAGCATTGTTGGTGTCTTTCGCAATCCGAAACGTCTCGCCAAGTGGGGCATTGGGTTGAGGTTGTTCTTTCCACTTACCGACCTTCTGCCTATCGTTGTTTTGGTTCCCATTCCGCTAAACCGCCGCAGGCCGCCTAACATGGGTTTTGCGCTATGCTTCGGCACACCTTGGCTCTTTGGCAACGGGCCATGACCTTGGTACAATTTCGGTAGTTCAGGCATCGCTCGCGTCGTTTAGGCGGTGTTGTAAAAACCCTCCGTTGTGCGGCTCAACTAAATGCATTGGACACTTTATGACCGCACACATGTGTCCATCCTGTAGGCAGATCGGATTTACATGGTCCATCGACGAGGATGAGTCTCCTGATTATCAATGGCACTGCCACCTGTGTGGTTACGATGCAACCGAACACGAAACTCCGCAAATAATATGTCCCACGTGCAAATCAGATGGCGTCGTCCGCTCGCTTGCTGATTCAGATGGCGAATGCGAGTATTGCTTTAACTGTTTCGGTAAACTGTCACCATAGGGCACGTTGTGAATTAAATTCTGAAGCGCAACGAGTCGAAAGTTTTGGTGTCAGGTATTGAAGACTTCGCTTGGCGTTTGATATTTGAGTCGATTGTTTAATCTTCGGCTGACCTTTGCCAGTTCTTGATCTGTCTTGCGTCGCAGGTCCATACCCTTGTGTAGATACTGACGCAGGAGTCCGTTTGTGGTTTCATTGGTGCCTCTTTCCCAGCTCGCATACGGATGAGCGAGTAGACTCGTAGTCCAGGGACGATTCCATCTTCTTAAATTCCGAAAACTCTTTTCCGTTATCCTAGTTGGAGTTGAAAAACGAAAACCAGTTACGAGGCATCCCTCTTTCTTTTGAGATGTCTCTACATCTTCTATAGCCAACTTCGGACACACCTTTGATTTTTGGCAACGATCGCTGGCCTTGGTATGATTTCCTTAGTTCAATCATCGCTCCCTTCGTTCCGGGCGGTGTCGCAAAAACCTGCCGCTGGCAGACGCAGGCGAAACGCTTTGATGAAAATGTACATACTCATCCGTGAATCCGTGCCGACCGGATTCGCGCTCGTCGGTGCATCTCACGCATCTCTCGCGGCGTATCTCAAATTTAAGGACACGGCTGAAATCGAAGAGTGGTTGTCTGGCCCGTTCTATAAAACGATTTGCAAGGTGAGCGACATCGAATTTGAAGCGGCCAAGGCGTTCGACGATTGCGTTGTGATTACCGAATCTGCGCTCGATGGCCAAGAGATTGCGATTGCGTTCAAGCCCCGTGCCGAATGGCCGAAACCTTTTCAGTTCTATTCCCTCTACCGGTGATTCAGCGTCTACAAACATGCGTTTTACGCAAGGCCGCGGCTTGGTCGTTGGAGAATTGATTGGTTTGCCTTGTCGCTCGCTTCGGTGGAGTGCTTTGGGTTGCCACGCCGCGGACACCGCCTCTTTGGCAATGCGGTTTCTTTTTGGTAAACTGCTAGGTGTTGCGACGCGCTGGCTTCGTTTAGGGCGGTGTCGTGAAAACCTTCCGTTAGCCGCTCAGAGCACAGCCAAAATGTTTGTTGAGTGCCCATTTTGCCATAAACGAATCCTTCGGTTTTGGTTCGCCATCCATGCTCGCAAACATACGCAATTGCTTGGTGACGGTCAGATGACTCATCACATGATACAAGCCCCTGATCAACGATAGCAAGGCTCTCCTGATGGAGTGCCTCAGGTTAACCAACATCCTGCTTGCGGTGGCGCCACTGGCATGCCGGAAGAAATAATCCGATCCTATCTTGTAAACCCATTCCTGTATTCCGACAAATCGTTTTGCACTGGGTGCGGCGACTACGTGGACTGCCGCGAACTCTACTGGGTAGAAACCCGCGAAAGCCTACATGATTACAACCAACGCCTGAGACTCGACCACAAAGGCAATACTGGCGGCTAACATGGTTGTTACGCAGATCCGCAGCTTCGTCATTGGGAAATCATTTGGTTTACAACGTGTGTTTGCTACGGTCGAGCGTTCTGGTTTGCAGCGACGCGGACACCGCCTCTTTGGCAACGTGGCATTCCTCTGGTAAAGTGTTTGGAGTCGCGACGTTTTTTGCTTCTTTTGAGCAGCGGTGTTGTAAAAACCTTCCGTTGTGCGCCCTAGACCAACAAATGACTGAGCCTTGGCGCAATTTGCGGATTGGTGACCGAATCCGGATCACCCATATTCCAGACGAGTACCTTCGACCCGGCTATACGTTTCATGACGAGACGCGTGCCCTGTACGAACACCTCATCGCGACCCGTGAAATCCTGACTGTTGACGAATTCTGTGAACAAAAACTGCCGTGGGTTTCCTACGAGCAAACAATGCCCGACGGTGAAGTTGTGTCCCATTCACTCGCGGCAAATGACGACAGTTGGGAGTTGGTGACCGAAAACTAGCGTCTGCCGGTCGCACAACATGGTTTTTACGCTAAGGCC
>CAYNJG010000404.1:0-3742 GCA_964397295.1 uncultured Pirellulaceae bacterium
AATCGGCGAACGCAACATCTCCGCTGCCGTCGATATCACCGAGCGTATTCGGATTGCACGCGCTGAGTTCGATGCCAGCCAATTCAGCAACCTCGGCACCAGTCAAAGCGTTGTCGTAGAGACGAACGTCACTTAGGAAAACGACTGACGTTTCGCGACCTGGCGTATCGAAGGCATTTTGGCCGCCCAAAGCAAACGGTAACTCTTCGTCCGATTGTTGACCTAGACCTAGCTGAATTTCATTGCGTACTTCGCCGTTGCGGTAGTATCTTAACTCATCGCCGTCTTTGACAACCACGTGATGCAGCCATTCATCATTATTCGGTATGACAATGTCCTCGGGGCCGGCTGGCCCCCACTCCAAATCACTATCACTGGTTCCGTCGGCATGGTATTCGATTCGGTCGTTCGTGAACTTGATAAACTCGTTACTGTCATTCCCATTGAAGTCGTTTCGGTTGCCAATAATGACGCTGTTGCTCGTTTGATTTTGGCCCGCATCGGCGTTCGACCAGAAGTTCCAGGTAAAATCGCTTTCCAAGTCCATCAAGGGGAGTTCACCTGCATCAACGAACGTACCCGCAAGTCCTAATACGGTGCCACGCTCGGGGTCATCTACCCACACGGATCCATCTGGACCCAGGCCGGCGTCAATGTTGTCAATCAAAGCACCACCGTCGACAGCACCCGGGCCTGTTCCCATCGCGAATTCGACATCGCCACCATCGTTCAATGGATAGTGTGCATAAAGGTTGTCGTCCAGCAGATTGCCTTCCATCGTGATAGCAATCTCGCTTGGTGTAAGAGCCTTGGTGTAGAGTTGCACGTCGCTAAGCGAACCACGCCATGCTTGACCACCCTCGGAACCGACATCACCACCGAAGCCAAGTGTCAAAGGTTCATCGCTAATTTGGCCACCAGAGATCGTCGTCTCGTTTCGGAATTCGCCGTCACGATAGTAAGTCAATGTGTCGCCTTGTTTGACGACCGAATTGTGAATCCACTGGCCGATCGGCATGTTCGAATCAGCGTAAGCCAAATCGTCGCCAAAGCCGCCATTCATGTGGTACTCGAATCGATTCGTGGTGAATTTAATGAATTCACGCGGGGAAGTATCGGTGCCGTCCTCGCCCCATCGATTGCCAATAATGATGTCGTTGTTGGGAGAAGCCTGCTCGGGTGGAACTCGTGACCAGAAAGCCCATGTATGTTGGTTCTCTAGGTCCATGATTGGAATGAAGCCGGCTTCCACCCACTGTGATTGACCATTTAGTCCAAGCACAGTTCCACGGTCAGGGTCATTGACCCAAACCGTTCCCTCTTCGCTCAACCCATTGACGTCCCAATCGAAGATAAATCCGTCGAAACCACCTTCGACAGCATTTACCGCGATGTCGCCGTCACCGTCATCAAGTGGCCAATGTGCATAAAGCTCAGCCTGTGCGGTGCTGCTGGTAACTAAGGCAGAAACTACTGCCGTAGTACCCAATAACTTCCAAATCATCTTCATTACATTCTCCCCAGATACGCGAAACCGATAAGTCAAAAAACACTCTCTCAATTCAGAACGGCTAGTCTAGATACGCCATGATGACCCGTCAAATCATTCATTCGTGGTACTGATCGTTTTGCAAAATGCGATTGGGACTTCGAGATGGAGCGAGTGGATTCTGTTCAATTCAATTTCCACTACTTTCGCGGTGGGTTCATATCCTGGCTGTGATCCTGCTGGTTGTTGGCACGTTTTTCATGCGATTGTCTTTGGTTCCGGCTGCGATTGAAACAAAAGCGGACGATGAAATTCGTGAATCCTCGCGGGCAATGACGTCGATTCGACGACGGTGGGCCAAATGGGTCGGTACAGCGGTTCTGTTTCCACGCCAAACTCGGAGCACACCGGGTGGCACTGGCTCTGCCAGTGTTGGAGCTTGCACCGTAATTCACACCTCACTGGCAGAGTCGGCAGAGCCGGTGACACCGTCTTTCGGTGTGGCAATCCGGAAAAGAAAGCCAAAGTAGAAAAGCAAACGACGCAATTACACCCAAATATCCGAAGTGCAGTCACCACCGGGAAAACGAATCTCATGAGCCCGGGCAGCTCCGCCAGGCTCTTTGCCAAAGTCGACCATGAATTTTTCGTTGACTGACAATCCGCCACTCTCGTTGTTGCAATCGATCTGCACCATGTAACAACCTTCGGTTTTCATGTCAGGATAAAACTGGTTATCCCAGGGGCTGTAGAGCGAACTGGTCACGTAAAGTCGCTTCCCATCCAGGCTCAACTGCAGCATCTGCGGGCCACCGCCGAGTTTACGACCGGCGACCGGTTCGCCTTTGCCAATCACGCCGCCAAGCCAAACCTGCCCGACGAGCTTTGGTTTCGCGGGATCGGAAACGTCGTACTGCCTGATGTCACCGTGAAGCCAATTGGAGAAGTACAGGTATTTGTCATCCATCGACAGAACCAAATCAGTGATCAAGCCCGGAACAGGGAACGACCAACCTTCGGTCTCCACAGGTTCAATGGCAACCACGGAGTCCGCTTTCCAATTGTCGCCGTCTTTGTACCAGTGCCAGATCGCGCTGCTAAGCGCCGCTCCGACGAACCCGTGAACGCTGTCGGGATCATGATGAAAGCGGACTTCCAGAGGAATCATTCCGTTTTCGCCAAGGTCGATCGTCTGGTTAATCTTTCGTTCTTTCCAGTCCCAAAAATGGATCTGCTGTCCGTACTTGCCAGCCTTGACGTCGTCGAGACTAAAGCCCTGGGATACGGTATTCGGTGAAGCCCATTCGCTGGAGATCATCACGTTGTGACGAGGCTGATACCAATAGTCGTAGTTGTACTTCATGCCGCTGGCGTCTTTTTCCCAGCGACCTTTGATGTTGAAGTCATCGTCCAGCAACAGAAATCCGCCCGGCCCTTCGCCTTTGGCGTCTCCCAACATTGAAACCATGATGTTGCCGTCCGCCAGGCAGTGAACGGTGTGCGGTGCCGACAGGTTCGTCTTTTCGGCGATCTCCTTGCCCTCGATGATCTTGTACATCTTCGGGTTCTTTGGATCTTCCGTGTCCACGAAGTGAATGCGCCCCGATCCAATACCAGGCAGAACGATATAGCGACGGTGCTTTCCTTCTTCACCGTGGCAACTGCTACACGCGTTCCAGCCAAAATGATGAAGCTCATCACCCACGTTCGGCATCGGTAGTCGCGAGATAACCTGGCTGTATGTTTTGGAATTCGGATCGACATCCACCGTTGCGAGGTAGTCAGGCTTTTTGATATCGGTGCCCACATAGATGGCCGGCACATAAGCCAGTGTTTCTGGTGGCGCTTTCATGGCGTCGGCAGGAGATGCGTAGGTGCGATCGCAACAGGCTGGTTTCGTATCGTCATCAACCGCAAAGGCCGAAGGCGCCGTGACTGAAACCAGAACCGAAGAAGCTGCAGTGGCCTTCAAAAATTCTCGACGTCGCATGAAACACTCCCTGGAAAATGATCAGTTGAACCGCACAAATTGTATCGTGTTTTTTTGCCTGCAAATGAAATCCGAAAGTGTGCTGGCGTTGATTGACTGCACGGCTGGCGCACCTTTCCAGTCCAGCGTGGATTTAGCCATTCACAAAAAAACGGGCGATCCGTTATCAGATCGCCCGCTTCGAATTGATATTAGTCTTGGTTCTGGACTAGTTGCGACGTCGTCGCAAGCAGCCGAGGAACAATGCGCTGATTCCGAACAGT
>CAYNJG010000405.1:0-3735 GCA_964397295.1 uncultured Pirellulaceae bacterium
CGACTAAACGGGACAGGTCTAATATATTATCAGACCTGTCCCGGTTTTAGTTGGTGTCCCGGTTTTAGTTGGACCAACCAAAGACGCTCCTGAAACCGTGTTATGTGTGGATGACGTGGCACAATTAGAATTAGAAAATCCGCAACGTTTCCTAGCGGGTTCAATTACCGATTCAAAAACGCAGGATAGCAACCCGATCGTGATCCGGAGTGCTCAAAACAGCCGCTTGCAAGTGGTTCGTATCTAAGCTCAGTTCGAGAACGCTAGTCGGGGTCCACCTCGAGACGAAATTCCTGCTGCTGCCGTCGCAAGTTGTTTGGCGGAGGGATAACGCGATTGGTGAATTGAATGTCATCACGGGTTTCCCCAGGCTTGAGTTCGACCAAGACAGTCGATTCGGCAGGCGCTTGCTCTGCCTCCATCCAGAACGGTTCCATTTGAATGTAGTGCTTGCCAGGCCGAATGAATTTCAATTCAAAAGTGCCGTCCTTTTCTGTTTTAGCAACGGTTGGGTCGTAGTATCGATTTCCACGCTTGTCGAACGCGTGCGCACGCACTTGGATTCCATCAACGTCCTCGTTGCCACGAGGGACAATCTGGCCCTTCACCGTGCAAGGTCGATTCAACGTCAGATCGAAATTCTCGAACTTTTGGCCGGGCTGCGATTTAAATGGTTCTGTTACACCGTTGGCCCATTTTCTCCATTGCTGATACTTGCCGTCGTGAACCATCAGGTTGTATTGAAAATTCTTGCCGGCTGGCATCACAACACGGTAACTTCCATCCTCTTTCGTTTCTTCGCTGTAGCGCGTGTCGCCTGTTAGCGAATTCCCAGACCCGGTTTTTGCTGGAGCAACCGTCGCTCCAGCTACCGGATTGCCATCGGGGTCATAGACTTTGCCCTCAAACGTCACACCTTGTTCTACGAAAATTTTGACTGGCTTCATTCCCACCACCAAATCGAACGTCATACCGTCCAAGTTCCTTTGAAAGTCGTTCGCGCCACGAACTTCTTTGCGACCAAACTGAGTCTGAGCATCGGGTGACCACCAACGCCCAAACGGACCGTGCCAATAGACTTCCATCCCTCGGAACTTTTCCATTGGAGCCGAACCAACACTGAATTCAAACTTGCCCGGCAAAAGTCCATCGATGACGATTTGGCCCTCCTTATTCGAGATACCAGCGAGTCGTTGAGTCCTCCAAGACCAAAGGACGAAGTCTTTCACTGGCTTTCCAGAAACCGCATCAACCACGTTGGCCTCAAACCGTACGGCCTTTTGCAAACGAATATCCAACGATTTGGCTTCGCCTTTATCTACCACAATGTCTGCGATACGAATCGCACCAACCCCCTCTACTACCGCTTGCATCTCGTAAGTATCAGGACAAACGTACATGCGGTAGTTCCCATCGGCGTCCGAACTCGTCTCAGTGGTGACTCCGTCAATCGAATAACCTTTGGACTGCTTCCGACTCTGTTCGCCGCTGATCTTTGCGTTCGCCACAGGTTTGCCTTGCGTGTCAAGCAATCGGCCCTCGATATAGGTATCGCTATTCAGCTCAATGTGTAGATTCGCCCCACCCAATGGCAGTGGAAAGATATAGTGCGGCGAGTACCCGGGATAGCTAAACCGAACCTCGATCTCTTCTCTTGAACCGGCTTGCGCGTTCAATCGAAACGCACCGTACTTGTCGGTCTTTGTTTCCGAACCGGGAAACCAAGTCCATGCATCGACCAGCACTCCTTCAAGCGGATTGCCTTGCTCGTCCGTGACGATACCAGCGATCTCACCTTCCTTCGCTGGCGCCGGTTGCTTCGCTTCCAACTTTTCCGGATCGGCAGCTTCCGTTCGGCTCACCAACAAGAAACTACAGATCGACAGCAACGTGAGAATGGCAACCAACGAACTAAACTGAAGCCGCCGAACGGGCCTGGGATCCGCATGACCGAGCAATCGATCAACTCGCTGTCGCAACTGAGATTTGGATCCAGTGGCTGCCACAGCCAAATGGCGCGCCGGCGTGCTCTTGCTCAACCGAGCAACATCGAGCAGCGAATACACGTATTCTCGGACATTACCACCCAGTTCCACGACGGCATCGTCGCAACAGTTTTCTCTTTCCAAACGAACTCGACGCGAAACCAGCCAAACAACAGGATGAAAAAAGAGAAACGCTTCAATCGTGTTTTGCGCCAAGTGAAATACATGATCGTACCGACGTATATGAGTCATTTCATGCAGCAAGATTTGTTCGAGCTGCTTGAATGACAAACCAGTCGAGCAAGCGAAAGGCAGGAGGATCGTTGGGCGAATAATACCGACAACCGAAGGAACGGCGACGTTCTTGCACCACTTCACGGCAGGTTTCGCCGCGAGCCCAACCTGCCTTGTTGCATCTTCAATTAAGTCGAGAACGTCAGATTGCGTTACGTCGATAGCCTGGCGTTGAAAAGAACGACTCGCCAAAAACCCCAGCCCTAAACGGCATGCGAAGAACAACACGCCAACCACATAGATCCCGAGAATCCATGGCGCCCAATTTCCCAACTGCCAGGAAGCGTCCGCAGCAGTCTGCAACCTCAAACTGGAAACTTGGCTCTCTGAGTCAACGATGCTTTTTGCAGGTTTTGAATTCTCACTACCCTCGGCAATCTGTGCTACTGAGATTTGACCGTCCACCGTCGCGACACTCCTTGCCAGCGCGCCGTTCGAGTTTGTTCTGCAAAGCAAATAACTCGTTGTTGGGACACAAAACGCAAGCAACAGCAGGCTACCGATGCCAACCCAATACCGCGTTCCGGCCCGATGCCGACGTAGACCTTGCATGGCGATGAAAAAGGCAATTCCCACCAGCGTTGCTTGCCATAAAAAATGAGCGAACGCAGTGATGAGCACAACACAAAACTCACGATTCAGATCAAACATTCTGTCCCCTGACTATTCCGAGGTTCGACGATCGACGGATTCACGCAACTGATCTAGTTCTTCATCAGACAAGTCCGATGTCTCCAGCAAATTCAACATGGCCGCCGCGGCGGACCCTTTAAACAATCGCTGTACGAGGTCTTGCAACATGCGTTTGGACGTTGCTCTTTCTGTCACCCGAGCGCGGTAAACGTAGCTACCGGCCTCTTTCTTTCGCTTCACATAACCCTTTTCTTCCATGATGCCCAGAATGGTCATCACCGATTGGTACGTTACCTCCCGCTGCGGCGTGAGTGCGTCACGTATGGCTCGACCAGAAAGCGGATCGCCTTGCCAAAGGTGTTGCAAGATCTCGAGCTCCAGTTCCGTTGGGTGTCGCGTCTTATGCCGCACTATTTCCTCGCTCTGAATATCGAATTCGTTCGATTGTCGAATTAATTAGATTCTAAATGGTTGCCAAAGTCAACAACGACTGTACCCAGGCGGACCGGCTCGACAACAAACTTGCCGCCAGCTACCCATCGTTGATAGGCTAAAGAGTACGAAAGTGGATCCCAATCGGTGGAATCGGTGGCGGACTATCCGCTTGCGAGCGGAACCCGCAAACTGTTGAGCTCAACATCGGTACCAGCGACCACGAACCTGTAGTGTGTGCCACCGGGGAACGACTAAACGTGACAGGCCTAATACATTGTTAGACCTGTCACGATTTTGTTTTCTCGATCGAAAAAACTGAATGAAACAAATAATATACTCAATCCCGCCGTGTTTCGTGGCAGTTTCTCTGTTGCTCGTTTTTCCCGCT
>CAYNJG010000406.1:0-3712 GCA_964397295.1 uncultured Pirellulaceae bacterium
TGAAGCAGCTTAACGACATCGGTGGACGTAACGGCGTCGGTCGGATCGACATGGTCGAAAATCGCTTTGTTGGCATGAAGAGTCGTGGCGTCTACGAATCGCCGGGTATGACGATCCTCTACAAAGCACTACTTGTCCTCGAACAGCTAACGATGGACCGCGATCTGCTGCATCTTCGAGATCGCCTCGCGCCGGAAGTCGCTGAGATGGTGTACTACGGTTTTTGGTTCACGCCGAAGATGGACGCTTTGATGTCGTTTATCAAATCGGCCCAAGAGCCGGTTACTGGCGAGGTAACTTTGGCGTTGTACAAAGGAAATATGGACGTAGATAGCAGAAATAGCCCCAATAGTCTGTATGATGAAGCGATAGCCACAATGGAAGGCGGTGGCTCCTACAATCAAACGGATGCCGAGGGCTTCCTTCGCATTCAAGGTTTGCCATCGCGGGTCCAAGCTCGGGTCAAACCGCGAATATAGAACCTGGCGCAACCCACTTCCAATCACAGCCAACTATGTACTTATTTGAGAACCCGGTTCTGCAGCGCGAAATGCTTGTCAATCTTCGGATGGGACGAGCGTTTGTTTTGTTGTTGTTTTATCAGGCATTGCTGGCGGTACTGGTCTACTTTGCCTGGCCGCGAGAAGGACGACTTGAGGCGAACCCTGAAGCAGGACGTGATCTCGTCAACATGTTGTTCCTGGGTCAGTATGTGCTTTCGGCATTGATGACTCCTAGCTTTGCCGCAGCAACGATTACCGGCGAGAAAGAACGAAAAACGTACGAGATGCTGCTTGCCAGCCCTCTCAAGCCTGCGGCGATTTGCTTCGGCAAGATGTTGGCTTCACTCTCGCATCTAATGTTGCTAATTGTCGGCTCGTTGCCCATCGCGGTATTGTGCCTTCCGCTGGGTGGCGTTGATAACACGGAAATCCTTGCCGCATTCCTTGGTCTCCTGCTGTCGGTCATCACGTTTGGAATGATCAGCATTGCGTGCAGCAGTTATTTCAGTCGCACGCCCGCAGCATTGGTCGCTTCCTACTTGATCATCTTGCCTCTTGCCCTGGGCGCGATTTGGGCATGGATTGGGCTCGAAGGCGATGGCCAGTTCCGACTGACGCTCACGGTGACCGCATTGCCATTGATCTGCGCCGCGATCACCGCCTCGTTGTTCGCCAACACAAGTGCGAGATTGCTGAATCCACCGGATGTCGGGTCAGAAGGAAAAGAAGTCGTTGATCTGGAAGAGGAAGCCAAGGAAGCGGTGGGCCTCGTGATTCAACGCGATCAATTTCCCGATCGCCTCTTCGCACCGCCGAAGAGCGGCGAACTGATGCCGGAAAATTCGAATCCAATTTATCACAAGGAGATCCACAGCGAGATCTTCAGCCAAGGCACGCTCATGCTGCGGCTTGTGATTCAGATCAGCATGGTGCTGGCGCTGCCTATCATGGCAATATGCCTTTTCATATGGCCACAGCTCGCCAATTGGTACATCGGTTACGTCGCACTCTTCAACGTTTTAGTCGGCCCCGTTTTTTCTGCCGGTAGCGTCACAAGTGAGCGTGAACGCCAAACACTCGACCTGTTGCTGACGACAACCGTAACGCCATGGCAAATCCTCTGGGGTAAGCTCATCGCGAGCCTGCGGATCAGTAGCGTGTTGACCTTGTTCCTCGCGTGGCCTTTGGTTTTGGCAACAGTCATGGTTAAAGACTATTGGGAGAATCTCTACGCGGTTCTAGCCTACGTTGGCATTATTCTTACGACGTGTCTAATGACTGCGATTGTTGGAATGTTCTGTTCCGTGATTTTTCGCAAAACGACAATGAGCCTCACAACGACCTATTTGGTGCTATTGGTTTTGTTTGTAGCTCCACTGGCCGGTTCGTTTTTCATGCAAGTCTTCTACCCCAATAGTTTCCGAACGATCGCTGTAGTAACTCGGCAATCGGAAGATTTGGGTGCGGTGAGCAAGACAGCGGACGAGGCCTCAGATGAAGATCTAGTTAACAACGAAGAACCGAGTTGGAACCTTTCGATGCTCGGTTACCTTCCGACTTCTCCCGTAGAATATCTCAGCGTGGCGAGTCCTTTCGCTGCTGCTACCTCAGTGCCAATGAATGCCCTCAATGTGGACGACGAACCGCGTTTTGTGTTGTATCGCCAGAATTGGGTATTCGTGTTGGCGTATTTCTTTTGCAGCTTTTGCTTAATCGGCATCCTCATGTTGCTGATGATTTGGCTGTTCAACAGCCGCTGGCGTGTTTCTCAGTAGAAACCCTGCTGCTCAAGTAAGCAGATTCGCCGGCAGCACGTTCAGTCCGCTAGGCAATTGTTGCCGTCATCCGCCATAATACGTGGCTCGAAATGACACGAAAAAGCACTACGGGTTCCTAGGGGAAAACATGAGCACAATAGTTGGTATCGAAGGCCGTCAAATTTTGGACAGCCGCGGAAATCCGACGGTCGAAGTCGACGTCTATCTAGCCGATGGTACGCTCGGGCGAGCGGCCGTTCCAAGCGGCGCCAGCACGGGCATCCACGAAGCGTGGGAACTACGTGACGGCGACAAATCGACCTACATGGGCAAAGGCGTCACCAAAGCAGTCGACAATGTGAACGGTGCTCTGGCGGAAGAGTTGCTTGGACTCGATGCACTCGACCAAATCGCAATCGATCGCACAATGTGCGAACTCGACGGAACACCAAACAAGAAGAACCTTGGTGCAAACGCTATTCTTGGCATCTCGCTGGCCGTCGCCAAAGCGGCCGCGAACTACACGCAACAGCCGCTTTACCGTTATCTCGGCGGCGCCGGTGCTAACATGCTACCAGCACCAATGATGAACATCATCAACGGTGGCGAGCATGCGGATAACTCAGTCGACGTCCAAGAATTCATGGTCATGCCGCTTGGCTTTGACTGTTTCTCAGACGGCCTACGTTGTGGTGTAGAGATCTTCCATCATCTAAAGAAGGTTCTCCAATCGAAAAACCTCAATACCGCAGTCGGTGACGAAGGCGGCTTTGCTCCAGACCTTGGTAGCAACAAAGAAGCACTCGACCTAATCCTAGAAGCGATCGAGAAAGCGGGCTACAAGCCAGGCGAGCAAGTTCAAATCGCGCTCGATGTTGCGGCCACGGAATTCCATGAAGAAGGCAAAGGCTACACGATCGAAGGCAAGCAACTAAGCTCGACCGAAATGGTCGACTTCCTGGCCGATTGGGTCAACAATTATCCGATTTGTTCGGTTGAAGATGGTCTAAGCGAAGACGATTGGGATGGTTGGAAACAACTCACCGATAAGATCGGCGACAAAGTTCAGCTCGTCGGCGACGATTTATTTGTAACGAACACTGACCGACTTCAGCGTGGAATCACGGAAGGTATCGCGAACAGTATTCTGATCAAAGTGAATCAGATCGGTACGATGACCGAAACAATCGAGGCCATTAACTTGGCTGCTCGAAATGGCTTCACAAGCGTTTCCAGTCATCGTAGCGGTGAAACGGAAGACGCAACAATTGCGGATCTCGCCGTGGGACTTTCGACAGGCCAGATCAAGACGGGGTCAGCATCGCGAACAGATCGCATGGCGAAGTACAACCAACTGCTGCGAATCGAAGAGCAACTGGGCGACGCCGCACAATACGGCGGCCCGCTTTTCAAGAAGCGAGCGTAACTTGTATCTCGCAACAAGTATGAAGT
>CAYNJG010000407.1:0-3710 GCA_964397295.1 uncultured Pirellulaceae bacterium
ATGCACGGCTGATGGATATCTCCCTTCGCTGCATCCAAGCCTGAGGGTACGTCTAGAGCAAGCGTGGGTGTCTCCGACTCATTCGCAGTCTGAATGAGGTCAGCGGCGCGACCTCTCGGAGCACCTCGCAGGCTATAACCGATCACTCCGTCCAGAATCAGGTCGCAATTTGGCGTCGGTAATTCGTCCTCGATCACTGGTATGCCCATCTTCGAAGCAATCTCTAACTGATGTCCCGGCACGCCTGAGTAATCGCTCTTCGGGGAACTGACGAACAATTCTACTCGGGCGCCCCACGCGTGGAGGCGCCGAGCGGCAACGATGGCACCGCCGCCATTGCCTCCACGTCCCGCTAGAACGGAAACGCGACCTCCTTGTGGTGCTTGGTCCAGAAATCGCTCTACGGCTAGTCGAGCAAGATTTCGACCGGCGTTCTCCATCATCTGAATGAGTTCTATTTTGTAGACCTCGATCATTAAACGATCGACTTCGATCATTTGGTCCGTCGTGAGCAGCGGAATGCGATCGACGGGAAAGAGTGGAAACCTATTCAATTGGATACCTCGGACGGTTTCATCAACAGCATCTGATGTCCGAACGGGCCACGCACGAAGATGCCAGCGTCGATTCCCAGCTCATCGTCGTCGATGTCCGTTGCTCCTGGAGAAACCCAATCAACACCAGCTTTTCGCGTTGCTTTTGCTGCAACGCTTGCGTCAGCCGTGCGCAACATCGTATGCCAGTGCCAGAGGTCGTTTGCTTTGGTCGTCTTGGGATAGGGGCGACCATCGGAAGGTGCGAGGTACTCAAGCAATTCGATGCCCGGCCCTTCCTTTGCGCGGAGACCCGTTATTCGTAGCCGGGCACCAAAGACATTGTTTAGAAGTTCCTGCTCGCGACCGTAATTTTCACTTTCCCCAGCGACACGCATTCCAAGAACGTCGCGGTAGAACTTCAACGCGCGGTTCGTATCGTTCACGACAATCGCCGTATGATCGATTCCAAGGAAGAGCTGTTCTTTCGACTGCCAGCGGTCGTCGCCCTTACCCTTTGGGAACTCAAGAAGTTCGAGCACGTGGCCTTCCGGGTCTTTGAAGTAAAACGCTTTGATGCCGCCAGCGTTCGGATTCCAGTCGGGCAATGTCTGGGGCCCCGTCGATGCGTGTTCGACTTTGTGTTTCCGGAGCAGCTTATAAGCTTTGTCCATGTCCGAGACGACAATTGCCACGTGCTGGAACCATCCGTCATTGCTCACGGAATCCACGGGAATGGGGCGACCACGCGGAGCAAGGAATTCCTTTAAGACGACATACTCGTTGCCAAGCTGAAGTCGGACTACATGGACGCGAGCTCCAAACACTCCGAACAACGCCTCGAAGTCTTCACCGACGACTTCTTCGTCTGCCACCTTTTTAAAGCTCAGCACATCCGTGAAGAACGAGCTGACTTTGTCCATGTCCCGAACTGTATAACCGACCGCATCGACGGCACTCGTGAGAGGCTGCTGAGCCAAAATAGTTTCGTTGCTCGCAAGCCAGGCAAAGCTTAATGCAATGAGCAAGAAGCGAATCTGAATCGCATGTCTGTAGTACTCCATCGCTTAAGCCTTTCCGTTCAGTCGTTCAATCAGGTGGTCACCCACTCGCATCGCATTGGCGATGATCGTTAGCGAAGGATTGACGGCCGCGATGCTTGGGAAGAAGCTGGAGTCCACCACGTAGAGATTGTCCACGTCATGCGTGCGGCAGTTGGTATCGAGGACGGACGTTGTCGGGTCGGTACCGAACCGGCAGGTTCCTGCTTGGTGCCCGACTCCGGCGATGGGAATCTTCTTGCCCAAGTACAAATTGTTCGGCAGCAAATGCGGGTGACAATCCATATGCTCCAACATGTACTTCAGCTTTTGAAATAGCTTCTTCGTCGGTTCTTGGTTATTGAATGTATAGTCGAGCTTGATGTTGCCATCGCTAGCCAACGAGACTCGGTTGTTGGGGTCCGGTAGGTCTTCGGTGGTCAACCAGAAATCGACGGCATGTTTTGCCATCATCTCCAGCGAAAATCCGGGTGCCAGCGGGCCCGCGTCGCCTCGGAACATCGGAGCCATCGACTTGCCGAGCATCTGGATGTTACCCATCGGATGCTCGAAATCGTCACAGCCCCAGTAGAAGTCGTTCACACTCATCGTTTTCTGAAACTTGGTGTTGTTGACTTCCTTCGATAGGGCAACC
The DNA here is from genome assembly GCA_964397295.1 of uncultured Pirellulaceae bacterium. GTDB lineage: Bacteria > Planctomycetota > Planctomycetia > Pirellulales > Pirellulaceae > CAYNJG01. The sequence goes on from CAYNJG010000407.1 coordinate 2,229, forward strand.
ACCGCCTGACTGTTGTGGAACATATAGTTTCGTCCGACCAAATCGGAACTGTTGGCGAGTCCGTTGGGGTGAGCGTCGTTGGCGGACTGGAGCAGTAGCTTGGCCGAGTTTGATGCACCGCAAGCGATGACCACGATGTCCGCCTTGAATTCGAGTTTTCGCTCTTCAAGTTCGACATGCACTTTGCTGACGCTCTTTCCTGAGGAATCGGTTTCGATTTTCGAAACCTGTGCTCCGCCGATCAGCGTAAAGTCCTTGTGTTGCATCGCGGGGCGAACACAAATCGTTTCGGCGTCGGCTTTGGCGTGAACGAGACAGGGATAGCCGTCGCACGTGTCGCACTTCAAGCAATGACTGTACTCGCGGTAATCTTCCGAAAGCATGATGGCCGTTGGCGCATGCGCTGGATGATAGCCCGCCGTGGCAAGTTGATCGTGCAGCTGCTGGATCCGTGGTTCGTGAGATACGGGCGGAAGTTCTAGCTGTTCGCTGAATGGCGGGTCGGTCGGATCATCGCCGTGGCGACCGTGAACGTGGAACAGACGCTCGGCTTGAACGTAGTAGGGTTCGAAGCGGTCGTACTTGACGGGCCACTCGGGTGAGACTCCATCATGGTGCGGGAGTTCTTCAAAATCCTGTTCGCGAAACCGATATAGCGCCGCGCCATAAAGTTTCGTCGCTCCGCCTACGAAATAGTGTACGCCCGGTTGGAACGGCTTGTCGTCCTTGTCGTACCAAGTATCTTTCGAGGTATAGCGTTCCTTGACGAACACTTCCTCGGCGTCCCAGTTCTCTTTCTCGCGCGGCAAGAAGTTGCCTCGCTCCAGCATCAGAACTTTCTTGCCGGCCTGCGCCAGGCGCAGTCCCAAAGTGCCTCCGCCAGCGCCGGAACCAATAATGATCACTTCGTAGTGCTGTTTGTCTGGCATGGGTTATTTCTCCGCTTCCTGTGGTTGGCAATATCCGCAGCGAAAGATGCAGCGGACATCGAAAGTGTGGTGAAGTTTTGCGCACCGAACGGCATCGCTGCCATGAATAGATGTGTAGAGTTCTGCTGCCGTGAGCATCCCGAGCAGGGGTGCGACAAAGTAAATCCAAATCGCGGAATAGTCTTTCGCAGAGACCGCCGAGCCCACCGTTCGCGCGGGATTCATGCTCATCCCGGAAAACGGAGCTTCGAAGGTGATGTAGACAACCAGCGCAAGGCCGACAAACACGCCCGTGTAGTCGTTCAGATTGCGGCTGTTGCTCACTCCAAGAACCAACACCATGATGCCAAAAGATATGATTAGCTCCGCGGCGAAAGCACTCTGAATTCCGGCGGCACCGGGAACGGTAACGGCGTAGTTCACAGACTCGCTACTAATCCACTGCCGGAAGACCAGCCAACTCAGCCAAACTCCGGCGATTCCTCCGATGAATTGAAAGACGACGTAAAACAATGCGTCCCAAGGCTTGATTTTTCCCAGCCGTAGAAAGGCC
>CAYNJG010000408.1:0-3698 GCA_964397295.1 uncultured Pirellulaceae bacterium
GGCAAACCACAGTAGTTACACACAACGTGTTCTGGCTCTCCATGGCATACCGAACGCTCGCCAATTCGATTGCCTTGTTTACTCTCTTGTTCGCAGTCGCTGCTGCCGACGACAGTCAGCAGCCACCTAAAAAGCCGACACGGAAGGCGGGACCGGTTCAACTCTCAGGACGATTGGCGAAAACTGAACCGAACGCGAAAAAGCGAGTCGAATTCTCACTCATAATTGGAGACGAGTTTGAGATCTACTCTGAGCGTAAGCATGAATCCCTGCTGCCGTTAAAGGCAGACCTCCTCGACTCAAAACTGCAGCCGATCAAAAGCAAAGTTGTGTACCCAAAGCCCAAGACGATCCCATTCGACAAAGACCTCGGCGGCAACTACTTCGTCTACGACGGTAAGACCAAGTTCGCAGCTACTTGCGCACCCGACGCAAAGCCGTCCTGCGTTCGAGTCTTTTACCATGGCTACAGCAAACGCGGCTACTGACTACGTCCAACAATACTCCAGTTGGAGTTGAAGTCTGGCAAAGTCGTCACTGATCCCCAACGAGCCAAACAACAACAGCGTGAACCGGAGTGGCGCTTCACGCCGAATTGAAATCAACGTCAACCGTCACCACCCGGTTACGCTAAACGTTGTGTTGCTGAGGAAACTATTTGCCACGACATCTCGCAATTGGTGACATCTACGGCTGCTTCAACGCGTTGCGGACACTGTGGGACGACGTCGCCCCCAAGCAGGATGACATAGTCATTACTCTCGGCGACTACGTCAATCGCGGTCCTGACAGTAACTCCGTTCTCAACTGGTTGATCACAAAATCATCCACTCACGCTATTCACTGTTTGCGAGCCAATCACGAGATCATGATGCTCGCAGCGCGTGACAGCGAAACAAAGCATGCAAAATGGCTTCGTCGATTCCCGATTCCAGTGTGACCTATGGACATCAATCCCTACGAAACACCTGACAACCCAAACGCTTCGACAGCAGCGGCGCGACGCAAGAACCTCTCGCAAATCACGTCGTACCTGGCACTGATCTTCTGGCTAGCGTCCCTCGGATCGATTGTTGCTGCGGCACCATTCTTATTCCAGCCTCCACCAATCGACAAAGACTCCATTTGGGGCTGCGTCTCGATTGCGACCGGCTGTTGGCTTGCGTGCGTATGCTTGGCAATCACGTCCCTCATCTTGGATCGTTCGCGAATAAGCTATTCCGTCTTTATCGCCTGCATCGGTTTTGGATACCTTTGGCCTCTAATCGGCCGGGGGATAGCTCAGCAGCTCTGATTCGCATTGGAAGAAAAACCTGGATCGCGATTAGGCCCCTCATTCAAACAAAGTTGTTCCGTCACGCTTCGTTCAGATATACTTGGAACTCCGGTGGAATGGTGCCGATCGGCTCTGCTGCGAGATCCGCCGAATAACCCATGCGTTTCTTCAAACGTTATCCAGCTATAGAATTCGCGTGCAGCCTTGATCCGCAACAACCAATTCCGTGCCGTCTTCCTCGTATTCTTGCTCGGTGGCCCACGGACCGTATTGCCGTTTCTATTGCTTATGCCCACGGCGAAGGTGTCATACGCCGCTTGCCAAATATCGCCACAACCTTGGTGGCGATTTGGTGTGCTGACATCGTTGTTTGTAGCCATTCTTGTAACATGCCCAGCGCTACCGTGTTTTGTTCGGCTTTCTCAATTTCATCTTTTGAATGCGATGCTCGTTGGGTCATGTGCAATGTTCCCCATCAATTTCGCATACATGATTACTTCCATTCATCGCAAGCGACTTGCTTTACAACTTAAAGGATAGATGCTTGGGTGCTTGGGCCTTGCGTTGTCACTGTTGTATTTCTCGTTTGGATTGGCTCCGTCGTTTGGTATATTCGTTCTCGGTCGCTGTGATGGTTCGTTCGCTGACGGTGAACACCCGCTAGAGAACCATGTGTTGAACCGGAGTGCTCAAACCGGCGGCTTGCCAATGGATTGTTTTTCGTTCGCATCCGATTAACACAGACGCTATCCAGCTTCCAAACACAGGTGAAACCATGAAACGAAATTGGAAACGGTACACGATCCGGAGCGGCTTGATAGCGGTCACGGTTGTTGCGATTTTCTTTGCATATGTATCGTCCATCGTCTCAAGCTTAGCGCCGCGTAGTCGCGACTATGCAGCCATTTTCCGAGAACATGGCGCTGCCGTTCATTACGAACCTATCGATGAACACCGTTGGCTACACCCATTTCTACCTCTCACCTACGCTACGACTATCGACGCCGTAGTATTGTCTGACCCCAAACACGATGGAGAAACTCTCACGGCGTTGACACCCCGCATGAATGCATTTGACAGTTGTCGCCAGCTGTCACTTCAACACTCAGCAATCACGGATGATGACCTGCAACAACTCAGCAAAATGGACAATCTTGAGTCATTAGAGCTTAGGGGAGCGAACTTTTCAGACGCTGGTCTGCTTCACGTTGCCAAGCTGGACCATCTACAACAATTAGATATTTCAAAGACCCAAATTACTGCCGCGGGCATAAAGCAACTTCGCGATTCGTTACCCTACTGTGCGATCAACGCTGACGTGCCGGTTCCCCCCATTAAGATCAGGCCTGTTGGGAACGCTGACGAAGAACAGTGAACGCACGTGTGTCCTTTTAAGGACAGTCCACTCACCCAGCGATCGCGGGATAACGAAACGCCGACTCACCAGACATGTCTGAAGTAATTGTCCACGAATATCACTACCCCGGCGGTCCACAGACGTACGAGTATCCCATTGGCTCACCCATTCCAACGGACCATCTCAATTGCATGTCACCTTTGGTTCGGGACACCGCAACCCAGCCTATTGATTCAGTACGCGAGCTGTTGGCGTCAAGTTGGAGTGACCTTCATCACACAGTTGCACCAATCGGAACATATTTGCTTTCACTGAAAATCTGCTCCGTAGCCTTCACTGAATCATCTGGCGACCTTTGCCAATCGTGGATCGTTTTTCGCGGTTCAAATTCGGACCAATGCCTTCTCGGTTCGCCATCGATCCGATCCGCTGAGATATTGAACGCAGCTTGGATTGCCAAGGTTACTGGCCTTCAACACCTGCTAACCGCATTTGGGAACCTGCAGGTCGGAATGATTCCACCGTGCTCCGGATTTTACGTTGGCGACCGTTTGACTCACGAATCGGACAATGAACTTTGCTGGGGGCCGACAGGCAAATGGGAAAACGCTTTGCCGATCTTTCATGACGGTTCGGGCAACAGCATCTGCGTATCGACCGATGGCGCAATCGGAATTTGGTCACCCCATCAGTTTCAATGCATCGCTGCTTCACTTCCGGAATTTGTCACAATGTTCGTAAACCGCCAACGATCCGGTCAGTCACCTCAGACTGAATGGTGGTGGTAACGACAAATCGCCGGATAACAAAGCGTTCGTGAACCGAAGCGGCGAAGCATGCCGGTTTTGAAATCATAGTTTTCCGTCGCCGCCCGGTGAACCAACCCTAACGGTATGTCCCTGATAATGGACGAGCTAGAGATCGAAAACGAACGTGGCTTCGCGGACTGCGAAGCTGATATCGAACGCAATTCGGTTCGATTCTTTTGGCAAACCCGTTCGGCATGGGGAGACTATATGACCGAACTCTTTGCAATGCGATTCGCAGTTGCCGTTACCCATGTCA
>CAYNJG010000409.1:0-3632 GCA_964397295.1 uncultured Pirellulaceae bacterium
CGATGGCTTGGTCACTCGTAAACACAAACTGCCTCGCATTTGGGTCTACGGCGGCATCGAACTTACGTTCGGCTACTACGTCGATTCTCCGCTTCAACTCATCCACTTCGATTACCCGAACATTCCGCCCGCCGGTTCCGACTCATTGACGATCGACCCGTGGATTTTGACCGAAAACCTTTCGCTTGACGTGCTCACCAAAGCCTGTCGCGATGCTGGCATTAGCCTCTCACCCGATGGTTCGCCGACTGTTCCTTTTTGGACTACCGCTGGAAACGTTCACTTGTATTGTGGAAACGAACCACCAGATAACGGACTAGCGGCTGTGTCTCGAATCTTTTGGGATGGGGGCCGTTAAGGCACTTCACTGTCCACTAACATGGTTTTTAGGCACAGAACTTCGACACACCTTAGTTCTTTCGCAACGCGCCTTGTCCTTGGCAGCTGACCCGTTGGCGCCGACACACACCGCCTACCTAGTACGTCGACAATAAATGACGCAGTCAATTTTCGGGCGGCACGTTTTGTGCTGCATCTTAGTAATCCTGCGGCTGCAGTCACGGAATGTGCCAATTCAGTGCACGAACGCAACAAGTTGGCGCCAAAAAACAGCATGCCCGTCGGCACCACGTCATGAGGTCTAAAACGATGCTTCGCTTGCTATTGGGGAGTTCTATCCTCGGATTTCTTGTTGGGGGATTAACTACAACTCTAACTCACTTCCTACCCAGCAATCTGATTTGTTATCTGGCTGTGATTTTTGTTGCCGTGGGTATGCTTGGGCGCCTGGTCTATCTCATGTCGGTTAGCACAAAAATTGACTCGACAATCGGGTTGGTGGTTGCTGGGATCCTTGCCGGAACGTTTGGGTTCTACGCGTCGTGGGGAACATACCTCATGTTTGAACTCAACCAATTCAATCTTCGTGCGTACCACCCTACGGTTTTGATGCGTTATGCGATTTGGATGGTCGAAGCTGTAAAAGACAGAGGCGAATCCGGAGTCACTAGTCTGCATCTAATATGGCTTTTTGAGTCAGCGATGTTTCTCGTAATTGTTCCATGCGTTGCACGTGCAAACGCATCAAAGGACACCAAAACGTTTTGCAAACCTTGCAAGAGCTGGTACGAAGCGGAGACAGGGTTTATGCGACTTCGGGCAACCGACGGCTCGCATGAAGCGATCGGCGGTATGCGGATCGCGGCTTGCACGGAGCTTCCCTTTGCAACCATCGACGACGACCCTCACGTTCGCCTCGATCTGTCAGCTTGCAGGTCCTGTATGCAGAGCAACTCAATTCGCACGACGTTAGTAACATACGAAGGTGCAAACGAAACGCTCCAGGATTGGACACCCGTTTCCGAAGCCATCGCCCGACAATTGCATGACCGAAAGCCCGAGTACGAAAGATTCGTCGACGCATGATCTGTTGCTCAATTGCGTTTGGGTAACGACAGACTCAAGCTCGTAGATTTGAAAGCCCCATAGGACAAAAAGATGGATAGACTGTTTTGGATGCAGTTGCTATTTGGCCTCACCGCCGTAGGTACAGCTGTCGCCGGCTATGTCCGTGGTGCTCCCTACGGATTGGTTAGCCCACGCCGAGATGAACAACAAGGGTCGTTTTGGTTCGTAATCGTCTTCCAAGTGTCAGTCGGATTCATGCTCGTTGGTGGAGCAATCGTTCATTTCGTGCGTCAGCTGTAGCCAGACTTCATCTTTAAGTGGCTATGACCAAAGTTTGCCTCTCCGACGCAGTGTCGGAGAGTGTTTTGCCATGTCAACTCGTCAGGTCTCCCGTTATGAGAATCCCCATCATATTGTTAATCTTCGTTGTGACGAATCCCGTGCTTGCCCAGTCGACTGATGTCACATCCACGCAAGACGGAACACCTGCTGCTGCGATTGAGTCATTCTTCCGTTTGCTGCTTGAAGGTGATGCGAAAAAGGCAAACGCTTTGTTGATGGAACCCGAACGGATGGTTGATTACTGCCGCATTCAGGTCGAACTATATGAAGCATTCCGTCACCTCGGCGACGTATCGGAAAAACAGTTCGGGAAAGCGGGAAACGCACTGCGTGCGCCCATGCCGGCGTCTCTGGCAACTGCACGACTAAAAAAAGTTAAACCGGAAGTGAATGGCAATAGAGCAATATGGAAATCAAATCCCAAAGCCCCTATGACCCTGCACAAAGTCGATGGGCAGTGGAAACTGTCCATCTATTCCTCGTACAAGAAACCCGTGCAGCTCGAATTGACCAATCAAATGTTCCAGCGCATCGCGAAATACACCAACGCCGTCGCCAAGCAGATTTCTGAGGGCGAATTCACGACAGTGGGCGATGTCCAGAAGGAACTAAAACGCCAAAGGTTGCTGATGAACCAGGAGATGGTCCCCAAACTCCAAAAAGCGATATGACCCTCAAGACGCGGGCGAGTAGCTTCTCACTCCGCACTCGCCCTTTTCTGGATTTGGCTCCATGCCCCTCAGGCGCATCGCTGTGGCAAACGTTCTTGCCCTACTCCAGTCTAAAAATTTCTTCGATGGGGCAATCGAATAGGGTCGCAATTCGCATCGCCAACGCAAGCGACGGAGTATATGAGCCCGCCTCCAATGCAACGATCGTTTGCCGTGTTACCTGCACTTCTTGCGCAAGTTCACGCTGCGTCAACTCCATTTCCGTACGCAATTCACGTACACAGTTATGCAACGTGGGTTCGTATTTACGAGGCATGTTGATGACTTCGATAGAGCATCAACGACATGCCCCCCTTAACAGCATAGCTCGTCGCGAAGCTAACCCAAAGCACCGCTCCCAGGAGGTTTTTCGGTACTGCAGAATCTTCAAAACTGACAAACGCAGTCAGAACCACGATGGACATAAAGAGAATCATCCATCCTGCACCCACGCCAAGAAACGTAGCCTTCAGGGATATCGAATGGTCACGTTCGTCCGTGATGATCTGATCTTTGCGTTTTCGTAAAAATAGTGGCGTTAAACCCAATAGTCCGAGAAGACAGAACATGCCCATCGCCGCTTCTCCCAACAAAGGGTACGCAACGAACGCTGCCCCCAAAGCAAGCACTGCAACTACGACTTCAAACCAAGCAACCTTTTGCTGCGCATTCATATCCAACCCCAATATGTAAAAATCGAATCAGCCTCGACGTATGATAAACTCGACACCGCATGATAAACTCGACACCGCAGAAAGTCAAGTCTATTGGACATTACAGCGAAGTGGCACCTAGAATGCCACAGAACAAAGTGATGAACGACGAGCCGTGCAGTGCTGACTGGTTCTCAAGCGACGGTCCATCGAGATACCGCGGCTACGCCCAGTGATCTCGCGAACGCGGTGCTTCAAGCGGTGAATCGATGTCTCCGACACGTTGATCGTTGCACACCTGCCACGAAAGACGAAGCCGAGGAACTCGACTCCATCCGACGCGACGATGCGGCTCTTCTCTTGGTTCACCACCAAGCGTAGGCGAGCGATCAAGTAACGCGACACTGAGGCGAACACAAGCTCGTCATTTACCTGAGCGATCGTTTGGGTACGGCTTCTCGCTGATTGGCGTGCTCGCCTGACCGAACCGGCCTTGTATGACGTTTCTGTTCGTAGCCTC
>CAYNJG010000410.1:0-3609 GCA_964397295.1 uncultured Pirellulaceae bacterium
ATCCAGCACACTTGCATTCGTGTTTAACAAATAGCGAACACGAGCCTTATCCGTTTCCGAGCGGAACAAAGTCTCATACAAGACACTCGGGCGACCAACCATTGGCAAAGCGACGCCCTCGCGTGTGTAGCTCAATCGTGCACCCGCCGGAGGCCGACCACACGTCAATTGCAACGACGCGAACCGTGTTTGTTCGCCCACATGATCAGCAACGATCGAATCCATCGAAACGCCACCGGTTGCGGAGCCAGACATCCATGCCTTCCAACCTTCATGGCCGTTTCGTCCGCGGTGGTCCAGCCCTGAGAAGATCGACATCTCACTGCGAAAAGGCTTCAGCGGTTCTAGTACGGGAGAACTTTCGTATTCGCGACCGACCGTCTTTGGAAAGAAGTCTGCCTGATGAAAGCCAAGATACGTGCCAATGCAAACCAGACGTTTTGGCCCCGATTGCTGGGCGTCTTCTGCTCTCGCAGATGGTGACATGAGCGATTCGAGCACGGGTAAACTCAGACTTACCCCAAGCCCACGCAAACAATCACGACGATCAATTCGTCGCTCAGAGGTTCGTTTTCCGTATCGTTTCATGCCGCAATCTCCAGCATGACATTTTAACTAAATCCTGGTCGTTATTCATCTGGCAACTGAATTGTTCTCGATCCGTTCCTGCAATGCGCTAACAAAGTCTTCGTATCGTTCTGTGTCAGGCCCGTTCTTCGTAAACATAACTCGGTGCCCATTTAATGTTGCCGGGAACAATACCCAGTCAACTTTCGAAAAACGTTGCGCTATCGCAATACCAATCCCACCAAGAATCGATGCAGCGAGCGAATAGTAAAGCATCGGCGAAGCCTGTCCCTTCATGAATAGATTGACCAGTCCATTAACCAGAACAATAACGCCGCACATACCAACAATCAAACAGGGAATGGTTGCCAGCATTGCTCCGGGCGACGGAAGCGCAGAGTAGACCGGGTTTGGATCAAGACATCGATAGGGCGTTTTATGCGACCACCATCCTTGACGCGTTTTGCCTTCGCATTCAACTCCGTCATCAACTAGGGTTAGCTTTCCCTTTGCGCCGAAAGTGTGATAACGGTAGATCATCGTGCGTTAACTCTCTAAAGATCACCCATCTCTGGTCGCGGCTGCGGCGCGTGCCAATCTTTCCAAACTCGCCAGAACTCTGGAAGTTCGTCGTATATTTCGTCCGCCAGGTTCGCGATTTCCAGCAAAGGCCGACCGTAGAAACTTTCCAAGTGCTCGCCTGTTTGCTCGGCTAAGTCTTTGACCGCTGCGACCATTGGCTTGCCACAATCTTTGGGATCGAAGGTTGCGAATGATGGATCGTATTCGATGGGCATACGTGTTTTTCCGAATTCATGGAACTCAATCTGTTCGCGTGAAGCAAATCACGCAACTAAATAGTAGCATCTTCCGGCGATCGGGCATCAGCTGCCCCTCTGGAAAGCAGCTTCTTCAATACCAATGGTAAGATTCCAAGGATCGCGAAACCAAGGCCGAATTGCCAGTTTAAGCCCTGAAAACCGTGCTTCGCTAACTCAGAAATACTGACCGTTGAACCGGCGTAAATAAAGGCCGCAGTTCCCGGCAACATCCCAACTTGGCTTACCCACCAGTAGGTACTCGTCTTCATTTTCGTCAATCCGGAAACGAGATTGAGCATAAAAAACGGAATGAGCGGAACGAGGCGAAGCGTGAACAGATAGAACGCTCCTTCCCGTTCGAGTTTTTCGTTAAGCGATTTCAATGGCCCCGCGAATTTCTTTTGGACAAAGTCATGAAAGATGTAGCGGCTTAGCAAGAAGGCAACCGTGGCACCGGCAGTCGACGCGAAACTCACAAGCAACATGGCTCGCAGCCAACCAAAGTAGGATCCGTACGTCAGGCTCAAAACAACCGCACCGCCAGGAACCGACAACCCACTAACCGCAACGTACAGAACAAAGGCTCCGCCGTAGACCAGCCAAGGATTTTCGATTTGCAACTGACGAAGGTTATTTTCTTGAACGGCAAGTTTTTCGAAAGTAAGCTCGTCACCAAAGCGAACATACGCAAACGCAACTAGTGCAATGACGGCAAGCAAAACGAAGGTTTTTCGGTACGATTTACCTGCCGAATTTGATTCTTGGGTTTCTTCTGCGGAGGGTTCATACGGATTGGGCGGTGGAGGATCGGATTCGTTACTCATGTCGCATCGCTTCGCTTCGCGGACTAATTGTGTCTTCCTTGTAACCTAGAGTCAGTCAAGCTGGAAGTGAAGACGTCTCCGAATAATGTTTACCCGACACCGCAGTTGCCCAATATTTCTGCGTGACGGCTAGGCGAAGTAATGTTCTTCCGGCGATTTTCGTTAGCGGTAGTAGGCATAATTCGCTCCAGCTAGTGGCTAAACTCCGCCGAACCAGCGGATCATGTGAAAGAAAAGAGGTGCGGTAAAAATCAGGCTGTCGATACGGTCGAGCAGCCCACCATGTCCAGGAATGCAACGCCCCATGTCTTTGATGCCAAGGTCGCGTTTGATGTAGCTGATAGTGAGATCTCCAAGCTGCCCGCCGACGCCGACGATCAACCCAGTGAGAATCTTTTCAATGGGAGTGAAGCCTGGCAGAGCGAATCCCAACAGCCAGGGCAACGCCATCGAAACACAAATCGATCCGAGCGACCCGCCCACTGTTTTGTTGGGGCTGATTTTGTCGCGGAGTTTTCTTTTGCCGAAGCACTTTCCACTCGTGAATGCCGCAACATCAGCTACTGCGACTGCGAACGTAAGGTACGGCAAATATCCAATCGCATTGGGTGAGTTAGCGAGAAAAGCAAAGTGACCAAGCATCCAGCCGAAGTACAGATATCCGAAAACGGCGAGACTCACTTTGCGTAGCTGACCGTCCACACTGTTTCGAAGGATGGGCGAGATGGCGAGCGCACCAATGACGTAAACCGGCATGACGATAAACATGCCGTACCAACCAGGCGTCTCCAGCCAAGGATCTTGCATCAGAGTGAATCCCCCTTGTATGCAGATTGCTGCGCCAACCAATCCGGTAATCCACCGATCCGGACACAGCTTCGTCGCCAAGGCGTATTCTCGAAACGCAAACATCGACAGAAGCACTGTTGCACCGATCGTTACTTCACGTCCACAAAGAATCACCAAGAACGGCAACGGGGCCATCACCAGCCACGATCGATACGTCGCAAACACGCTCGACAAATCGGTCTTCAGCCACCGCTTCAGTGTTAGCAACGACGCGCCACTTAGCCCGAGCACGCTCACAACTACACCCAAAAACTGCCAATAGACTGCAGATTCAAATACGGTCGAGTCCATCACTATCTCCTATTTATTTTGACAGTGAAGGGCGGAAACAATTCGGACTAACCGACGAATGACTGTGATGACACAGCCGACCGCGACGACGAGACACGCAATGTCTACAGGCGTAATCGTCGCCATTGGTGACGCGTTTGATCGAGAGACTTGCCAGAACGTTGCAAGAACGCCCATGCAAAGCACAACAACTCGCCACGGCTTAGACATCGGACCAGAAAAATCACGATGAACACCGACGGCTTTCCCGAGCGTGC
>CAYNJG010000411.1:0-3581 GCA_964397295.1 uncultured Pirellulaceae bacterium
ACCTTGGCTGATGGTAACCGTGCGAAAAGACTCCAACTCGATCGAGACCGACTCGCAAGTACCGATCCTCGCGCCCAAACAGTGAAGTTAGCAGACATCATCTGCAACGTGAGCGATATTGCCGTGCAAGACCCAGGTTATTCCGAGAGATATGCTCGAGAAAAAGAGTTGATGCTGGCGTCTCTGACTGATGGAGATCCGAGGCTTTACATAAGTGCTCAACGGCTTTTGCAATCGGTGATTCGCGGCTAATCGTGCACTAGCTACGTCTGCCTAAGGCTAAAAAATCGTATCGGTGCTTTATTTAAATCGATCAGCAGTGTCGATAGCTCAACGCGCGAGACGGGAAAGGGAATCGTGCCTGGGTCGCGGCGAAGGAAAAAAAGGTCGTGAGGATGAGCCCACAGGATATGGAAAATGCGGTTGCTAACACGATAGCAACAAATGCCAGATAGAAAGGCAGGTCTCGAAGAACATCTACGGTAAGGTCCGTGCAAAGCCTCTTTTCTTTCAAAATCTCGACGAGATATTCGCTGGATTTTGGCCGCCAATTCGAATCGAAATAAAGAAAGTCAGCACGCTTCATGGACGTAGATGGTGGAATCGGCAGTTGACTGAGAATCTCTGGCGGCAAGAGCCCATCAGGACAGAGGTCTATAGCAATTCTATCTGGCTCCAATAGTGACAAAGCCGTCTTGAGTTCCCAGATCAACCCAGCAGAGTTAGATGCCCGAATTAGGATGAACTGAGAAGCTTTCATCAGTTCAATAACGGTTTGTTGCCAATCCCCGTTCTCACAATAAAGTCGACTCGCACCAAGTTCTGGAAGCTCTTCTTCGGGCCTCCCAATTGCTACCACCGGGCCGACCGTACCGAGCGTCTCCGCCAGAATCTGCTCTCGTGTCGGGTGTTCGCGAATGAACCGGTCAAAAAACCAAATCAAACCTCCCCTTACTGCGTCGAAGCTGTTCCGTAGCGGATCTCGTTTTCCGTCTTCCTTAAACGAACGAAGAAACAAACATGGTGCGCGAACGTCAGACGCAAGTACGATGCTGCCGTTTGTCGAAAGCAGCTTTCTGCTGCGAATCCAAAAGTAACGCAATCCAAATACGGCAAGTAGCGTTAAGGGAAGAACCCATTCAAAAATGACCGTTGGCTCGCCAGCGAAAGCAGCACCCTTGACGAAACAGCGGATCAAAAGTGCATTCAGAAAGGTCACCACGAATACAGCGACGCGGATCCGTCGGGCGCCTTCTTTCTTCAATTTATCTCGCGCTAGCGACTGCGTGCGACGACTCTGTGTTTTCGTGCGCCTTTTGTCGACAGTATCTGGGAGAACGGACCGCTTTGAGGGATGACTGACATGCTCAAGGTCCACAGAGCACGATGGGCATCTGCCGTCGTGCTTCGCGACAACGTGCATAGAACAATTTGGACAGGTTTGAATCTGCATGTGTCAGCCCTATTGAATTGTCTCAGATGCGCAAGAGTTGAAGCGTTGCGAGATCGAATTTCGCTTTCCCGATTGGAGGAGCATTCCAGTGGGCGTTTTCGTTGTGGTATTCGTAGTAGATGCTGTCGTCGTCGTAACTTGCGACTCTTCCCCACTCCATCCAGAGTTGACGTATTCGCACGTTACCGTTCGGGCCCTATACCGCAATATCAAACTCACGATCGCGCACGACGAGTTTGTGTTTTCGATTGAAGATGGGGCGATAGTACGGAGAGCTGGACGATCGATCGTCACATTCGATGTGGCAGAAACTGAGAATCTTTCTCGTGATTCCATCAATCCAGTACACATTCCCATTGAGATACAGCATCGCAATGCTGGAAGACACAAACGTTTCAACGTGTGTGCAAACCATCGAATCATTAAAAGAGGAGTGGTCGCAATTCGGCGTTTTTTCCTCTGATTCGGTTTCTGTGCGAATCTCGTTAGGCAGACTAAGAAACCCAAATTCGTCTTTCATCATCGGTGGATATTCGTAGTCACCGTAATCGTCGCTTTCCTGCTCATTCATGGTTACGTCACCATCCAGCAAACTGTCGTAGCTAAGATCACCAATTCCGAAGCCTCCGCACCAAGCCTCCTCGCCAATCTGAAACCGTACGTATTGGACAGACTGTTCAACGTATCGGCAGTCGTCTGATCTGATGTCCGAAGAACACCTCAGATTCTCGAAACGGACTAGTTCGAGGCTTTGATCGGCGGATTTCACCAACTCAGCTTTAAGCACTTATTTTCCTCGAACTGCAAACTTCGAAGTCCAGGCGAGATCAGCAGGAATCACCTGCTTTGCTCTCGATTCTAGCACTTGAAATCCGCTGCGACACCATGAATTCCGATTCAGCATTTTGCATCACGTTCTGAAATTCTTCGACTTCTTTGTCGCTCCCTACACGTTCTTCTGGATTCTTTAGTGTACGAGGATTCGCCTCGAATGAACAAACGTCGGACTTCTACCGACGGGGTCTTTCTAAAGGACAAGAGAATGTCAGAGTTGAAAAAAAGTCGACGTAAGGCTCGTACCGCTCCTCAGATCGAAAGGCTAGAGAACCGTCAAATGTTCTCTGTATCGTGTTGGGTCCCGCGTCATATGCCGAACGCAATCGTAGTTCAGTCGAACCACGAAGCTGATAAGGTCAACGTATCGCAAGTGGGCGGGCTGATCCAAATCATTGATGGTACGACCAATCAAAAGGCTGAAAATTGCCCGTACTACTGGAAGCACAATCACGACCGCATTTATTTCTACGGAGGTGGGGGCGACGATTCCTTCGTCAGCACCATTCGCGACATAGCAATAGTTGCGTACGGGCAAGATGGTGATGACTACATCCGTGGTTCCGAGGTTGCCGACTACCTAGACGGAGGAGAAGGCAATGACATCATTATCGGGCTCAATGGAAGTGACTACCTACATGGGCAAGGTGGTGACGACACCATTTACGGTGGCTCCGGAGATGATCGGATCTACGGTGGTTTCGGAAATGACCGTATCCGAGGCTCTTATGGCAGCGACTACATCTACGGCCACTCTGGCAAGGACGAGTTGTACGGTGACGCTGGCGATGACTTTGTCTATGGAGGCCACGGTGACGACCATCTGTACGGAGGCAGTGGCATAGATCTACTTCATGGCGAACGCGGAAACGACACGTTGGTTAGTATCGATAGCCGAACGAGCGATCGCCTATCTGGTGGTTCTGGCTACGACAGTTTTTGGACCGATGCCGGCGGCTGGTTCCGTTTTCCAGACCGAATTAGTGACGTAAGTTCATATGAACAAGCTTACAGCGTGCACCGAGTTTCGCGTTTTGCAAACGGTGCTGACAAGACGCTGAACGGCGACCGCATTGCGGATCCAACCGACGGTCAAAACTACCAGAACTTTTCCCGTCGACCGCTTTTCGCCGAGCAAGGACCAACATCCGATGACATTGCTCAGGGACAACTGGGGGATTGTTGGCTGATGGCTGGCTTGGGTGCTACGGCACACGCATCACCTGACGCAATCAAGCAAGCGATCGTATCACTCGGTGACGGAACCTATGCTGTAGAACTTGATGACAAGTAC
>CAYNJG010000412.1:0-3539 GCA_964397295.1 uncultured Pirellulaceae bacterium
GATGAGTGCGGTGGCCCCGAGTTCTTCTCCAATGGCACGAAAGTCTTAGTCGTTCCGGGCGAGAACGGAAAAGTGTTACCCAGAGAAGTTCAACGGATGGTTGAACGACGCACTGACGTGCACTATCCGAAACCGAAAGTTCTCTCGATCACGCAATCCACAGAATGCGGCACGGTATATCGTCCAGAGGAGCTCGATGCGATTTGCGAAGTAGCGCGCAGGTGCAAACTGAACGTGCACATGGACGGTGCTCGCTTTGCTAACGCCGTTGCAAGCTTGGGACTCGCGCCGAAAGAGGTGACTTGGAAAGTCGGTGTGGACGTGCTGTGCTTTGGCGGGACAAAGAATGGCTTGGCCGTTGGCGACTGTGTGATCTTCTTTCGCAAGGAGCAGGCGGAAGAGTTCGAGTATCGGTGCAAGCAAGCTGGCCAGCTGGCGTCAAAGATGCGATTTCTTTCCGCGCCATGGTTAGGCCTGTTGCGGGATGACGTTTGGCTGAAAAACGCGAAACATGCTAATGAAATGGCACAACTTTTGTCTTCGCAACTGGCCAAAATCGACGGCGTGAAAATAATGTTTCCAGTAGAAGCGAATGCCGTTTTCGCGTCATTTCCGGAGCAAATGGAAAAAGGGCTGCGGGCGAAGGGCTGGACGTTCTACAATTTCATTGGAGCCGGAGGATCTCGGTTAATGTGTTCGTGGGATACCGGTGTCGAAGAAATAGACCAATTTGTCGCGGACTGCAACGAATTGGCCTAAACGTTGAAGTTCGCTCCAAAGTCCTGGCTATTGTCGAATCATGCTGAGTCTGAACACCTTTCTTCTAAAGTTCGCCGCGGTTTGGCTTGTTCTGTGTTTCGGGACTCTGCTCAGGGCGGAACCGAATGCTGCCGAAGCGGATGCCGCGACTCGAGGCTACAAATGGCTAACGCAAAAGGCTGTGTTGACGCCGGACTTTCACCAAGACGTTTTTGAAAACCTGTGGACCGTATGGCCGCAGAAATTACGCGTTAAAGCAGAAACAGCGACACCCGACGAGCGACGTGAGATGGCGTTCTCACGCTATGGTCTGACTGGCCGACCGGAAGACAAAACGAAACCGCTGCAATATGTCGTCGACGAAGATGGCATGTGGACCATGAATTGCTTTGCTTGCCACGGCGGCAAGTTGCGTGGTGAAACGATTCCTGGCTTGCCCAATTCGCACTACGCACTCGAGACGCTGACCGCTGACGCGCGCAAGGTAAAGATCGCGATGAAGCAACCGTTGACTCGAATGGATGCGGGTTCCATGTTCGTACCGTTGGGTCGAACCAACGGTACAACGAACGCGGTAATGTTCGGTGTCGCGTTGATGGCATACCGCGACGAGCATCTCAATTTCCATCCTGAACGTGTTCCACCAAAGATGACGCACCACGACATGGATGCGCCAGCGTGGTGGCACTTCAAACGAAAACGGTATCTGTACATCGATGGCTTCGCAGTGAAAGCAGCCAAGCCCCTCATGCAATTCATGATGGTCCAAGAGAATGGCCCGCAAGAGTTCGCGCATGCCGCGGCGGACTTCGAAGACATCTACGCGTACATTTCTTCGCTCAAAGCACCCAAGTACCCATTTGCGATAGATGAAGCACTGGCAGAGCAGGGCAGGGCGGTGTTCAACGACAATTGTGCGAGCTGCCACGGCACCTATGGCGAAAACGCAAAGTACCCCGAAAAAGAAATCCCGCTCGATGAACTCGGCACGGATCCCGTTCGCCTAGGTGCCCTCAGCAAAAATGATCGCGCTGCATACCACCGCAGTTGGTTTGCTGATTTCGGAAAGCACGAAACGAAGCTCGAACCAAAGGGCTACGTCGCGCCGCCACTCGACGGCATCTGGGCATCCGCACCGTACTTTCACAACGGCTCCGTTCCAACGCTATGGCATGTGATGAACCCAAGCGATCGACCAGTGATTTGGAAGCGATCGGAAAACGAATACGACGTTGAGAGAGTTGGCCTTGAGGTGGAAGAGTTCGCGAAACTGCCATCTTCACTTCGACGAGCCGATCAGATCCGCACGTACTTCAACACAAAGCGATTCGGCAAGAGCGCAGCAGGGCACGACTTTCCGGACGCGTTAAGTGACGAAGAAAAGACGGCCGTGCTCGAGTACCTGAAAACGCTGTAGGCAAAGTCGACGGTTTTGTCGCCACGCCACACGCAAATGTGTCGAGTTGCTTAACTCCAGACACCTACTCGCTCCTTCTCTAGCCTACCATCGCCTGCATTTGCTCACCCTTTCCGAAATACGCTTGGCTCGTAGAATGAAGGGTTCATTATTAACTGGTGTCGCAAGGCACGGAGAGGTTGTCAAAAAAATGACTCAGATTTTGGAAGCTCGTGCCGGTCGAATCACACCGGAAATGGAATTTGTTGCCAAGCGGGAAGATCTTTCGCCTGAGCTGATCCGCGAAGAAGTCGCGATCGGCCGCATGGTCATCCCAGCCAACAAGGTTCACCTGGCTGGTAGCCTCGAGCCCATGTGCATCGGCATCGCCGCCAAATGTAAGATCAACGCTAACATTGGCAACTCAGCAGTTACGAGCGACGTTGACGAAGAGCTGCAGAAGTTGCACAAGGCTGTCGAGTTCGGTTCGGATACCGTAATGGATCTCTCAACCGGAAAAGACATCGACAACATTCGCAAAGCCATCATTGGCGCGTCACCAGTTCCAATCGGTACCGTGCCCATCTACCAAATGCTGGAAGAGCTGGGTGGCGAGATCGAAGAGATGCGCATCAAGCACTTCCTCGATATGGTGGAACATCAAGCCAAGCAGGGCGTCGACTACATGACGATCCATTGCGGCGTGAAGCTCGAGCACCTGCACCTTGCGATGAATCGAGTCACGGGTATCGTCAGCCGTGGCGGTTCGCTGATCGCAAAATGGATGATGGCTCATCGCAAGCAAAATCCACTCTACGAACACTTCGGCGACCTTTGCGACATCATGCGTGAGTACGACGTCACGTGGAGCCTCGGTGACGGCCTGCGTCCCGGTTCGATCGCCGATGCCAGCGACGATGCACAGTTCGCCGAGCTTGATGTGCTGGGTGAACTTACGCAGGTCGGCTGGGATCGCGGAACGCAAGTCATGGTCGAAGGGCCTGGCCACATCCCACTTGACCAGATCAAGATGAACATTGAACGCCAGATCGAAGTCTGCAAAGGCGCTCCATTCTACGTGCTGGGCCCGCTAGTCACGGATATCGCGCCAGGCTACGACCACATGACCAGCATGATCGGAGCCGCAAACGCGGGAATGGCGGGCGCCGCGATGCTGTGCTACGTCACTCCGAAAGAGCACCTCGGTTTGCCAAATGAAGAAGACGTCAAACAAGGCGCGATCGCGTACAAGATAGCCGCACACGCAGCCGACGTTGCTCGCAAGCGAACAGGTGCACAAGACCGCGACGATGCACTCAGCAAAGCTCGCTTCGAGTTCGATTGGAATAAGCAATTCGAATTGTCGCTCGATCCGGAAACGGCT
>CAYNJG010000413.1:0-3495 GCA_964397295.1 uncultured Pirellulaceae bacterium
ACCAATATTAGCATCATAAAAATGAACGGCCTAATCTCCATTAGCTGCTCAAGTACAATACCTCCAACGGCACTTGCCGCTAACTTTCCAATAACACCACCTTCCAAACTCATATTATATTTTTTGAATCTCTTCAAACTATTAGTAAGGTACGTATTAACCATTGCTCTAATGTATCTATTCTTTGTAAGTCTCCGACTCAAATGGGTTTTCTTTCATGTAAGTATCATTCCTTATTCCCGTCACTTGCCAAGCCACTTCAGCATATGGCACTTCTGTCTCTATCACAAACTCATTTCCAACGATCTTTTTTAGAACTATTGGATTACTTCTTTTCCCTATCTGGGTTAGCTGGTATCTATACTTAATGTTTAAATCCTCAAAGTATGCAGGAAGTTTTACTATGGCCATTCTATCAGCACCTGTTGTCACTATGCCGTCATATAGATTCTTTACTTCATTAGACTCTATCGCTGCATGTCTTAGAAACATAGTCGAATCAAGAGGATGCGTTATCTTGAAATTTTTTGTCCCTCCTGTAACGTCAAAATTTCCTACAACTGTGGCTCCAGCGTTGGCCCTGAAGTGTTTAAATGCTGTCACTTCATCATGGTCTAAATACAATATGTTATTTCCTGCTGTTATGTCGAATATTATAGCTGCTCCTGGGTTGAATCTAACTACCGTATTACCTGATACCGTACTACCTATCGCGCCCTGTGGACCTATTGGGCCCTGTGGACCTGTGTTTCCTGTGGCACCTGTTGGGCCTTGTGGACCTTCTGGACCTTGTGGACCTTGTGGGCCTTCTGGACCTTGTGGACCTGTGTTTCCTGTGGCACCTGTTGGGCCTTGTGGACCTGTGTTTCCTGTGGCACCTGTTGGGCCTTGTGGCCCTGTGTTTCCGGTCGGGCCTTGAGATCCAGTAGCCCCTCTTATGTTACCTTCTTGTATCCATCCACTGCTGAACTTTCTATAAACATTTGCACTCACTTCATCTAAGTACATATCGAGTATACTTCCAGTTCCAGAAGAAGGAGCTCCAATTCCTGTGTGCCATACAGATGCAGCACCATCGTCCCCATCTTCTCCATCCTCTCCGTCTGCCCCTGTTAGACCTTGTGGGCCAGTTGCTCCTGTTGGGCCAGTTGCTCCTGTTGGGCCTACACCTCCTTGTAGATTGCCTCTGTTTTGCCAACTTGATCCTACTTTTTGATAGAAGGAGTATGGTGCATTTATTCTGAAAGCCCAGTCTCCGTTCACTCCTAGTGACGATGGAGGTATATTATTTTCTGCATATATAGCACTACCAGGTACACCTTGAGCTCCTGGTGGCCCTTGTGGGCCTTGAGCTCCTGTAGCTCCATCTTGACCATCAACGCCATCATCCCCTGCTGGCCCTTGAGATCCTGTGCTTCCTGTAGCTCCTGTGTTTCCTGTTGGCCCTTGTGGGCCAGTTGCTCCTGTTGGGCCTTGTGGGCCTTGTGGGCCTTGTGGGCCTTGTGGGCCTTGAGATCCAGCGATAGAATCAAAGACCCAAGATCCGTTAGTGAATATCCATCTTTCATTTCCAGCAGACACCACATAACTATCACCTTGATTATTCCCAGATGCTGGCAAGTCCGCTACAGTAGGAACATTACCAAGAGGATTTATTCCAGTTCCTGCTGGCCCTTGTGGTCCTTCTGGACCAATAGGCCCAATCGATCCTTGTGGACCCTCTGGACCTACCTGTCCTTGTGGACCTTGATTTCCTTGTGGTCCTTGTACACCTTGCGGACCTTCATCCCCTTGCGCTCCTTGGCTTCCCTGTGGCCCTTCTGGTCCTTCTGGTCCTGTTATATCAGAGCTAGTAAAGCTAGACCCATCATCAAAATTAATAGTTAATGTTCCATTCCCGTTATGAACTATGTTAGATATACCAACTCCATCTATTCCATTATTCCCATCCTCTCCATCTTCACCATCTTCACCCGGTGGGCCCTGTGGTCCAGTTATCCCCGCTAGTGAAACTGTCTTTGTATTACCACCTTCTATGGTTATAGACAACTGATCATTAGTTAACGTGAAATCACTTATCTCCTGATCATCATTGTCTATTCCTGATAAGTCAACATTCAATTCATTTCCATCTTCAATAGCGATGCTGAGTAGCGATCCATTCAATCCCAACTGAGTCAATAACTGATCATCTTCTGTATCTAATGATGACAAATCCAATATGGCTGTATTCCCATTTTCTATTGTGATAGACAGCTCATTGCCAGTCAACTCTAATGATGTTATCTGTTGATCATCTTGTGCAGATATCTTGACACATCCGCCATTCGTCAAACAAAGAGAATCCTGCTTTGGGTATATCAATTGTGTCCCTCCTGTAATAACCGATGCTGGAACATCTCCTATTACTTCAACCACAACCATATCACTCCTGTTATGGAATACGAAATTTGAATCGCTTGTTTGGTGCAGCCTGATTAAAGTATCAAGCTTGGTCTCTGTTAATCTTCCGTCTGGATGAGTTCCAGAAACCCAAGCCATGTTTGAGCTGTCAGGATATTTGAATTGCTTAGGAGCTGGCTGTCCATCACTTTGACAAATCGAGACATTGCTTAGTGCAACAATACCGATCAGCATTAAAATTATCTCTCTTATAATTCTCATCTAATGTAGTTTGTCAGTGCTGTAATTATTCTCGAATGAGAAATATCTAATGTTTGTAAATTGATCTAAATCAGAGGCATCACCCGAACGTCCATATGCATCTCCTCCGTTAATAACGGCATCTCCTACTCGCGGAAAACCATCCATTCTCAAAGCCATGAAATATGCATTGCTTTCTGGTGTAGGGTGCTTAACAACAAAATACTTTGCATACTGACCTACAGCGGAAAATGTAAAATCTGGCAGGATATACTTGTCGGTATATCCTAGTATTTGATCGGTACTTATTTTAACCTTAGACGAAACTGTAACAGTGCTTGACGTGCTGCTCACATAGTGTACCCTGAACGCATATAGGAAGCTATTGGCAGGCATAGCGGTTTCGTCATTTGCCCATGTGCCATTAGCTCTTCCAGAGTTTGTGGCAGGGTTAGGCTCCCAGAATCCAGTGGCGACCAATAATGGCGCAACTGCATTGAACTCTGACAATGTTACTTCTACTGCATCATCTGCTGCTGCAGCATCATAAGCCGCCAGGGAACTGCTAAGTTCTGCTCTTATCTTATCTCCTCCCCCTGCGTTTAGTATCATTGTTTGAGCGCTGCCCACTAGGCTAAAACACATTAAAATGATTGTTATTACTCCTTTCATTATTGACAGCTTATTGTTACAGAAGCCGTCCCACCTGTGGCCTCAAATGTTACATCATCTCCTCTTGACAAAGATGGCGGTGAAGTTATTGTGCCTGTGGAATCAGACCCATCTGACAAACTAGATATTGTATGAAATAGAGTTCCATTGTGCTTTATCAATATTGTAGCAGTTCCATCT
>CAYNJG010000414.1:0-3484 GCA_964397295.1 uncultured Pirellulaceae bacterium
AAGTACGCCGTACAAGCCACTCAGAATCCGCAAGTTCTTTTGTGCAAAGGTGAAGTCGGCAGCCTTCCAATCTTCACAATCAAATCCTTGATAAACGTCACCTTTGAAGGCCAGCAACGATTGCTTTGCGTTCGAAGTATCGAAGGGTAGCGACCAATCGCGATACCGCTGAGCATTCAGAGCCGCAAGCTTGTCACTGATACCCATCAGCTTCGCGACTTGCGATTCCGACATCTTGGCAAGGTTCGCGATCAACTCTTCCGAGTCGTCAAGAAAGTCAGGTTGCGTACTTTTCTTCGTCAACGTCTGCGGAGAGAAGTCGAGCGTTTTCGCCGGCGAGATAACTACAATCATGGAAGCGTCGAGAGCAGGGGAGTGGTAACTTTCGCTATCACTTTATAGACGAACCTCAACGCAAGTACAGAGCGAAAACTCCGCTGCGTCTATCGGGCCTTACTGCGTTTGGACGGCGATTCGAGGGTTTCGTCCTGCTCGCCAAAAGGACGCTCAAGATCCGGATTGCGATGGGTCTCAAGGTCTTCGGCGATGATATTCGTGTAGTGAGCCAAGTCCTGCCAAAAGTCTTTCCGACGCAGGTAAACGCGCCGAGACTCTTCCCCATTGGCCAATTGTTTTAGCACGTGTCGCACTTGACGAATCGGTCCAACAAATCGACTGCTCACGCGCAACACATCTACTAGGACAAGGGGTAGCAACACCACAGCGCCAACGATCACTGGCGCCGAAACGGAAAGTGTTTCGCGGATAACCTGCAGAAACGGTCGCGGCGGACCACTCCACAGTGACCATCCGACAATCATCAACAACACCATCGTCAAACAGAAGAACCAGTAGACAATCGTCCGAAACAGCAGCTCGCCCTGCACAACCTGATCGGTGATAATCTGACGCCTTGTTGACTTCATCCGTTGACTCCAATACTCAACCACAGATCTTCGCAGCCATACTTTGGCCCGACAATTCTGCTCTGCCAGCCAATATCCATCGACATCGTGCTTTTAGCCTTGTGGCAGTTAAACTAAGGATTGACAATGGTACAACCTGGGTCGTGGTCGAGGGAGGCCTGCGATCGATGTTTAGGCCAAAAGGCAGCTAGGAAATTGAGAGCGATGCAAAGTTTACTAACGAAATTATCGATCATTGCAATCGTAACGATGACACTTTTGGGTTGCGGCAAAGCCGAATATGAACAAAAGATGACGGGAGCGATCAAGAATCTGGCATTCACTTCTCGCTTCATTGAAAACTTGCACATTAATCCGACAGAGATCGGCAATGGCGTCGCTGAGCTACGTCTGCCGCTCTACGTAAAAAACACAGCGACTCCTCTCACAATGACTTCGCGGAATCGAAATCGAACACCGATGAGCCCCGATCGGATTCAGCCACCTTCGCTGCGCATCCCAGGATTTCTCTACAGCTATGAACTTTTTGTAGACGGATCAAACCCGGACGATAAGCGCGATAAAGAAACACTCTATCTGTACTTCGCCTCCGTTCCAGCGACAGAAAAACTATCCGCTATCGAAGCGACACTCAAAGCTGGCGCAGCGAAGACGGTGCCAAAGTCTCGGCCAGCTTTCGTTGACGCCTCGCTCGATACACCCGACCGCAAAAAAATCGCTTTCCGCAAAATGTCTCTGACCGGCACTCAGTCCTTTAACATGGACGCCGGCACGCCAGAGAGCGAAAACCGCGCAGGACAATTCGACGTTTACATCCATTCCGGCGCCACACACCACGTGATCATCGGAGTACGCTGCACAGCTGGCGGTATCGAAGCAGTGAACGCGATGGAAAACGCCAGCTACGCGCTTGGCACTTTGAAAATGCTCGGTGACGCGCCGCAAGACGACGCGTAGTCAACCGAGGCACTCTACCGCTTCGCGAATACAGGATTGATGGGCAACGAATCCTCGGCGAGAGGCAAGGCAGGCCACGCTGCGAGGCCGGCTTGTAGATTGTCCGTGATACTGCGGTCAGAATCCGCCAAGTAGCGATCGCTTTTCGGATCGGCGTAGAGCTCCGTTAGACCCCAGACCTCCGCCACACTGTCGCGATACAGTATCGTCCACTCTGGCATTTCGTCTAGCAACTTGGAACCAGATCGATCTCGCAAACGCTCGATCAAAACGAGCTGCGGCTCTTTGAATCGCAAAACCTTCGTGGGATCAAATGGTCCGCTACCTAATTCGTCTCGATTTCGATGATTCGTTGCCGAACCGGTGATGAAGTCGAAGTGCATGTCGACGACTTCCTGCGAGTAACAGGTGCGAAAACGGCCATCGAATCCGACTGTCGAATCGGGCAGGGCGGCGATCGCGTATTGAGCCCAATCGAACGTGACGACCAGACGCCCATTCAAATCATGCTTCGCCATGAACTCTGCAGCCGAGACAGGATACTCATTTCGACGAACGCCGAACTGAGATAGCTGAAAAACCAACAGCCCCGCCAATGCGAAAACTCCGATGCCAAACTGCCAACGGATCAGTCGCTCGTCACGTGCAGAGTTCGCTTTTTCTTCCGTATTCGTTCTTTTGAAATTAGCAAACGCTGATTCCAAATGAGTGGGAATCCAAAATCCGAGCAGTAACCCCATAAAGGGAATGTGACGCAGATGCTGGAAAGACTGGAAGGCGACAAGCGCGAAAATGACCAAGTGCGTCACGTTGCGTTTCGACTCGGAAAACATCCAAGACAAAACCGCTAGACAGGAAACCCACAGCCAGGGGTACCAATAAATTGGCTGTTCATACACGGACGCCCATTCGTTGATTTCCGGACGAGCTTCGCCTAGCGAATGCCAAAGCCAAAACGGCAACTCGATCCCATACGGATTCACAAACGGTGCCAGTAGGACAGCAACCCCGACAGCCGCTGATTGCGTTACGAGTTTCCGACTCGCTTGCCAGCCAAATGCAAAAATCGACTGAAGGCCAGTCAATCCCAACCACGCCATCAAAACGCAAATACCAGCCAAGAATCCACCGTGCGAATTCGTCCAAATGGAAATCAATGGCACGAGAAGCCAGATATGCCAACGAAAAGATTGATTCGTTTCGCGGTCTCGATCAACCGACTCAAGAATCAACATCATCAAGGCGAAACAGACGAAGCTTGCTAACTGCGGCCGCACACACCACGAAGAGGCCAGTGAATAGGCGACCGGCAATAGAACCAACGAAGCGACAGTTTCGCTCACACCACGACGAATCGCATTGAAGCGAATCAACAGCAAAACGAAAACACCAAGCAAACACTTTCCGATCATCAAACCGAGGCCGCCAAAGTACTGATGCACTACGGCCATCGCCAACTCGCTGAGGTTTTCGTGATTGACCCAGACGTAACCAGGATCGACGTACGTGTGAGAGGCGGTTCGGGGCAGTTCTCCCGCGTTGATCCAATCCGCGCCGTACTGGATGTGCCCCCAAAGATCCGGATCAATGAACCTCTGTGA
>CAYNJG010000415.1:0-3464 GCA_964397295.1 uncultured Pirellulaceae bacterium
ATGTGGAAACTGTTTGAAGCTGAGCGTTGGGAATTCTTGCTGGATAATGCAGATCGACTTCGCCGCGAAGTTTCTTCTTGTGGGGTCCATGAGCTAACTCAGCTCGTACAAGAATTTCAGGCTGTCGTTCAAAACATGATCGACAATCCAACCGACGACAAAGCGACCGTTGAAAACGCTTTGAATTCGCTGATCAGTCAGTGTATCCGAGTGATTCACTAATCCAGCTTTCTCGACGACGATTTGGTCTGTATCTTTAGGTGGAATACTAACTTCCATCCTATGAGTTCTGCCATGATTCGCGAACTAGAATCTCGACCGGTTGTTCGACGTGTTGCTGTTGTAGTTTTCTTCTTCGCCGTTCTGGCAAATGACCCGTCTGTCGTCGCTGCAGATTGGCCGCAATGGCGTGGTCCGCTTGGGAATGGCATCGCTGTGAATGCCAAAAGTGCCGAGGGCAAGCTGCCTCCGCTGGAATTCGGTTTGGAAAAAAATGTCGCATGGAAAACCAAGTTTCCTGGTCGTGGGCATGGTTCCCCGACGATTGTTGGCGATCGGATTTTCTTAGCCACCGCTGACGAGGAAAAGATGACGCAGTCTGTGTTGGCGGTCGATCGTAACTCCGGCAAGATCGTTTGGAACCAGCCCGTCTTCGTCAGTAGTGAGTTACCTAAAATCCATAACAAGAACACGCATGCGAGCTCGACTGTTGCCTGCGACGGCGAACGACTGTTCGCTACGTTCTACTCGCAGAAGCAGATTCGCATTTGTTGTTTGTCGGTCGAGGGAAAGAAAGTCTGGGCGAAAGATCTGTCTTCATTCAAACCAAAGTACCCGTTCGGGTACGCCGCTTCTCCACTGATCTTTGAAAACGCAGTTATCGCGACTGCGGAGTCCGACAATGAGAACGCGTTGGTCTCGTTGGATCGAAAGACTGGAAAAGAGATCTGGCGTACTCAGCGTCCCAAGAACTCCAGTTACTCTTCCCCCGCGTTACTTCGAGTTGGCGGTCGCATGCAGCTGTGTATCTCTGGCGGTCGCGAAATCTGCGCGTACGATCCAGCGACTGGCAAACAACTTTGGAAGGCACCGGGTGCCGCGAAACACACCGCTGGAACGGTCGTTGGCGATGAAGACTATGTGTTGGCGAGTGGTGGGTATCCTCAGTCTGAGACAACTTGCATTCGTGCGGATGGATCGGGCAAAGTCGTTTGGACAAAAAAGCAGAAGTGCTACGAGCAATCGTTGTTGGTCACTGGTGGATACGTGTATGCGGTGACCGACGGTGGCGTCGCGTACTGTTGGGACGTTAGCAACGGTGAAGAAAAATGGAAGAAGCGACTTGCTGGACCCGTGAGTGCTTCACCAGTCTTGGTGGGCGATCGAATTTACGCCGCCAACGAAAAGGGCGAGATCTTCGTCTTTCGTGCGAGACCAGACAAGTATGAAGTGCTCGCTCAGAACCAGTTGGGTGACGATGTTTTTCCCACGCCCACGTTTCTGGATGGTCAGATCTTTGCACGCGTCGGATTCCGCAAAGGCGAAGTACGTGAAGAGATGTTGTTCTGCTTCGAATAACTCAGCATGTCCTTGCACAAACGAGTTCTGCTAAACTCGGTCACGGAGTTACTTGCTGCACTACCACGCTGATAGCACGACATTGGTATGTCTCGATCTAAAGCCGCACTGACTTATTGCGAGATCAAGACGAAGGGAGACGTTCGGACGCTCGCTTCGCATTTGGTCGGTGTGGAAGATGCGCTGTTGGATTTTGCTATCGGGACGGAGGTTGCCGATCGCTACGTGATTCGATACGAGTTGGGTAAGGGCGGGATGGGCTGCGTTTTCTTGGCTCATGACCAAACGCTCAAGCGAGACGTCGCGCTGAAAGTGCAATTGCGAGAATTCCCGGCGGAAGAGGAACTGGACGCCGTTCGCGAAGCTCGCCTAGCCGCCAAGTTACACGACGGCATCGCCACGGTCTTCGATCACGGAGTGCATGCGGGCAAGCCGTTTACTATTTTCGAATACGTACCGGGCGATGATTTGCGAACTGTCATGGCCACGGACTCGGTTTGGTCTGTCGAATCAGTTTGCCGCATCCTCGAACCGCTTGCCGATGCGTTGGACTCAGCACACGCGCGAGGAGTGATCCATCGCGATCTCAAACCCGAAAACATTTGCCTCACGCCATCGCGCACGCCGAAGATTTTAGATTTTGGCATCGCAAAAGACTTAAAGACGGACTCGGCGAACGCAACGTTCCGCGGTACTCCGGCCTACGCTTCACCGGAGCAAGCAGGGTGCCGACCAGCCGATGCACGCAGTGATCAATATGCACTGGGTTTGATAGTCTTTGAACTGTTGGCAGGTCACCGACCGTTCGACGAAGACGACCCACTGATGTTGTTGCATATGCATGAGTTTCAAGCGCCGCCGGATCTAATTTCCGTTGGCGTGGATGTGTCGCCTGCCGTTTCCGAAGTGGTCATGAAAGTCTTGGAAAAGCAGCCTGAGAAGAGATTCGCAACTTGCCGGGAGTTTTCTTCCGCGCTGATCGACGCGAGCAAGGGCGTAGGTAACAAGGAAGAACTGTTGGCGACTTCCGACGTGCACATTTCGGAAACCAGTAGCGAGTCACTTGTTGCGAGGCAGCTAGCGAACGGACTTGAGACCCGAGGTTTTAGCAGTTGGTACTACCAGCGCGACGCGCTACCCGGCATTCCGCTGGCTCGGCAAGTACACGATTCCCTGCACGCCTCGCACGCGGCGCTCCTGTTGATCTCACGCGCATCTTTAGCGTCCGGTGACTTTGCCGAAGAGGTCTTGGCCGCACATCGCTTGCGGCGACCGTGTCTTCCGGTGTTAGTCGACATTTCTTTGGAGGAGTTTCAAAGCCACCAACCCGTGTGGAGATCAGCGTTAGGCAACGCAGCCGTTATCGAGCTGCGCCATGATGATATTTCCAAGACACTCGCTCGCATGGAATCGGCTCTTCAGCAACTTGGCATCACCGCCAGCCGTTCACGCGGGCAAGAGCGTCCGAAAAAGCCAACGGCGAATGCACAGATTTGGGCCACCGACGCGAATCAAATAGAAATCAACGAGTTGGACCGAATCGTTTTTCGAAACGAAGTCATCGATGAGTTTCTCAACCGCAAAAATAAATACTTCATCAGTGCGACGAAGGGATTAGGGAAGACGCTACTGTTGACATTCAAACGGCAGCTGCTCACACAGCGGACCGAGGTAGAAGAATCGATCAGCTGCGTGCCGAAGGGACGGCCGTATCTTGATTTTATGAGCGAAATGAAGTCGCTATCGGCTCGTTACGAAAAGCCCTTATCAGATCTGTCGACTTGTAAACGTATTTGGGGGGCGGCGCTGAGGATCTCGATCTTGTCCCATCACGAGTCATTGCTGACGGAAGATCTTTATTTTGAATTGGAACCATTCCCACAGCG
>CAYNJG010000416.1:0-3436 GCA_964397295.1 uncultured Pirellulaceae bacterium
AGCGGAGGTCGCGCGGACAGCGTAGAGAGACTTTTTAGCTATTCATTAGCCCCGATGGTTCTGCTTTAAGCGGCGAGGTACGATGAGAAAGGCCCAAGCTGCTCGACGCATTGTGAAGCAGACGACCAAGTTCCTGACAATAGAAGCGGATAAATGGCTGGCAATACCTTCGGAAAACTGTTTCGTATCACGACGGCCGGCGAAAGCCACGGACCGGGCAACGTGGTGATCGTGGATGGCGTTCCGGCGGGACTTTCGTTGACAGAGGATGACCTCAAGCCGGATCTCGAACGGCGCCGTCCCGGCCAGTCGAAAATCACGACGCAGCGAAAAGAGCCCGACGAGCCCGAAATTCTCTCGGGCGTCTTTGAAGGCAAAACGACCGGCACTTCGATCGCGATTCTGATTCGAAACACAGACCAGCGATCGCGCGACTACTCTGACATTAAAGACAAGTACCGGCCAGGTCATGCGGACTACACCTTCGATGCGAAATACGGATTCCGCGACTACCGAGGCGGTGGCCGCTCCAGCGCCAGAGAAACATCAGTGCGTGTGGCGGCTGGCGCGATCGCGAAGAAACTCTTGAACGAGTGGTACGGGATTCAGATCGTAGGCTACGTCAAACAAGTCGGCGACATCGCGGCGGATGTCCCATCGCCGGAATCCGTAACGCTAGAACAGGTCGAAGCCAACATCGCGCGTTGCCCGGATGCTGCGACAGCCGAAAAAATGATTGCGTTAATCGATGAGATGCGCAAAGCACTGGATTCGATCGGCGGAATCTCTGAGCTAGTCGCGACGAATGTTCCAGCCGGTTGGGGCGAACCTGTTTTCGATAAACTGAAATCTGACTTGGGCAAAGCGTTCTTTAGTTTGCCCGCAGTTCTGGGTGTCGAGTACGGCGCCGGATTTGGTGTCGCCACTGCGAAGGGCAGCGAAAACAACGACGTGTTCAAACCGAAAGCTGGAAAGATCGTTACGGAAACGAATCGCCACGGCGGTCTGCTAGGTGGCATCTCCAGCGGCATGCCGATCGTTTTCCGATGTGCGATCAAACCAACGAGTTCTCTTTCCCAAGAGCAACCAACCGTCACACGCGATGGCGATTCGACAACGATTAGCACCAAAGGTCGCCACGATCCGTGCCTTCTTCCTCGTTTCGTTCCCATGGGCGAAGCGATGATGGCAATTGTCTTGGCCGATCACGCACTACGCCAACGCACGCAGGCAAGCTAGGCGGCAATGCCGCACGCGAGCCTCGCTCGATCAGTAAGCGGATCACTCGTCGCGGAAAGCTACTCAGAAGGCTGTAGCTTCGATTGACCGATGCCTTTCGGACCCTGGGCTTCGACGTTCTTTTTCTTAATGGTATTCGATTGCTCGGGCGTTGGGGCGGCTTGCGAGGCGTTGAATACATTGCGATCACTTGCGTGCTCGGAACTGTTTTGATCCAGCTTTTCAAAGAGCGGATCTTCTGTTTCGTCGTTTCGAACGGCTTCATGCTCGGAGCGGTTGTTCTGCAAGTTCGGATCTGATTCCCGCAGTTGTTCACCGTCATATCGGTAGCGATTCTCTGAGGAGTCCTTTTCGCGATCATCCTCGTTGCTTGAACCCTCTAAGTCATCTCGCAACAAGTCTTCGTCCACAATTGGCTCATCCAATTCTGAATCGAGCGACTCCTGAGGAGTGAGTTCGTCGACACCATCTTCAGGTGGAACAAAGGAGTGTGGATTCGCTTCATCGCTCAGCAAGTCGTTTGCTGGATCACTCCAGACTGCGTCATCCTGCCACAACGGCTCAGAAGTTTCAGGATCCGGTACAAGCTGCTTTGGCGGGATCGTCTCGAGATTGTCAGACTCTGGAACTTCAAATTCTAGAGGCGGTGGGAACCAGAGTTCGAAAGCCACACGATTTTCATAGTCGAGAATCGAGTCAACGATCCGATTCGAAGGTTGGGGACCAACAAACTCGCTTAGAGGAGCCCCCGCATCGTTGTTACTGAGCGAGGAAATTCCATTGGAGATCGGACTCGAACTACCGCGGACGAATACTCGCGTTGCCGACGACGGACTTTGAAATCCGAGCCTGAAGCCAACCAGCCGCGTAATTCCCTCGGGGGATTCCAACGTCGCTAGTCCCTCAAATTGCAACTGTTCCGAGTCTTGTTGAGCATTCAGATTCACACTCAACTCATCGATTTCGCGCACCGTGTAATTTCGAAGACCGGCGTCTTCGAGTCGATTCACGATCAAGTCTGTCAACGAAACTACTTGGACCAGCGCTGAGTCTCGGAATAGAACGTTTGAGTCGCCGTTACTGTCGCGAAAATGAACAACCGTGGAACCATCGCCAAGCTGGAATGCTTCGATCAATTCGCCCGAAGCATTCGCGATTTCCTCGTTGGCCCATGCTGGTAGTGAAACGTCTTCTGCTCTTGCAGGAACACTTGGCTCGGACACTTGCCCAGCGATTCCCAGATCGCGCGCCTGCGAGACATCGTCAATACTTGCCGGCGTCGCTTCCGCGCCTGGATCAGTCGGCGGTGAAGCGGTATCGGCCACTGGCAACTGAACGACTGCGGTAAGGAAACAGCGGTTTTCTAGTTGCTCGACAAAGAGCTTCTTGTGGCGCCGCGAGTCGCTCTCCAAGAGAAAACGAAACCAAGAATGAATGGCGTGAAGGATTGCGATTCGCATTGGATGTCTTCCAAGCAAGGACCGTAAGGTGGAAATCCTAGGCTAACAAATACCACCGGCATTGTAACGGCGAGACGAGTCATTGTTCACAATTGCCGATCGATTGTAGGGTTCCGGCACGCGATTCCTGCGACGTTTTCGTTAGATAATCTACTAAACCAACGGTTGAGCAAATGTCGCTTGGCGCGTCGACCGCACTTAGGATTTATCTCGTAGCAAACTCGCAAACTCCAAGACGCTCCACCTCGACCTTGCAAATACTAAGGTTGAAAGTCCAATGGCGTTCAGTAGCACACCACCCATAACCATCGCGAAGGGTGTCAGATTCTTTGGAGGACGACCATCGGAACTACTCAAAAAGATGACTGCTCCTATACCGGCAACTACCGCGACGAGCGCGAGGACGCCTGAAAGAATTACGACCCACGACCGAGCCACCGAAAGCACCAGCATTCCGGTTCCGTAGTAGGTTACCGCGATTCCAACAATGCAAACTGCCATACCAATCGACCAGGCTAGCGCCGACGCCACTGTCGCTTTGGTAGCCAATGCGTAAACCGTTGCGATGCAGATCATTCCAAGTGGCAGCAACGTAGATTCACGAAATCGAATCGAAAACAGATCTCGAATGTAGTCTCGGCGAGTAATCGGGCGGCAAAGCTCTGATCCGAAAGTTTGCCGACGCGATGTCCATGCGATAGCGGAAATCATCGACATCGTGAGGGCATACCAACAAC
>CAYNJG010000417.1:0-3412 GCA_964397295.1 uncultured Pirellulaceae bacterium
ACATTGAAAGCAATCCAATATCGAGCTGATTACCGCAGGTCACGTGCCGTATTGATCGAACTACGGCAAGTGCTCCGATATACGCTTCGTCGTTACGATGAGTGATCCGACAGATATCGCGGATAGTCTGTCGATCAGTATCGCTGTCGGGGTCCAGCAAGAATGCAAGCGGCGCAATCCGCATCGCAGCACCGTTGCCCGCTGAGTATTCGCCAGTGGCACCGACCAAAGCCCAATGACCGCCCGCATCCAGTTCTGTGAACGACTTTAAAGTGCTCGAACCAATGCCAGTGATGCGTCGTTCGCGAAACCAGCTTACAAAATGATTTGCGACCGATTCTGGACTGACCAAACCCGATTCGATAATTGATTCACAAGTTGCGATCGTGAGTTGGGTGTCATCCGTGATGCGTAGGTCAGCCGGAATAGAAAAGCCAGAAGCAGACGACCCGCCTTCGAAATACGCTCCGATTGCGTCACCCAGCGCACCAGCAAGAAGGCATCCAGCGATTCGATCAGTTTGAGATGGATGTGTCACAAATTACGTTGAACCTAAGTTACATAACGTCAACGGGCCGCGGAGAACGAGGAGCGCCCAGCGAGGGGTTGACTTTACCGAGCGAAGCGAGCCCGCCAATAAACTACCAAAATCGCCACGAATATCGTGCCCGTAGTTGAGGGCCATATTCACAAGGGTCAATTCCAGCAATAACGGGTTCACAGAATTCAATCGAGGCCGGTCTGCCGTCCCAGTCACATACTTGCCTCGCCGCATCAACCTCTGCACTGCGGTTGGCAACAAGTAGAAAGCGGCTTTCGTCCGTTGACATCCAGTTTCGCGCGACATCAGTCGCGCGATCCATGATTGGCTCGCGTGAAAACTGAACTTGAACCCGGTGTCCGTGGCAACCTTCGAGCAAGAAAGTCGATGCGAAACTTGGGCTGTGCTTCATATGGATTAGTATTCGCCCGAAAGCGTGTGGCACAAACGCGTTCATACGCGCCGCCAGTAGGTCTGGAAATCCGTCGTTTATCAATAAGTCAACGAGCCCCTCGTCATCCAAATGAGGGTGGCCCGCCATTCGGCTTGCGGTGTGTTCCACCTGCTGCTTGAGTGTTTCCTTCATTGGTAACCGTGGCAGTTTGGCCGGCGCCTTAAAAAGGGAGTTCTGTGAAGAGCGGGATAGCGGCGGTCACCACCGAGGACGGCAGTCTGCCACATCCGAAGATAGCCCGCATAAACGTTCGTTATTAGCGTTTCCGCATTTTGCCTCGGCCACGTAGTGGCTGTGACACCGGGATCGATTACCGGCCCAACCGCGGCGACGTTCCGCACGCGTCAGCGTGTGGAACGTTGGATCGTATTCACGTCAGTTTTCAGCTTCTTCTTGAGTTGCTTTGGCATCCAATTCCTTTTGACGTAGTTTGGGCTGGTTGAACAACGCATATGCGAAGAGCCCAATCAGTGCCCCAACAAAAACAGCCAACAAGGGATATACAACGCGCATGTAAGTTGTTGTACCAAGCAGACCAGTCACAGCCTGCACTACACCGCCGACGATCAGTACGACAGAAACTAAGCTGTACTTTATGGCGCTGAAAATATGAATTGGATTGTGCGATTCGTTTCCAATGTCAATGATTCTAATGCTCGGCTTCGTATTGGCTCTTAGCTGCAGGGGCGTCTGGACTTGGCCCACCTAACATCAGCGTTCACCGGGCCACGGCAAACTCGCTAAACATTGAAACCCGCGCGGCCCGCGGCTCCGTACTGTTATCCGGCGATTGCTTTTCTAGTCGAAAATTATACCCGGATTTACTTCCGCCGGCGTCAACCATTCTATCCCGTGTTCTTCGATTAGCTGCATTTTGGCTTCGTGCCAGATTCGGTGGCAGATTCCACGGCGAGTAGACAAAAAGTCAGCCATGTCCGGTGAGCCTTCCCGCATTTTGGCGATGTGTTCGTCGTACTCACGTGTGACACGTTCAGCGACCGCGTCTAGCGTTGCATGAATTATTGGGCCGAGCAATTCGTTATCCTCTTGTGGATCACGGGCCATGCCGGTCTGCGCTGGCTGGTTCTCCGCTGCGACGACGTACGCAAGCCGGTCGGTGACCGTGTGATTCAACAATGCCCGCTTGGCATCCAAAACGGGCAGCCCGGTTGCACGCCGCAGTCGCATCACCAATTCGGCCGAGGGCTCGTCTTCGTTCATTGTTCAAGCTGGATAACGTTTGGAATAACCGAGCCAGCGCGGAAATGCCTCCATTCGAAAACGCGTATTTGCAGGCTCCGCGTTCCTGCCGTTGTTCAAGTGATCCGCTTTGCGGCGGCTGTATCTTAGCATCTTTCGTTTGGATCTAAAAATGTTCTGCTGTTGGTTTTGAGTTAAACCAACAGGAGACTTCACATGTCTGATTCGAAGAAGGTGTTTGTTACTCGATTGCGTGAACGGATGCTTGGCGACTTGCAGTTGCGAGGTATGGCGGAGCGAACTCAGGATGGTTACCTGCGTGAGGTAAAACACACGCGGCGATCAGCTACTACGGGCTCCTTGAACAATGCGTTTGAGCTTCGGCTCGAATGAAAACGCTTCAAGCACCTAAAAGAAGAGAGCCAAAACTCCGACACAACGTCAGAAATTGAGGAGTCGCGAATCAAACGCTCATTTGTTATTCGGCGCATGAAGCTCTTCCGCCGCTCCATCACCAGAGTCTGCGTGACCATATCAAAGACACGCTCGGACATTGTTGTTTTATCAAATTCTTGAGTTCGTCAAGTTGACCCAAAAGGTGCTGCTTCGGCTACTTGATCGGTGATTTGATCAGTTCATTCAGCAACGCCAAGTCGGTAGAGCAGTAGATTGCTTTTTCCGTGACAGCAAATGCTGCTGACTCAAAGTCTGGCTCACCTTCTTCTCTTGGCGAGGAAATCACCCAAGTCCCATTGGCAAGCTGTTTCCCGTTGGGGTCATGCTTGAGCATCTTGTCGACTACATCACGAACTTGTTGGTCATGGCCCGGCTTGATCGACCAACTAAAAGCTTCGTGTTTGCCCTTCGTTGCATATACGTAGGAGACGCTGTTATCGAGATGTTCGTCAACGAGCTTTTTGATATCGACTTGGGGCCCTTTTCGATCGGTCCTGTACGACTCCAATACGTCACGTACAAAGTCTTCCGAATCAACGGCGGCGTCAATCGACTGCTCTAGGTCTTCCCAAAACGTTTCTTTATCGTCGAAGTTGAAGACGTAGTGTTTTGTAGCTTCGCCTTTGACCTCGGGTTGATGAGTCATTGCGGCGAGAATGGTCTTGGCGTGGGCGAATTTGGTCTCGCCATCACCCTCAGGTTCATTCACTTCATCCGGATCGGCTTCCATCGCTTCTATGGTCTTGGCGATGAGTTCATGG
>CAYNJG010000418.1:0-3355 GCA_964397295.1 uncultured Pirellulaceae bacterium
TCAATTTCAAACCGGCCGACTCGCGTACTCCGGTGCACGCGATTGTTACCCGCCGTCATCGTCGGCCCTCGGTCGCCCATCCGGATGACGCCCCGGATACGCGGTGAACGACAACGAGCAGCCTGCGTCGGCGATCTTGCGCACTAGGTCAGCGGGCACAACGTGGTTGTAACCCCATGTATCCCAGCATTCGACGCCGATATTGAAGTCGCGAAAATAGCACGCGTCAAATTGCCGTTTGGCAGCCGATGTGAGACCGGAGATGGCATCGAGCATCAGCGGAATGTCGATCGAGGCATTCGAGTCGCAAGTGTTGAGGTCGTTGTCCGATTCAATTGTCATGTGCCAGTTGCCGTCATCGCCCTTAGCACAGTGGAGCACGCAACAGGACGATTGCAGTTCGGATGCAAGCAGTTCGAGTGAAAACTCGGATTTCAGGTCGAGATCGGTATTCGAGTATTGAGTTGGGCGGTCAGTCATCGGCGGGAAGCAAGAGTCGGCAATCCATCAGGATCAAGCGTCTCCATTCGGGTAACGTCAGGGTTAACCGGGCCCGAACGAAAAAGTACGTGTTCAAGAAAAACTGTTTTGAGGTCTCCGGTTCAACCCTTTGGTACGCCCGGCATGGGCGTAATGTAATGGGGTGTAAGTCCCTGTACGAATTTGGGTGCCTCAAGGA
Source organism: uncultured Pirellulaceae bacterium (assembly GCA_964397295.1). GTDB lineage: Bacteria > Planctomycetota > Planctomycetia > Pirellulales > Pirellulaceae > CAYNJG01. Next base: position 680 of record CAYNJG010000418.1, read on the forward strand.
GGTCAGTATACCAAATGATATCTCCGATTGGCAAAGTACTAGGTGAAGGCAACTGCGTGAGGGTGACCGAGCGTGGAGAGGAAGCCTGCGAATGTGTCGACAAGCCGACAAGCGTATTCGTCGTCGGTCGCATTCTCACCAAAGCTGCGAGGCTACGAACAGAAACGTCATACAAGGCCGGTTCGGTCAGGCGAGCACGGAGACGACACTCCGTATTCGGAACGCATTCGTCCACGATCCCGACCGCCGAGCGAAAGCAACGCGCAGGGACAGACCGTCACGGCGTCGATCAAGCAGCCAGCCTTGAGTCACTTCTCAGAGTATTTAATGGAAGCGATTGTCGATCGATGCAACTTGCAGCAAGCGTGGAGCAACGTCCGTGCGAACCGTGGAGCCCCTGGCCCCGACGGGATCACCCTGGCCGAGTTTCCCGATTGGCTGCGACCTCAGTTGCTAACGATCATCGAACAGCTTCTCGATGGTACGTACCAACCTTCGCCGGTACGACGTGTCGAAATCGACAAGCCCGACGGCGGCACGCGACAGCTCGGTATTCCGGACGTGCTGGATCGTGTGATTCAACAAGCCATCGTGCAAGTTCTTACACCGTTGTTCGATCCGACGTTCTCGGACTCGAGCCACGGTTTTCGACCGAAACGTTCTGCTCACGGAGCAGCCAAGCAAGTGCAACGTACGATTCGCCGAAGCCATTGCTACGCTGTGGATATGGATCTTTCGAAATTCTTCGATCGAGGTATCTCGATGGACCGTCGCTTGAGTGAACTGCGAAGTTACCTTCGCGGCTGGATCGGCTACTACGGATTAGCCGCGCAGTTGAAGCTGTTCGACAAGTTTGATCAGTGGATACGTCGCCGCATTCGCATGTGTGGCTACCGAAGGTAGCATGGAAACGTTGGCGGCATGCCCGCACACGTCGAAGAGAACTCATGCGATTGGGTGTCTCACGGCGTCAAGCTATCCGGCACGCCAAGAGCCGACAGTCCTATTGGCACATGGCCAAGTCCATTGCCTGTGGCGTCGGCTTGAACAACGCATGGTTGAAAGAGCAAGGGCTCATCGCATTAAAACCACTCTGGGCAGAGCTTGCTCCAAACCGTCGAACCGCCTAGTGCGGACCCGCATGCTAGGTGGTGTGGGGAGGGCGATCAGAAATGACCGCCCTTACCCGATTTATGCAGCCCCGTCACTCGCTCGGTTTGGATTTCGCCATCCAGACTTCAAAGTCGTTGGCCACGAACTCAACATCTGCACCATCGTGATGGAAAATCCAAACAGAGAATCCGTCGAATGGTTCAGGTCTCCGGATCACCCCATAGTTATCCCGCGATTGGGCTGGCAACTTTCGATCTAACAGTGTACTCGTGTTCCCATCGCCCATTCGGTAGTGGGAGAAGGATGTGGGTGTCGTCGACTTCACGATCAAACCCCGGCAAGTCAAAACGGTAACCCATTTCGTGCCTTTGGATGTTGGTGGCGAGGACCGGATCACCGTTATTGTCTGCTGCGGTGATGCAGCAGTCAAATTCAGTTTGTGTGACGGAAATGAAAACCTGTTGGCCTAGAATTGCCAAGGGCAGGTTTTTGATTTCTCGATATGGAATCGATTCCGCGTCGCCATAGGCCATCCAGTAGACCCTGAATCCCTCAAATCGCTGAGTCAGTGGCGGAGGACATTCTTCTAGTTCTGGATACGGAACACTGATGTGAAGGAGATATTCGCCGCCGTGGTACGTGCCAATGTCAGCGTGTACGACGGTTCGTTCAGTCGCGGACACTAGGCGAGCCATTGCCATGTACGCGATGTCGATCCGGTCTCGTTCATACGCATTCCAAACATTTTGTTTGATGTGATCCTGTTCGGACTCGGACAGTTGCAGCCATTCGTCGTATGAGCTTGGTGGTTTGTTCATAGACGCAGGTGGGATAACGTTAAGGATGACCGGGTGCGAAGAGTTGACGAACCACTTCGCACGACTGTTTTGAGCACTCCGCGTTCATGTACGCCCAGTATGGGCGTGATGTTATGGGGTGTAAGTCCCCTGTGTTTAGTTCCGATGTTTCTTTGGAGGTCATCATACCAGATGGATAGTTCCTAACGAAATCGACACGAGGTGAGGGCAACTACGGGACGGTAACAAACCGTGGGAAGGAAGTGGCCGAGATCGGCGGCCTGCGAATGTGCCGTCAAGCTGACACGCTTCACCGTCGTCAGCCACATGGGCGTGATGGTCGAAGGTCTGCTTCAACCGTCGAGCGAAGGCACGATGCAAGGCGGGCCGCTTTCACCACTCTTAGCCAACGTTCTGCTGGACGACTTGGACAAAGAGTTGGCGCAACGTGGTCTTCACTTCGTGCGATACGCTGACGACTTTCTGGTCTTCGTACGAACAGAACTCGCAGCTCAACGCGTGTTTGCGTCGGTCGAGCGTTATCTCACGACAAACTGGTGGTCAATCGCGACAAAAGTCGCGTCTGTCGGACGGCGGGCGTCGAGTTCCTCGGCTACTTGTTCCACGGCTTTGGCGGCCAGATTCGCGTTAGTGAAAAGAACCTCTGCAGGTTCAAACAACGAGCCCGCGAGATTACTCGCCGCAATGGCGGGATCTCGCTTCAACATCGTTTGTTTGTTCTGAAACGGTTCGCACGTGGTTGGAT
>CAYNJG010000419.1:0-3353 GCA_964397295.1 uncultured Pirellulaceae bacterium
CAGCGTTTCTTGTACACACACTTTTTTGTTCGGTCCCGGTTAACCCGAACGTTATGTTGCCGGACCATTGGTCTTTGGATGCTTCAGTTGCGCGGTCCAATTAGCGATCATGAATCATCGCCAGCTTGAAATCGACGGTAACCTCATCCACGTCTGCAATTCAGAATGGACCTTCGAAACCAAGGTGATGGAGGCGGTCGAACTCAACAACAAGATTATCGTCATCTTCGACTACATGGACTTCGATGCGTTTCCCAAGGATCAACCAGCAAACAATATCTCCGCGTACGACAAACAACGCACGCTGCTGTGGACAACCACTGAACACCCAACTGGTCATCAAACTTCTGCCTACGTTGGCTTTCTGCCCAGTGACCGTCTCAGGGTGTACAACTTTGCTGGCTTCGCATGTTTCATCGACGAAAACACTGGCGCCCTGCTAGAATGCGAGTTCACCAAATAGCAACAACCCGATTAGGCAGACACGTCATCAACTCCAATGTTGCGTTCCTCTGCAAAATCCAACGGGATCAAAACGTCAAACGCAATATGGCAACATAACAATCGCATGAACGCGGAGCACTCAAAACGGGCGTGCTCCGAAGCAACGTCAACTCTTCGTGCCCGGTTATGCTAAACGTTATTCGGCTTTAGCTCCGATGAACCTTTGCTGAGCGCGATTGTCACTTGAGGTGACTATGCTGAGAGATAGAAAGAACAGTCTGAAGCTTTGCGTGTATTGCGGCCTCGGCGTCGAAGCTGGCGCGATGAGTAGGGAACATGTTGTCCCAAAATCTCTATGGGCTGAAAAACCATCAGATCTTGTGACCGTACCTGCTCACATATCATGCAATGGAGCGTTTTCCAAAGACAATGAATACTTCCGGACTGTAATTGCCAACAATGGTCACGACCGGGGCAGCACCGAAGCCGCAAAGGTGACGATGGGAGCTATATCACGCTCTATGTCGAAACGTCCGAAGCAGTTTTTGGCCATGACAAAAAACTGGGCAGTTCGGCCAAGATATTCACCGACAGGATTGTTCATTGGGTGCCAGCAGTCTTTCTCAATTGACTACCAGATCATCAATCGCGTGTTGCAGAATATCGTTAGATGCTTGTTTTATGATTTAACTGGCAACAGATTGGGGGCCACTACGCAGATTGACGTGCGCGAATGCAACGACGACAATTACCACTCATCAACACAATACTTTGTTGATCACATGTGCGATTGGCAGTCGATCGGCGGACACGTATTTGCCGTCAGATACGGGTTTCGGGAGGGCTTCGGTGATATCTGCTGCCTGATGCGTTTCTTTGGTGTTACAACCTATTTTGCGACATCCGTGACTCCAGATTTAGAACCTCATCCCAATTGCAAAGCCGCCGAATAACAATGCGTTGCACACGGAGCCGCGGGCCGCGCGGCTTTTGAATGGTTAGTTTGTTTGCCGCGGCCCGGTGAACGCTGACGTTAGGCCGCCAGAACATCAAACAAATGTCAGAACGACTATCACGAATCGAAGATCTGTATGTGTCGGCTGTCACCGACATTCTCAACGCGACTGACTTTCCATCGCCTATCTTATCAGCGTTCATCGAATACGGCGCGAACACGCGTCCCGCCAGCGAAGAAGCGGACGCCAGCAATGTAATTCGTGTGCTCTCCGAGGCTCCAACCGACGCAGTCAAAAAAGCGTTCAACCCATTCGAACCCGAATCGGTACCACCTGACTTCACACAAAGACCTCGCCCGTACGATGCCACACATCAGTTCGGAGAAGTCGTCCAACTTCAATCGGCCGACTTGCTGGCAGCGCTTAACGAATGGTATTCGTATCAAGCTGAAAAGGGTGACGACGAACTTATAGATCGACTCGGTGGTGCAATTGCTGCTGCCTGCCGGCGATTGAACGGCGAAACATGGTCCGCTGAAAAATTCCTCAATGACTTTGTTGTCTTCACAGACTGCATTGTCGATGATCGCAAATACAAACTTGCCGACTGCGTCGCGGAATGACGCAGGCCGAAACAAAATGGAACGTCCAACGCGCGGCCTAACAAATCGGTGAACCGGAGTGCTCAAAATAGTTGCGCGAAAATAGAGACGTCTTCGTTCGCACCCGGTTACCTCAAACGTTATGCAACTAAGTTGCCTTGTTGGTGATTCTTCTCTCCGGCAACGACGTTTGAATTGCCTGACTTTCTTCGTCGCAGTTGCTCGGTCCGTGTTGCTTGTATTTGTTCAGGCCATTTGCTCGGTCATGAATACCGCAAATTTTTCGGGCAGTGATACTCGTTCGCTTCATTGTTGATTCGGGTCTCAATACGGTTTGCTATTCGGACTCCATTCTTCGCATCATGGTGTTCTTTGGTCTCATCGTCTGTTCACGCTGCCAAATTCCATTCGTCACCTCAACGGCTGATCTCAACATGACGATTGCTGTGGTTTCCAAACTGTTTGTGTGGCTCTAACTCACTTGATCTTGGTTTGGATACCCGCTTCAACGTTGGGGTGCTCGGTCCTTGCATTTCCATGATCAGTTTTCATCTTTGGGGTTGGCAAAGTCTTTCGCTATACTTAGCAACGGCCTGTGGGGTGGAAACTCCAGCGGTGGTGAACGTCGTTGCATAACCATGGCATGAACCGGAGCCGCCGAAATAGTTGTGAAAAAATGGTGCATCAACCGCGGCGGCCCGGTTATGCCAAACGTTATGTGCCGCCATGCATACTGTCCTAAATACCGCCGACTATGGGCCCAGCTCACGAGAAATTGAACTCTCGGATTCTCGTATATCTCACAAGGCGTTTTGGGCGACCTTGTTTGAATTCGCCGCAGAAGAACAGGCCTGCATGCTAATCTACGATTTGGACTACGGCGATGATTGCCTCGGTGTATGGGTTGACACACACAAGCACATACTGGAACCACCTCCGCTGGAATATCGAAGCGACCTCCTCGCTGCCGGTCGCCGATTGGTTCTCGGCGGTAAACTCAAAATGGCTTTCCGCCTACTGTTCTACGGTTTCGACGAAATCGATCGATTAGGCTTGCTTCTTGCCAACAGTCCCCGCCAGCAGACCAAATGGCACGCATATTCGTTGCCCAATGCGATTTGGTTTTCTCGATTTCAATGGCCTGACGTATAATCCGACAATGCGAGGAGGGGCTCCGAAGACTCTTTGGGGTGGATCCATTGATGGCAATTCAGCACATAACCATGGCATGAACGCGGAGCCGGCGAACACGCGTTTTCAAAATGGAAGTATTTCCGCGCCGGCCCGGTTATGCCAAACGTTAGCCGTCAGAGGCGTAATGATGGTCTTCGCATCGTTCCAACTCACAGAA
>CAYNJG010000420.1:0-3337 GCA_964397295.1 uncultured Pirellulaceae bacterium
TGCACACGGAGCCGCGGGCCGCGCGGCTTTTGAATGGTTAGTTTGTTTGCCGCGGTCCGGTGAACGCTGACGTTATCCGACTGGAAGCATATGAACGGATCAAAAGCTGTTGAGCCTATTCTTGCGATCGACGTGCACGTTTCGGCAGGCTGGTCATATGTGTCGCTGGTAACCCCAACGCGATTTGCAACTGTCGAACTGGATACAGAAACACAACCGTGGATGTTGCGGGACTTAAATTTGCAAACTAGAGACCCGATAGCAATTCTGAAGGAGCATTCGGAATTGGGCCACTCTCCCAAGATCGCCAACATATCTGATGTCGTGGAAATGGAATGGCTTGACAACAGCAATCGGCTTACCCTTCGTACGCATGATTCGTTAGGCAAACGCCGAAAAATAAGGGCAGAACTAAGCAGTGGTGATGCACGTGAACGATTGTTGCAGGCTATGGAACGGATTGCCGGGTCGCTTCAAAGAACCGAAGAACCGGCTGGGATGTGGCATCTTGGAAAGCGTCCGATCGCATTCAGCCTGATTTCGCTTCTGATCTTCGTTGGCCTTGGTGTTTTTGGTCTCTCGCAGAATGAAGCATCAGTTGACGTTTCCGACATGCGCGGCGGCATCGCTCGCGGATTGGCTTCCCTCTACAATGTAGCGGGGCCCAAAGGAATGATCGGGGTGGGATTTATCATCACCGCAGGAATGATGGTTTGGTGGTTCGACGCGTGTCAAAATCGTCCGAATCGGCACGTGGCTCGGCCCGTTGTCGGATAACAAACGGGTGAACCGGAGACCTCAAAACGGCGTTTCTTGTACACACTTTTCCGTTCGGTCCCTGTTACCCTCAACGTTAGCAGGCCAGATAAATTCTTCAGCTTGCTAGCGGCGGACTATAATTGAAGTGTTCTTCGTTTTGGATGCTTCATATGTTTCCTTGCCCTGTTTGCGATACCGTAGTTGCTCAGTCGCCGTGTGATCATTGCGGATGGATTGAAACGCAACGTTCACCGGTCGAGCGTTCGAATTCTGATTCCATCGCCGAGAGCTTTCTGCACTACCTGACCACCGGTCAATACGAGCGTCCAGAACCAAATCCACCAGAGCCAGTCCGGTCTCGCCTTGCGGCATTTCGTGGCTGCCCAGAATCGTACGTGATGGAAGACGACAAGCACCGGTCAACTATGACGCTGCATGTGCTCGGTCCAATCGGTCCTTACATTGGCCCCAAGGCTCGACATTTCATCCGGTTCATTTTGTGGCGCATATCGCGGACGGTTCGGTTGCCGCTGCCGCAACGTTGGTGGCAAAAGCTTTGGGCGGCAACGCGTATCTGATAGAATTCGGTCCAAGCGTTAGCGGAATGGTTACGTCAAACCCGCTTCAGCATGCTAACCAACCCGATGAACGCGGAGTGCTCAAACACGCGTTTCTTGTACACACTTTTTTGTTCGCACCCGGTTATGGCGGACGTTATGCGATTGGATCTATTGTGAGCGGTCATATCGTCTTGATTGGCGACTCCATATTTGACAATGCCGTCTACGTTCCCAGTGGTCCGTCCGTTACTGGGCACGTCCAACGTTTGCTTCCAGATGGATGGCAAGTCACTCTTGTCGCGGTGGACGGTGCCACTGTTTCAACAGTCTTCAATCAGCTCGACAAGATCCCGACTGACGCAACTCATCTGATTCTCAGCGCGGGCGGCAATGACGCTCTTTGGACGGCGGGCAATCTGTTCGCGGAATCAACCAACGACGTTCGGGAAGCACTCGACAAACTTGGGGCGACCTGCCGTGAATTTGCAACGGAGTATCGACGACTGGTCGATGAACTTCGTGCACTTCAGCGCCAACTTACACTCTGCACGATCTACGACTCCGTTCCGGGGCTTGGTGACTCCGAATTGGCCGGTCTGTGCGTGTTCAATGACGCAATTTCCCGTACTGCGTTCGCCGTCAACGCCACTCTCATTGATCTTCGCAATATCTGTGATGAATCAACTGACTATGCTGGCATATCGCCTATCGAACCCTCCGCATCTGGCGGCGGCAAGATTGCTCGTGCTATTATGGACGCTGTTGGTGATGGAAGCGTCACTCGCCGCGTGATCGCATAAAATCCCGGAGTAATGTGGAAGGATGATCGAAAGCTGTTAGTCGAGGTTTTTGTCACCCATGACATCTCTGAAGAAAAGCTCCAGTGGATTCAAGATAACGACTATGCCACATTTCGCGTAAACATGTCATGGGCTTCCTACGACATTGCAAGTGACGAATACAACGCGCAATTCAGGACGGTCGTATGGTAGATTGCACACCCCGAATGAACATCGTATCGTGGGTTCATCATCTGCGGCGTGCTGCGGCGCAAGCGGAGGTCAACCGTCAATACCTTGCCACGCTATAACCCGCTACGTGCCGACTAACAACCTGGTGAACGCGGAGTGCTCAAACACGTCGTTCTTGTACACACACTCGACTCTTCGTGCCCGGTTATCCTCGAGGTTCTGTGACTGGCCAGCATAAAGTACAATCACTATGCGTAAGGTCTCACTAATACTCATAGTACTAATCCTCATCGCGATACCCATTGCGGCGATGCTTGCTTGGATGTCATCTCGCCCATCGTGGCAACTGACGGCACGTAATTCACCGCAAGGCGTAATCATCGAAATCTACAAGTCTGACGCAAATCAACCGAAGTACAGAACTGTGCTCACAGGACAAACGATTGATACGGAGGTCGATCGGGTGGCGCGATCGGAACTGCCATCCCAATTGGGGCGTACGACTTTTCACGATGAGACCTTGAGCCCCGGACGCTGGACCGTCGTGATTAATGACACAGAGATTGATATCATGGAACGTGCATTGATTGTGGACGGTGCTTCGGAGATTACGCCGCAAGATCAAACCGAATAAAGTCACAGAACAAAGCCGTGCTCGGTTAACCCTGACGTTATCTGCTACTCCACGAATCCATATGTACGCACTATTGTTACTTGTTTTGGTATACCAGGAGCCAGCGCTACAGGTCTCGGTGCCATCTAATATTGGCATTTGCACCGTTGAGACTTGGAAGAACGCTTGGCCCGGATGCCGGTACGAGGACGGTGTCACGGAGCGACACCTTTCGGTTGTCGACACCTCGAATGGCAACGCGTTTCGGGTCGATTATGTACTTGGACAGATTGGTCCAGAGAAAGGCGGCGTCGGCTGGCGTTATCCGTTTGCTGTATCAAATACAGTCGAGCTGAACTACACCGTGGAATTTAGCTCGGGTTTTGATTGGGTTAAGGGAGGAAAGCTCCCCGGATTATGCGGCGGCCCCAAGA
>CAYNJG010000421.1:0-3247 GCA_964397295.1 uncultured Pirellulaceae bacterium
CGACTCCGTACGTTTCGTTCATCTCGGATCGACGTGCGAGAAGCCGTTCGCAAAAGCGTTCCATCTCATCAGCCGGAAGTACGTCGAAAGGTTGCAAGAAGCCATTCTGATAGAACTGTTCAATCTCCTGCTGCGACAATCGATATTGCTCGTCAACCTCAGCAAGCGGACGGTAACTGTCTACTGTGACGGGCGGACAGATTTGATCGTGAGGCAGCTTGCTTCCCAGACTGGTGGCATACGCGACCATCATATCTGTGGTCCAGTTGTCCAGCACGCGGCGCAACAAACTTCCTTTGGGTAACCAACTCGTGGGCAAGCCAAGAGTGCGCCATCCAATGATCAGCCACATAAATTGAGAGTTGAATATGCGTAGAATCGGGCCCGGTGGCTTGATTGGCTTCGGTTTTTTATTCATGCGGTTCTTTGAGTTGGTTGAAATTTTGTGAAAGCACACCGTTTGGAACTGCCGCGAATGCGGTCAACTCAGCAGCTAGCCGTGAGGGCCGCCGCCGAATTCTTCAATCGGTTGACGAAATCCTCCAGCAGCCCTTTTGCATCTGTTTCGGAGAATTGCTCCCGACGGTAATTCACGGCGACCGACAGGCGTTCAGCGTAGATATTACAACCGAAGGTTAGCGGAGTCGTATCATCGACTGGAGGCACCATTGCGACCGATGTGAGCATTAGGTTACCACATTGGATCTGGTCATCCGTTTCAGGTATTCCGGTTTCACGAAAGACTTTCCCTACGTTCGTTAGCACACTCGTCGCAATCCGGCGTTTGCCCATGCGCTGGAACCATCGACCCGCGAATGGTGACAAAGCAATCAGGGCGGCTGTCTGGTTCCACGAGTGCTCGATTTGCCATTTGCGTATGAACTTACGTTGTGCGGTCACGCTTGTCAGCAGACGCATCGGCTGTTTTAAGGCCCGACGGTCGGCGGACATGTAGACCATCGAAACACAATTCGCCGCTGGCATCGAAGGTTGCTGCTTCGTCCGGAGCGAGAAGGGTATAAGCAGGCGAATCTCTTTACTGGTGCCCGCACGCAGTCTCTCGTTCCAATCATAAATGGTGAGAAACAAATCGCGTATAAGCAAATCGTTTAGGGTCGCGCCGACGCTCTTGGCGGCTTGAACAAGAGACTGTGTGAACGCCTTGTCAAACACATGGGAGGGTATCCGCAACAAGGCTGTGGCTTCTTGGGGAACTCCGCCTACCTGCGGGCGTGACATGAAAGGGTCTGGCGATTGGAAAAACAACTTCGTGATTCGACGTGGTAAGACGATCGTTTTTCTGAGTATGCGTCTGCCAATTCCTAGCTTGTTCGACGGACACGTCGTCCGCAATGAAATAGCAACGTCAGTTGATGGTGGCACGAGCGCATCACCACTCCCGCCCGAGACAGCTTCGCCGTACAAACGCAAGACGTCTTCTATCACCCGAAAGGCTCCGAGCCCATCGCAGCAAGCGTGATGAAATTGGAAATGCATCTCCACTTGGCCATCATGATGTCGGACCCAAACTCGAACGCCAATCTCTGATTCCAGGTCAATAGATTCGCTACCGGGAAACTCTAGGCTTTGCTCCGATTCAGCAATACTCACATAGGGTCGTGAGTCTGGCAGCGGCTGCCAGCGCGGCCTGCGAGTAAAGCGAACATGTGAGGATAGAAGTGGATGCAAACGAACCGCGCGATCGATCGCAAATCGTAAAGCTCCTGAGTCGAGTTCACCGGTAAAACCAAGGCGAATGAAGAAGGTAAGCGCACTACGACCGGAGGCATTCGCCATCGACCATTCAAAAGGAGTCAGTTCAATTGGGTCCGCCATAACCGTTCACCTCCTGCCCATACTAGCTGCCGCAAGCGGATTCCATCTCGCTGCTGATTTGGCGGCCTAGCGTGCGAGCAGTAGGCATGCGCAGTATCGAAAAGTGGCTGCCGTCAACGCAGTGTTCTACGATCTCCTTCGTTGCATGAGACCGCCACACTTCGGAACGTCTGTTGTCGACTGGGCTGGGTTCGTTAGGCCACCACAACCACAACGGTGAATCAATTGTGGATACCCGGAAGCTTCGAACCATGTTGCAATGTTGCAGAAAAAGAGATGTGAAACGACAGATGGATTCGGCATGGGGGCTATCTGGGCTCGTGTAACCGCGTGAGAGCAGGAATTCCAGCATTTCATCCGAAGAGAAATCACCCGATCCAAGACTCCTTTCAACGATCTCATCGACATCCGATTTTAACTTCGAATCCGAAACACGATTAAACACTCCGGTTTCTTGGAAGCGGTTCGACAATTGAACTAGTCGCAGCCGTAGTTCATTTCGATTCGCCCCGTCGTTTTCCAGCCAACTCAGGTCACTATCGACCAGCCCCAGAAAAGACACTTCTCGCCCATTCCTATTGAGCAAGCTCGCAATCGCAGTCGCGACGAAACCACCGAACGAAAACCCGAACAGCCGAACTGCGCCCTCTGGCTGATGCTCAACAACTAGTTTCGTGTAGTGCTCCGCCATCGCGTCGATTGTTTGGAATTCATCGGTCGCACCCACCAACAGTCGCGACTGAATACCTAAAACGGGATAGTCAGGAGTGAGGTGTCTGGCGACTTTACGATAGATTCCGATATCGCCGCCTGACGGATGGATGCAGAACAAAGGCGCGCCGGTTTGAGACGCACGCAACGGCACAACACAACTAGCCAAACATTCTGCCTGATCATTCGTAGAAGAAAACAAGGAGTTACTACCTCGGAGTGAATTCATCGGCCCGATTGAAATGCGCCGCGGTGAGATTGATAGCCAATCACTCGAACAATGTCATCGGCCCGTTGCCCAATTCGGATGAAAAACCACACACTCCCGCCGATTATTAAGACGGACGGGCAGCATCTTAACTTACACAGCATGAAGTTTCTCGTACGTCCACGTTTTCTTTTTGGCAAAGAGCCAGACGTCCACTAAGGGCAGGACAACCGGGATCGCTTGGTCAATTCGGTCAGTCGCTACGATACCGCTCTAAAGCGGGGGTCTTTAATGTTTAACATCCGGCTGATTTTGCAAGTTTGCATTCAAACGTGCGGATCTAGCTGGCTATGCAGATAGCCCAACGCCCAACAGCTATCTCTTTCGCCAAACTAGACTCGGAGGATCTGCAAGAATCTGATAATGTCGCTAGGAGCTTCCTCGGCGATTGACATCGCTGGAAGGAAGTCATTGGTTCCACAGTTCCTGCTC
>CAYNJG010000422.1:0-3133 GCA_964397295.1 uncultured Pirellulaceae bacterium
GAATAGATCTCGCGCGGCCGGGATCTGAGAGGACGGTTATCCATATAACCAATCCGGGAGGGGACGAGAGGATCCGGAAGATGTACGAAGCGGAGGCGCGTAAGAAGATTGCCGACGCATTCGGGATCCCGGAGGAGTATCTCCGGCGCGACGGTCGTAAATTCATCTATGACAAGAAAGCCCCTCAGAAGCCCGAGGAGCGCGTTTATGACGCGAGCGCATGGACGGGCCGGAAACCTCGTAAACCTTCGCCAGATCTAACGCTCGGCGAAGCATGGGCGGAATTTGAGGCGGCTCTCGAGGAAGTGTTCTCTAAATCATGGATCCTTAGATATCTCCGGACGTTTGTCGCGCTCGAGGATTATATCGACGACGACGGTAAGTTGCGGGTTAGACGCCGGCTTATTCTTGCGGTCGGCCGTACCTCGAGGGAGGATATCAAGAAAGCCGTTCGCCGGCGTAACTCAATGCTCCGGATGCGGTATCGCTTCCGGGAACTAGGGCAAAGCTTCCGAGATTTGTCCGACGCGATAGCGTTACCCGTCTCGGGGTCATTTAGAACATTTCACAAAACCTTGAAGGAGGCCGAAAATGCCAAAAGAACTTAAGAACGGAGACGAGATCTCCTTTAATGCGATCATGCAATCCGCGACCGGGGCGAGAGAGATCTCCCTCGAGGGGAAGATCATATCTATATCGGAGATCCAGAACGGAACGGTCGAGGTCGATATGCTTAACGGGACAAGCCGTAAGATCCGGAGCGCGAGTATCGTCGGCTATGATCGAGAGCCAGTTGTCGGCCCTGTTTTATTCTCGGCCGATATGGTTCGCTCTCTCCGGGCTCGACGTAAGACGGTTACGCGGCGGCTTGCGACCTCTCCTCTCCGGAAGAGATACGCCGGGGATCTGCTATACGTCCGGGAAGCGTTCCGGGTCGCGGGATCTCTCGACGATATCAAGCCCTCAAAGATCGCGCCTATGCTGATAAAGTATTATGAGGCCGACGGGATCGAGGATCCTAAAGCCGGGAAACTTCGGCCGGCTATGTTTATGCCAAGAAAGTATAGCCGGCTTATGCTCGAGGTTATCAATATCCGAACGGAGCCCTTGCAAGATATCACGGCCGAGGATGCTATCGAGGAAGGGATCCTCCCTCTCATAAGAGCGAAGAGCCCGATAGCGGCCGCAAGCGGGAAGCCTCTTACCGGCGCGGATTGTAACGTCCTCTATACCAACTATTCGGATCCAGAAGGGCCGGGTCTCGAGGATCCTATCGAGAGCTTCCGGACTCTATGGGAGAGCCTCCATACTAAGGAAGGTGAGCGATGGGAGGACAACCCCGACGTTATCCGTCTCGAGTTCTCAGTCTCGGCAAAGAACGTCGACGAGCATCTCGAGAGTTTGCAAAACAACTAATCGGCCGCTAGGCATTATTAACAAATCATAAAGGAGGGAGTTAATGGCTTCACTAAACAAAGTAACTTTGATCGGCAATCTCGGGAAGGATCCCGAGGTTCGCTCGTTCAACAACGGCGGGAAGGTTTGTAATTTCAGTATCGCAACGTCGGAAAAATGGAAGGACAAGCAATCCGGAGAACAACGCGAACGGACGGAATGGCATAACATAACCGTCAATAGCGACGGCTTGATCGGAGTTTGCGAGCGTTACCTTAAGAAGGGATCTAAGGTTTACGTCGAGGGCAAACTTCAAACTCGTAAATGGAAGGATCGAGACGGGAACGATAGGTATTCGACCGACGTCGTTCTCTCCGGGTACGGCGGCAAGTTGATTATGCTCGATAGCCGGCAAGGCGGAGGAGGTTCCGGAGGATCTGGCGGTTACTCGAGCGGAGGCGGAGGATCCTCCTCGAGCAAGAAGCCTAAGGACGACTTCGACCTCGACGACGAAATACCATTTTAGGAAACGGCATGGTTAGAATCCTAGAAAACTGGAAGAAAGTAAAAAACCTCCCTTTTGAAGTATCTTCGGAAGGGAGGATTAGAACTATCCCCCACACTAAACCTATGCCGAACGGCGGAGTTAGAACTTACGGCGGCAAAGCTTGGCGCGGAGCATGGGATAAAAAGGAAGGGCGATATATTATCCAAAGAGCCGGCAAGACTTATAAGGTTGCTCGGTTAGTTTGCGAGACTTGGAACGGAAAGCCGCCAGAAGATAAACCCTATTGCCTCCACATGGACGAGGACGCGACGAACAATAGACCCTATAATCTTAAATGGGGGACACAAAAGGAAAACTTAAACGCTCCGGGATTTATTCGCTACTGCCAATCCCGAACCGGATCTGACAACCCGAGGGTTAAGGCGACCCTATGAAGTTACTCTCGACATTTAAGCAAGCTACTATCGCCGGCGTTACTATGCCGGCCGCGCTAGACGAGAAGGGGAGGCTTTGGTTTTGCAAGGTTTCCCCGGCCGGGACTGCGCTCCTCCCTATCTTCGGCCCCATCACTCAAAAGACTAGCATAACAAGTCCGACGCGAAATCGTACTAACGATCCCTATATCGTCGCCGGCCGGAAGATCCTCCGGGAGATCTCCGAATAATGGTCTCGCAAGTTAAAGGACGCCGGCGCGTAAAGAAGGCCGTCATTAAGTTCTGTAACGAGAACGAATATATCTTCGTCGGCATGGGATCCGGCAAAGGCAAACGTCACGGCAAGATCGAGATCCTCGCAAACGGTCATAGAATTATCGTCGGATGGTCGGGCTCTCCTAAAGCCGGATGGGAGAGCGTTTGCTTAATGGTTGTCGATCATCTGAAAAGGAAGATCCGGGCGGCCGAGGAGCGAGCTAATGCCTCGAGATAAGTATCGGAGGATCTGCGCCAAGGTCGAACGCGCGACCGAGGATCTCGAGAAGGCAAATAAAAACGCCGAGCGTAAGATGCTCGACGTTCTCATAAAGCTAAACAAAGAACTCTTAGTCCTTAAATAGGTCGGCCGCCTCCTTCTCGATAGCGGCGTTATCCTCCTCGACCTTAGCGGCCTCCTCGAGGATCCAATTCCATCGACCCTTAACCGTCGAGATCAATCCTTTAAGACGCTCTCCCCGGAGATCCGAGCATCGGCGATAATGATCCGAAGCCGAACGAGCCTCGCTCCATTTAATCT
>CAYNJG010000423.1:0-3125 GCA_964397295.1 uncultured Pirellulaceae bacterium
GTGCAGAGAAAGTATTCAATGCCCGAAGAAGTCTTGATTTCATGAAGGTCCGCACCAATCGATTCCAATCGTCCAGGCATTGCCCGCTTCCAATCTGACTCGGATTCTCCGTCTTGTGGATAGGATAGCTCGACGCACTTTGAGACGGCTATTAACTCGTCCGCCGTCAGTGGGTTTGGATGGCTGGCTTGTATTTTATTTGACGCCGCTGTGCCTTGTATAACATTGGACAACCAGCCCCATGCGACACTTAGCACTGTTAAGATAATCGGTATTGCAAGCATTGGGTTTTCAATCACCCACTGAAATATTTGGTTGATCATTTTTCGTGGTTCCCGTGTTGATGGGTTGCAGGCGGGTTGTTTTGGTGGTTATCAAAGCGGTTGGACAGGTGGGATAA
Source organism: uncultured Pirellulaceae bacterium (assembly GCA_964397295.1). Classification (GTDB taxonomy): domain Bacteria; phylum Planctomycetota; class Planctomycetia; order Pirellulales; family Pirellulaceae; genus CAYNJG01. The sequence goes on from CAYNJG010000423.1 coordinate 401, forward strand.
TTCCCTTTTGATCTCCGCGATTCTTTCGGCAACTTTTGCGTCAAGCCCGTCGATATACTTGACCTGCTCAACTTCGCGGCGGTTAATCTGGTCGGACAATGATTCATTTAGTTTGTCCAGATCCGCGCGTGAATTTTGCGCGTTCGACTTAATGCTGTCTGCCAGCCGTTCATTTAGCTTGTCCAGGTCGTCGCGAAATGATTTGGCGAGTTTGTCCAGATCCGCGCGTGCATTTTCCTGATTCCGTAGAATCGTTTGGGCATTTGTTTTCACACGCTCGTTTGTTGCTGGCAAATTCGCAGTATTGTCTCCGGCTGTTTTGGCCATTTGCTGTTGGCCGAGAAATAACAGTCCAACTGCGGCGGCAGCGAACACTCCGACCAGCCCCATGTTCTTCTTTTCTTCAGGCATGTTTTACTCGTTTAGATACGCTTCGAAAATTGGCAGGGTCGCGGGTTACCGAAGCTGGTAGGAAGGTTGGTATTAAACGGTCCTGAACCAAGCACAAATTCGTGCGTCAGTGATGGTGCCTACGACGGTGCCAGTCTTGAAACTAACTCTATCGCCGGCTGCAAACTGAACTGGTGTTAGCTCGGTAAATACTGTGTTGTTGCTTGCGAATAATGGAGTGGCAATCGAAGTACCGTTTTTTTCAATTATCATTGACACCGATGTCCCGAATGCATCGGCATTGAAACTGGAAGCAAAAAACTCGCACGCCACCGGAACCGGTATTCCAATGTCGTTCCCAGTGGCACCGTTTCCCCAACTCCACTCATAAGTATTGCTGGCAAGTGCGCCGTTTTCCTCGGCCCAGATTGGAAAGATTGTTTTCTGTCGAAGTGACTTTATATCGTTCGCAATCTCATCAATAGCCGCTTTGATTCTGTCCAGTCGTTCTTGCATTACGCATCCCGAATAGCTTGGTAACTAGAGAGGAAGTCAAAATCTGGATTGCCGACCCCGATGTTTTGGCAAGCTTGTAATTTCTCGACTGCTGTTCGAGCTTGCGGAATGGTGAAATCGACCTTGTTGCCGACTACGTTTGTCAAAGCGGCGAACGCGGTATTGTCCGATGCAAGTTCTTCCGAGATTTTTTGGATAGTGTCGAACGCTTCCAGCGGCATTCCTGTAACGGTGTCGATCGCTGTTGAAATCGACAGGTCAACTGCTGCCTGATTAACACCACCAAGCCCCGCCAAAGTGACTCCAGCAATCGCCAAAGCCACTTGTGCTGATGACATGACGTCCAAGTTACTTCGCGCCTGAACCAAGTCAGTGAGCCCAGAAAGGTTGTCGGCGTTCAGCATGTCTCCAGCGCCTGTCCCGTTAACTAACGTGAACAGTTCGCCAAGAATAACGGCGGCGCTAGAAGTGTCTGTTGCAGTGCCATTAAGCGATGACAGGTCACCGATGCCAGCAAATAACGCTTTGACATCGCCGGCGATCTCGTCAAAGTTTGCTTTCAGTCGTGTTTCGAGTTCGTTGCTCATTTTTAGTTATCTCGTTTAAGACGGTAGTGTGATAGAAAATCGATGCCGTCAATCAGGCCATCGTTTGAATTCTCAAGCTCAGCGATTCGGTTTTCAATAGATGTCGGAACGGTTCCAGCGACTATCATGTCCCGAACCTCTAAATTGATTTGTTCGTTTGATTCGCTGACTTCGATACCAATGCTGTCAGAACCTTCCTGTACGCTAATTGAAACGGATTCGTCGGCCTCGCTGATTTGGATTTGAATCACATCATTCATCATGGGTTGCATCCCCCGTGATCTTGATCACACCTTCGATCCAAGTCCGGACAAAGCCATCAATCGTTACCTCAATCGAGTATTCGTAACTGCCTGGCTTGTCGATTGCAAATTCCGGGATTGTAAACTCATTGTTATCCGTTCCACCGATTGTGATTTTGGTTGTTGGATCGGTCGACGACGAATCGAATTCCCGGTATAGGACTTTGTCTCTGCCAGGTGACCGAATGTGCATACGAATATACGCAGACGACAAGTTGATTGGGCCTGCACTGTTTGTGACAGGCCCAAACCTCTTGGCGTAAAACGTGTCGCCCTGAGTGTTGGGCTCCCAGTTATATGTTGCCGGTTGGCTCATGCTGGCTCTTAAAAGGTCATGTCAGGGCTGAACAGGTCTTTACCTTCGGCGTCTTGGGCGCGTCCCAGTTCGTTGACGGCGATGATTGCGTAGGTCACTTGATCCGGTGGCAGCCTGCCGACAGGCACGAATAACGATGTCCCTTGGAACTCCAGTTTTTCCCACTTACCCAATGATGGAGATGTATAGGCCAGTTCGTATCCTGTCGCCCCTTCGACTCCATTAAACGTCAAGTCGTAGCCGGACCCATCGGCACGCTTGTTAACTTGCACGTTGGTGACGATCGACGACAGGCGTTGTGGCGCAGGTTCAGGCTCTGGCGCTGGTTCGGGTGCTTGGGGTGGTTGCTCGGCCGGTTTTGCTGCTGGCGCTGTGGCTGTCGGTGACGATGCAGGCAATAAGCCTTGGAATCCTTTTGTCACGATGCCAACAGCCTTCAGTAGACAAACAACGCGAGCAATCTCCTGCTTGGCAAGATTGATTTCGCATTCCTTGTCATCACCGTCGAACGAAAGCATTTCATCGGCAATCATCATTTCGACAGCCAAGGTTGCGGCTGTGGTGATTTGTTCTGGTGTTAGATTTCTCATTACTTTTTTACTCCGCACTTAACC
>CAYNJG010000424.1:0-3122 GCA_964397295.1 uncultured Pirellulaceae bacterium
TGCTATGTGCGTCTGATCGTTGTGTTGGGGTTGCTTCGTCAAGCGTTGGGTAGTCAGCAGCTCCCGCCGCAACAAGTCATCACGACGTTAGCCATGTTCCTGACCGTTTTGATCATGTGGCCCGTTTGGAGCCAAGTTCATCGCGATGCCATCGAACCTTATACGAATCCCGATGTCGAAATGAGCGCGGAAGAGGCGTGGGCGAGTGGAGTGAAACCCATTCGTGAGTTTATGAGCGAACAGATCAAGCGTGCTAAGAACGGTCGTGATGTCGAAATGTTCATGGCTTATCTCGATTTGCCCGAGGCTCGATATTATGCCGATGTTCCACTGCAGGCATTGTTGCCCGCGTTCTTGATTAGCGAGTTGAAGATCGCGTTCTTGATTGGCTTCATGATTTATTTGCCATTCGTATTGTTGGATTTGGTTGTCTCCAGTGTGACGATGTCGATGGGCATGGTGATGGTGCCACCGACAACGATTTCGCTTCCGCTAAAGTTGATTCTGTTCGTGCTTGTCGACGGCTGGCACTTGGTAGTCGATACGTTGTTGATGAGTTTCTCGACTTAGAAAACGAAAAAGGCAACACGATGGATGGAATGGCTGTTATCGATTTGGCGCGGCAAGCTTGTATTTCGGCAGGGATTCTTGCCGCTCCAGTGTTGGTTGTTGCTTTGCTGGTCGGTGTATTTATGAGCATCCTGCAAGCCGTGACGCAGGTTCAGGACCACGCGATTTCCTTTGTGCCGAAACTGCTCGCGGTTGGGTTCGTTTTGTTTTTGCTTATGCCGTGGATGACGGACTACTTTGTCGAGTACGCGGCCGAATCGATTCGGCAAATTCCTGCGATCGTTTTTGGCGGATAGAGCTTAATGCCCGGATGGCTTGCAACAACGTTACTCGTTGCCTCGCGTGTTGCCGCGTTGGTCGTAGTGGTACCGGGACTGAGCAGTCGCGTCGTTCCTTGGCGAATCCGTTTCATGCTGATCGTTCTGCTAACCGTACCGGTGTTGTGTGTCGTTTCACCATGTGTGGATGGAACGATGGATCCCGCTCAGTTTTTTACGCTGCTGATTCGAGAAGTCAGCGTTGGCATTTCCTTGGCGTTAGTCCCGGCGGTGCTGTTGTTTGGTCTACAATTGGCCACGGAGTCGTTGCTGGGAATGACAGGTCTGCCGGGAGGATCTCCCGAAGGTGAGTTGCCAAGCCAAGGTGTATCGCGGTTCTTTTTTCTGGTGGCACTGACGGTCTTCTTCGCTTCGTCGGGGCATCGGATCGTTTTCCAGTCGCTACTCGATTCCTTTTCTTGGATGCCGGTCGGAAGTGTTCGCTCATTGGCGACTACAAAAGAAATCCTGGTTGATCTGTTTTCACAGAGCTTTCAATTAGGTGTTCGTGCAGTCGCGCCGCTCGCTGGCTCGCTTGCTGTGGGATTGTTGGTGCTCGCCGCCATAAATCGAGTTATTCCGCAGCTTGGCTATTTTGCGGTTGGTATGAGTGTACAGAACACGGTCCTGTTTGCTTCAATGGTGATCTTTCTTGGTGGCATTGGTCTGTTTTTGGAGGCCGGGTTTGAATCAACGATCGATAGTTGGCAAAGCAATTGGTTGGCCGCAACGAGTAACGCACCATGAGCGATCGAACACAAAAACCAACAGCAAAGCGTCGACAGGAAGCGCGGCAGCAAGGGCGCGTTGCGGCGAGCAGTCCATTGGTTGGTGCAGTCACGTGGTTAGGCGTGGCAGTGATGCTTGCAACGTTTGGTGCGCGGGCAGTCATTGCTGCGAAGGAAACGGTTGAGTCAGTATGGAGTTCGCCGCATTCACTAGACCCATTGCAGTTACTTTCGACAGTGCGTGAAGCGTTTTTGTCGGTTGCCGTTTTTGCGATTCCTGTTTTGGTAGTTGTTTTGTTGTTGGCGATCTTGGGTCGCTTGGCACAAGTTGGATTCTTATGGATCCCGGATCGTGTTCTTCCCAAAGTTGATCGAATCCAGCCCGGTCAACGTTTCACGGAACTGATTTCGATCGACAAGTTTGTTACAGCGCTACGCGGCGTGGCGATATTTACAGCCATGGGTGTCTTACTGTGGTGCGGTATTTGGTATCAGCGTGAAGCGATTGTGCGAACGATGCTTTCGCAGGAGCTTGGAAGAACCGCCGTGAACTTCATCGCGAATTGGGGGCTGCAAGTCAGTGCCTGTCTGTTCGTTATCGGTTTGCTTGACTACGCGTTTCAGCTTTATCGCTTTGAGCAGAGTTTGTACATGACGCCGGAAGAGATTCGGTCAGAGATTCAAGCAGTTCAAGCGAATCCGCAAATTGGTGCGGGGCGGCGAAACCTTCAGCAACAAATCCGCTCGGGCAACGAGCAAAAGACTTCGTAGATCTTGCTATCGATTCTTAGTTGGAAGAAGCAGATTCCGCTGTCTGACGTTGGGCACGTATTAAGCGATCTGATTACTGAAGCGGATAGTCGAAGTGCTCGAAGTAGTCATGCCAGTGTTCGTTGATTTGTCCAACGAGTGTTGCATTCAATGAGTGAGTGTTCTTCTTGTAGTCTTTTCGCATCTCAAGATTCGCAGTGAGGGGCTTTTGAATGGATTCGAAGGATCCCAATTCAAGCTGTTCATAAATCTGCTTAAAAACAGTCGGCCCGTCTTCAACCAACGATTCGTATTGAACTTCGATCAGTTGGTTTTTCGGAAGTTGGTCGCGAAAAGAAAAATAGCCGTCGTACATGCGTCGATACGCGCGAAAGATGTAGTCTGGCAAGTGTTCAGCTCCCGGTGCTTGTAGTGCCTGAACGTATTCCAGTGACTTCCAAAGTCGTACGGTCGACGGCACAACGTCGTATGGATTTCGAGCGATATGAATGAATTTCGCGTTGGGAAACATCTCGGCGAGCATGCGAACGCGTCCGGTGTGCGTAGGTGATTTTAAGACCAAGCGTTTGTCGCAGTGTTTGGTGAGACTCTGCAAGAACGCCGTAAGCGCAACTTTCCACTCATCTAAATCGATCGGGGCGATGTTCTGCATGTCCAAGTACTCGAGGTATTCATTGCCATCGTTATTTGGAAAAGCGAGTCGTAAGTAAGGTGAGGGTACGCCCATCGCACATAG
>CAYNJG010000425.1:0-3098 GCA_964397295.1 uncultured Pirellulaceae bacterium
CAAGCCAGCAGTGGCACACGACATTGCTCCGATTTGGGCGTGGATCTATTTAGGCTCCTGCCGCTTTTTCGCTCCCAGCCACCTTTATTTATCTCCCTCGTCGCATTGCTAATTCAGCAGGTTCGCGAGGCTTTCCATAGACGGCCGATCACTTGCGTTGCGGGACAGTGCCTTGCCGATCTTCGTTTGGAACTCCTCCGGCAGCTCTGCAACGAACGAAGCTGCGTCGAAATCCTCGACATTGCGAAGCGCTTCGAGAATGTTGCTGCCTCGGATTGCGCGCTTACCGGTCAACATCTCATAGATGACGAGCCCCAGAGCAAATGTATCACTCGCCGCGGTTGGCTTCTCTCCGCGAGCGAGTTCAGGAGCGAGATAGCCAATCGTTCCGGACAATCCCGCGCTCGTGCTCCCCGCCGAATGGTCTAGGGTGTCTTCTTCCACCTTCGTTGGCGACTCGCGAAACGAAAGGCCAAAGTCCATGATTTTCGCTGAACCTTGAGGCGTGACGACGATGTTGCCCGGCTTCAGATCGCCGTGGATAACCCCCGCCGCGTGGGCGTTGGCCATTCCGTCTGCCATCTGTCTCGCGAACTCGGCAACGCGATCACTTGGTAAAGGCCCGTCCTTAATGATGTCGGCTAACGTCTGCCCATCGACGAACTCCATGACAATCATCTCGGCGCCATGCGACGAGTCAACCGTGTGTACCGCACATACGTTCGGATGACTGAGTGCCGCTGCGGCGCGTGCTTCATTCAATAGCGAAGCAGTTGATTCGCTGTTATCTCGGCGAAGAATCTTGAGGGCGACGATCCGATCGAGCAGTGTATCTCTTGCCCGAAAGACCGTTCCAAACGAACCGGCACCGAGCTCCTTTTCGATCCGATAGGAACCTAGGACTCGGCCTGGTTGCAAGTTGGACATCAAGTCGATGGTATTGCCACCAATCGGCCGCTCGCCCGGACAGAGACCACCACTTTGCAAAGCATCGAGCACGCGCAGCACTTCATCAGTACTTCGGCCAACACTTAGGCTATGGACGACTTGGTACTGAAGGACGCCATTCGGATCGACCATGAACAACCCACGTAGCGTCACCTTTTGCTTCTCGATGTACACCCCGTATTGCGTGCACGTGGCTCCATCGGGATCGGCGGCAAGTGGAAACGCAATTGGCCCGAGACCTCCTTCGGCAGGTGGCGTATTGAGCCAGCGGATGTGAGTATCGATATCGTCTGAGCTAATCCCCAGAACATCACAGCCACGATCAGTAAACTCTTCCATTCGACCACTCACGGCGGTCAGCTCCGTCGGTCATATCATGGAGAAGTCGCGGGGATAGAAAAGTAGAACCAGCCAGCCGTCCAAATAATCGTCCAAGGAGACGGTATTCTTGTTGGCTCCCGATCCATCGACCGACTCCAACGAGAAGTCCGGGGCCCTTCTTCCAACTCTCATAATTGCCATGTTTGGTGCTGCCCGCCTGTGATCAGTGTCGGTTCATCTCATTGTCTGTCGAGCGAAACCTACTTTGTCGTCTGGCCACTTGGTTAGCAAGGGCCGAGCGAGCCGGCTTCCACGATCCACACATTAATTCTAACGCTGGCGAGATGTAATCGGGCATCCAAATCGACGGCCTAAATGCAAAGTTTGCCCTGAGTGGGACGCCAAACCCGATGGCAAGTATGCACCGCTCGCTCATGTTTCTTCAATTTCAGCAATCCGAGCCAATGCCGCCAACCGACTCCGCTCAACGCCCGATCTATTCCTTGAACTTCCGCGGGCGTATGCGGATTCTAACCGTTGGTCTCTGTTCTCGCCCCTCAGTTTAGCAAGGCAGCATCGCTGGCGGCAAGTTTCGTGCTGCCTTGCTGAAGCCTCGGACTACGTTCCGAACGAAGCTGGCGACACAGCTCAGGATACTCGGCTCGTTTGCGGCAGTGGAAGCCGCCGTAACTACGAGAACGTGTGTAGCCCTTCGGCAAGACTACCGCATGCCACCGTTTCGCGGTTTTTGTCGCGGAGCGACACTTTTTGATAGCCTTGGGTTTTTAACCCAAGGTCTGCAGTCACGAGTTCAAGCACAGTCGCGGAGCGACGTCATCTGACAACGTCGGACGGACTACACGGAATTCGAGGGCCGTTACGACTAGCGTGTATGGATTCCTCTTTCGATGTGAGAAAATCTTGTTGTTTCTTTCAAAATCAGTGACTGGTCCGAAAATGTCGACAAGCAGAACCATATTGTTGGGAGAGCTCTACGGAACTCGCTCGGCTCGGAGAGCCGAGCTACTATTACCAGCGCGATGACAGTAGGCATTGTTTCCCGAAGTCCAAATGCTGTTCGATCAGTTTGACGGACAACGATGGCTTTTTGCCTTGCACCGCCGCGAAGATTTCCGCGTGTTCCTTTACAGCGTCGCCAAGCCGGTTATTAGACTTGGAAAGAACCTGTGCGATAACGCGATGCATACGTTCCTGTTGCTGCATCAGGCACTCGACCATCGCGTCATTTCCCAAGACGCGACACAGCAACAGATGAAAGTCCGCGTCCAACATGACGAAATCGTGCACTTCATTTTTCGCGACTGCTGCTCGCTGCAGCTTGAGGTTCTTCTTGATTGCATCGCGCTGTGCGTCGGTCAGTTTGCCTGTCATTGTCTTGACGACATACGTCTCGATCACACGCCGCAATTCAAACTGGTCAGCCGCATCCTTGATCGAAACTTCGCGAACAATGACTCCCTGCTGCGGAGCCACGGAGACGAACCCCTGTTGCTCCAGTCGCTCGAGCGCCGCCTTGATCGGCGTTTTGCTCATTTTCAAAAGCGAACCTAACTTCCGTTCCGACAACAAAGTCCCGGCCTCGAAGGTGGAGTCTTGAATGCGCTGTCGGATTTCTTCGTAGGCTTTGTCTTTCAGTAACATGATTTCAGTTGGGCTTGAGCTACTATCTATTCAACGTTCACAATGAGCCGCCGATACCGAGTCAAAGCGGGCGAGCCATCGTCGGTGACTTCAAGAACGCAGTGAATCTCAGCAGCCGTTTCCACAACCGGAGCGACAAAGGAAGCTTGCGTCTGATCGGCTCCTTC
>CAYNJG010000426.1:0-3097 GCA_964397295.1 uncultured Pirellulaceae bacterium
GCCTTGCTCTCGTAAAGTTGCGGGCAGAGAGAGCTCTGAGGATACCCTCGTATCTCGCCTTCCATTTCTCGATGGCGAGGAGGCGATCGAGCAGTTTGCATTTACCTGCGTGGGGGCGGAAGAGGCTCAGGTCCATCTGTTTTGGTGGAGGGCCACCAAGCGGCCAACCTGCCAGGGAGAGGTCGAGATCCCATGGGAAGAAGATGAATTTTCCAGACTCGGGATGGAGATAAAGGTAGTAGTTCTGTCCCATCACCGGAAGGCTATCGAGGTTGACCAGCAGTACATTGATGGCGATGTAATTCAGGTATCGCTCCACATCCAAATACGATCCGATCTCTTTCTGGAACTGCTCGTCGTCGCTTTCGTTGACGAGCCGAGCGAAGGCGATGACCCGTTTGGATTGGCTGGCGGTTGCCTCATCATCCGGGTGATAGCGGTCGACGTAGTCTTTCCAATCTTCACCGAGATAATTGACGCTCTCGATTCGTTCTGGTTTGAGAAGAAGGCCCTTGCTACTTTCAAATCGGTTTCTCAGGAAAGATTTATTGACCTGTTCCACCAAGGTGTAGAGGCCAAGGTGGGCTTTTTCATACTTCCCCGGGACGGTAAGAGTGACCTCAGCATACGAGGTGCGGGGAGCCGGAATTCCGGCCGCTTGGAAGATCGAGTAGGAAAGTGCTTCACGGATGCGAGAGGGATCCAACCCTCCTGCATTCAAGTTGAGCGTTTTGATTTGGGAGTAACGCTGATCCTCGCCAGTCCAATCCAACTTCAGCTTCAAATTGCGTTTCAGATTTCCCCGCGAAAGAGCAAAGCTGGCGTTCCCCTTGTAGCGCACTCCGACTCCCTTCAAGACCTTATCTCCGATGGTGACGGATGCGATGGCCCATGGGAACTTTCCTTTGTGGTAGGTGCGCTTCTCACCGCTTTGAGCGTCCGATTGTTCAGTAGCTCTTTCTCCGGCCCGGCTCCGTGAGCCGACTTTTTGCATCGCATCCCACTCGGAAGCCGAGATCTCGAGATGTATTTGATGCACTTTGGTGGAATCGAAGAATTCAGTCCTCGCTGCTTCGCCGGACTGAGTCGTTTTTGGAGCATCCTGTGCCTGGCCTTGGCTAACCAACAGGCAGGCAAGTAGTGAAAGGCAGAAGAGATCTAATCGCATTTTTGGATAGAGCTTTGCATTACAATGAGGTTAACAAAGGGCGATCGTAACGAGAGCATCGATAGACAGGGAGCGTCGAGTGTCGGAGCGGGATTCTGAGGTCAGTCATCTCGTTCGAATATTCAGAACCAGTACAGGCTCGTTCTTCTCTGACATCGATGTCGACGCTATTTTTAGACATGCTGAGCCAGGTCGAAGTGGACTGCTGAGCGCTTACTCGGGATCGGCAGTGTCACAAGACGAGGCGCGGGCGGAGGGAGGCGGTCGCAATGCGTGTAGCATACCAGTTCAAATAGATATCGTAGAACGCGCTACACACGATCGAAAGCCCCAACACGGGTAGGAAGCCAAGCGAATCCTCCCGACGAAATCCCTATCAAACCGGCAGTCGTGAATTCACACCCGTTGAATGAGTTGGGGCACTCGGGCACTGCTCATCCTCCAACCCTCAACGCAACGTTCTGCGATGGAAGCGTCCCAGCGATCGCCATCTCGATTCATCGCCGGAACGAAACCCGGCACGCGACGGCGGCCAAGCATTTGCGGTTCGATGACGGGCGCATGCCTGTACTGGGCCAACGCATCCCGCACAGTTTGTTGCAAAACACAGAATGTCTTGGGCTGAGCCGAGTGCGGTACTAGAATCGGGCATAAGCGTTTGGTTGAGGTGTATGCGATGAAGCGAAAGCAATACCGACTTCGGACACTGTTGCTATTGACCCTCGCTCGTGGTGTGTGCTGTCCTTGGAAGTCTGGCGGCCAAACTTCGGGAGAACCGTATGCGGAGGGAGGCATTTCTGCTGCTTGAGTTCGCGATGTTCTTGACGACGCACTTTGTCGACCGCTTCGGTGGCCAGCTTCATCACATGAAAACGATCGTGCACAATCTTCTCTTTCGCCAAAGGAATATTCGCTTTAGCGCTTTTCACGAACGCCGCACTCATGTCCATCGCGATAGCTTCAATCGATGTGATTTGCTCGGCGGAAAGCTGCGAAAAACAAGCGTCAGCAGCCTCGCTGTCATGGCCTTCACTGATCGCTTCAACCGTGCTGCGATCGAGATCGTAAATGAGCGTGAAGTAGCTCTGTCCCTTAGCGAAAGACTTCTCGTCGATGCCGATCCGAGGCATGGGAAGCTGCTACTTACGCAGTTGCCCACGTTCGACTGCACGCCGAGCGATGTTCCAGGTCTGCTCCCAGCCCGTCCCGAGAATCGACTGAGCGCCTTTGACGTTCTGCGTGGCCAACAAAACATCAATCGGAAAGCGTTCAAACAACAGAGTAAAGCGACTGTTCTTACCCGACCAAGGCACGCTGACTTGCTTCACTCCATGCTCGGGGCATTCCACTAATCGCCGCGTTCAGCATCGTCTTGAACTGCATCGTGTCCAAGTGTCGCCATTTACGCCCCGGCGTGTGATCATAGCAAGCCAAAGAAACGATTGAAAGCGGAGCATATTATTTTCCGAAGCTTCGCGAGGCGGAGACGATGCTGGCGGCAGGTAAGTCGGTTGGCGAAGTCATCCAACACCTAGATCTTCAAACCGAGTGCAAGACGACCGACGATGGATGGGCATTCGTTCATCTAGGAATCAGCATTACTCTTTTTTACCCAACGGGATTTGAGAAGAACCAACAAGGCAATCAATCCTACTAGCGTAAAGGCACTAGGCTCTGGAACTACCGTTACGGAGCCGGAGCCGGCTGGAATACTAATTTCACTAACGTCAATGTTTCCAGATGGCCCGCTGAAATTGAACTGATTGAAGCCGGTGGTCGGATTCACAATATGAACGTAGGCAAAGGTTCCTGGCGCGACTCCCGGATCGATGCTGATTACTAGCTCCGCCAATATGGTTGGAATTAAAGACAGTTCAATGGCGGGACTGGCTGGTCCCCCATTTATGATTCCATCAATGTCAAATACAC
>CAYNJG010000427.1:0-3094 GCA_964397295.1 uncultured Pirellulaceae bacterium
CTCCAGCACGCGTACCAAGTCGTCTGCGGTGCGAACTTCCGCGTTGATTCGAGCGATCGTCTTCTCCCAAACGGCCGGCAAACTAAATTGGTGCTTTTCGATTAGTGTCAATAAGTCACGTGCACCATTGCGGACGACGAGGTCTGAACTGTTCGCGAATCGTACCAGAGTTGCCCGTGCATTCGCGGACGCCAATTTCGCTTGGTCCAATTCCTTGATAAGCGTAGAGCCCTCAGGAAGAATTCTCGCCAGCTCTGTCCGAGAAAGCTGAGCCAGGTCACGTCTGGCTATACGTCGGCCCAAATCCAAAATCGCGTTAAATCCAAATTTCGCATCGTCAAAACTAGAAGGATTCACAACATCGGCAATCGTATCGACCTTGGGATACCAGAATTTGAGCGGGTTATGCACATTGCCGATGGTTTGGAGCGCCCTCGTGGCAAAGGCCAACTTGCGGTTTGTATTCTCAAGCAGCACCAGACCCTCTTTTTCAAGTTGTTTGGTGACTTGGGTGAGAGCTACCTGAGTTTTGTTAGTCAAATTCGGACTGACTACCAGTCTTCCTACTTGTACCGCCGTAGTCGCAGCTGTTTTTAAGAAATCTGTAGTAACTGGTACGACAGCTCTGCCAAAGGCCATCGTGGGGCTCGAGGCAGCAGATGCTCCGAATTGCTGCACGAAGTTACGAGGTGTAACTCCCCTCACAGATGACCGAACAGCGGTAAATCCAGACCCGACGCTGCGAAAACCGTTAGCCGTTTTCGCCGGCGAGGCCAGCGTTAGCAAGTCAAAAGTACCTTGGCCAAATCTTTCGAAGTCGCCAGAGATGAGGCCCCCGGCAATGTTCCCCGGAATCCCAAAAATTCCACCTACGATGCCCAGAACGGCTTCCCCGCCAGTTTCCACCGGAGCCAGGAATACCTTGCCGAGCGTGCCCAGGAATCCATCCGAGTAGCCAGCTTGGTTTAGCTGATTAAGTCGTCCCAAACCCTGAGCGATCGCCCCCTCCGACTCATGAACGAAAATGTAGTCACTGCTCACCACCTGGTTCGTCAGGACTCCGTAGCTGGCTACGCCGGCTGCAGAGATGCCGGAAGAAAGCTGTCCGAGAGCATCGTAAGCGAAGAGCCCTATTTCTTTGACTCCGGTTGCTGCTGCGCGGACAACTCCATTGCCGGCTTCGAGAAACAGGTCACCCCAACTTGTACTTGGGTTCGTCCAGGCATTACCTGGTGAAAAGCCGCGATCAATACGTTCGAAGCCATCGATTAAGGCTTGGGTCGCGACAGGAGAAACGCCATACAACTGCTGGAACGCCGCATAGTCCTCGCGATACTGGCCTTTTGCTACGCTTTCCGCTGTGAGGCCCGAAGGATCAATCGCGTTGATAGGGTCGTTACCCACATAGCGATAAAGGTTTTCATCTAAACCGCTGTAGCCACTTGGGTCAGGACTTAGAAACCGCCCCATCTGTGGATCATAAAACCGATTTCGCAAATAGTATAAACCGGTGGCTTCATCGTACTCGCGACCGGTGAACGAGTGGCTCAGCTCAAACGGCAAGTCTGTCGCTGGATTGCCGAACGCATCAAATTCGACAACCGCGATCTCTCCATCCTGATGAATTGCCGCTCGAACGCTGCGCAGTTCATCTAGTAGTGGCAGGATCACGTTCCCTTCCGAATCGATGCTGGCCAGAAACTCGTCCGTCGCCAAACCTGTCAGCCGTTGACTACCTAGCGTTGGTTCTGCCGGGCCATCGGGGCCATCGGGGTCGATCACTTCCGCGACCACCTCGTCGGCAGTGTGTAGATAGTATGTCCATACCGGTTCGGTTTCATCCGTATCTACGATCGATACGATACGCCGATTTTCTGCGTCATAACGATACTCGACATCAAGTATCGTTTGGCCCCCTTGGACATCGCGCACACCAATCAAGCGGTGTCTTGCATCCCACACAAAGGTCCTGGTGATCGACTGCTGATTGTCAATTCGCGTCGCGAGATTGCCCGCGGCATCGTATGTGTACGAGTAGCGCGAATCTGCTTCGATGCGATTGTCGAGGCCAGTGACATAAGCATCACCGTGAATATGGGACGACACTCGATTCCCTGCGAAATCGTAGGTGTACGATTCGTCGATGCGAGATGGATCACTGTAATCTACAGATAGCAGTTGGCCACCGGCGTCGTAGGCGTAGGTCTCCGTGCCTGCACTGGTTGTTAGCGTGCGAACCCGTCCGTCCGGATCGCGGGCGTACTCAAAGTTCTCTATGAGATTGCCCGCTCCATCGTGCTGCTGGATCGATTCCAATTGGCCGCGACCGTCGTAGTTGTAGGACGTCCGGGCAGATAATGTTCCTGCGATAAACCGTTCGACCGTCGCCAGCAGCCCAGTTACTGAATCGTAGCCATAGCTCACATCGACTTGGTCTGCGTCGGTGGCGTATGAAATGAGTTCGATGCGTCCTGCTTCGTCGTAGCCATACGAAGTCGTGCTCAGCACGTTGCTGCCCAGACGGACGGTTTCCCGGGTCAGTTGGTCGGAGAGATTGTAGTCATATTCGACGGTAGCATCATCAAGCCCTTCAACCGTTCGCTCGAAAACATCGAGTCGCCGCCCTGAGTCGTAGTCTAAGTCAATCGTTGCAAACGCATCTGCAACCGTGTCAACTCGATCAAATGGGGTGTAGGTTGTGGTGACGGTGTTAGTCAACTCGTCATCACTGTCAAACCACTCTTCGAGTTCCGTTAGGAATACCTCATTCACGGTCCTCTCGACCCGAGTTCCTCCGACGATTCCGTGTCCAATCTGGTTGCCGACCAAATCATAGCGAAACTCGAGCACATCGCCGGACGCGTTAGTAATGGAGGCCAAATACCCTAGGGCGTCGTAGTCGAAGTTGCGCGCGTTCCCCACCGCATCGGTCAACGTCCTGATGGGTCCCTCTGGTGTGTAGGTAAAATCGACCTGGCCACCGGCTGGTAGAAAGACCGTTTCGACCTGGGCATGCGTTGTGTACGTATATCGCGTTGCTCCTCGCTCATCCGCAATCTCTTCGGGTAAGCCAAAGTCGTAGTAGCTAATAGTG
>CAYNJG010000428.1:0-3045 GCA_964397295.1 uncultured Pirellulaceae bacterium
AAGCAGAGGTATAAACATCATGCCGTCTTTCAATCGCGGAATATCTACGTGGCGTAGCCTTGGCGCTATCACTGTCGCGTTCTTCGTTGGGTCGATCGCGCTTTCTATGCTGCCGACTCCAGAGAATTCATACACATCGCTTGCCGACTTGGTGCAAGTACAAGATCCAGCCACACCAAATGGTCCGGTCAAGACTTACGAAACAAAAGAAGTCGCGTTCTTCGCGAATCCCGAAGCGAAAGAAGCAACTGGCGATTGGCCCATGTGGGGCGGCACCCCATCAAGAAACAACGTTGCGGAAGCCGGGAACATTCCCTCCGAATGGGATATTGGTGAATTTGACGACGATGGCAATTGGGTTGCCGGGTCAGGGACCAACATTAAGTGGGTCTCGCCGCTTGGTAGTCAAACGTACGGTAATCCAGTTGTTGCCGGAGGTCGCGTCTATGTCGGCACGAACAACGGTAGTGGCTACATCGAACGCTACCCATCCGAAACGGACCTCGGCTGTTTGGTTTGTTTCGATGAAGAAGACGGTTCGTTTCTCTGGCAGCACTCGAGTGAAAAACTCAAAACGGGTCGAGTCCACGACTGGCCATTACAAGGCATTTGCTGTGCTCCATTCGTGAAAGGTGATCGTGTCTGGTTTGTCAGCAGCAGGGGGGAAGTGATCTGTTGCGACGCTGAAGGTTTTCACGACGATGAGAACGATGGTCCGGTCAAAGACGAAAAAGTTGTTGGAAAGCGCGAAGCAGACGTAATCTGGCGCGTCAACATGATGGGTTCTCCGCTCAACATCTCTCAACACAATATGTGCAGTTGTTCCGTGACCGGCGTGAGTGGCATTCTTTTTGTGAATACTTCGAACGGTCTGGATGAATCGCACATCAACCTGCCTCGCCCGGATGCCCCAAGCTTCATCGCACTTGATATGGAAACAGGTGAATTGCTTTGGACCGACAAGTCACCCGCTGACCATATTTTGCACGGCCAGTGGTCTTCGCCCGCTGTTGGCAACTTGGGCGGTGTTCCCCAGGCTATTTTTGCCGGTGGAGACGGCTGGGTTTACAGCTTCCAAGCGGACCGCGGCAAAGACAAAGTTCCGACGCTACTTTGGAAATTTGACGCCAACCCGAAAACGTCGGAATGGATTCTGGGTGGCCGAGGTACTCGTAACAACATTATTGCGACCCCAGTCATTTACGAGGAGTTAGTCTACGTAGCCGTTGGCCAAGACCCGGAACACGGTGAAGGTGAAGGGCATCTTTGGTGTATCGATCCAACCAAACGTGGCGACGTCAGTCCACAGTTATCGATGAAGATCAAAGGTGATGAACGCGTTCCTATAGTTCGCGATAACCCTGAAGATTCTCAAAAGCTAAAGGAACGGCGACGACTACAGGAAGTCAATGAAGAAGAGGGCGAAGTAGCCGTCGATAATCCGAATTCCGCGGTAAAATGGCATTACAGCAAGTTCGACCAAGACGGGAATGGCGAATTTGATTTTGAAGAAGAAATGCATCGCAGTTGCGGAACGGTCGTCATAAAGGACGATATGCTCTACATCAGCGATTTCAGTGGGCTCTTCCATTGTCTCGACGCAACCAGCGGCAAAGTTCACTGGACGCACGATATGTTCGCTGCAGCGTGGGGTTCGCCACTGATCGTCGACGACAAAGTGTACATCGGTGACGAAGACGGTGAGGTCAGCATCTTCAAGTTCGGCGACAAAGAATCAAATGAGCCGATGGAAGTGATGGACATGGGTAACTCGGTTTACAGTACGCCGATTGTTGCAAACGGTGTGCTCTACATCGCAAACAAGACACACTTGTTTGCGATCGCTCAAGACGACGAAGAAAAGTAAAATGCCCAAACGTGTCTTAGACATCGGCAACTGTAGTCCGGATCATAGCGCGATCACGAACATGATCGAGTCTTTTTTTGATGCGACTGTTGTCCAAGCTCATGGATTGGACGATGCGATGAGCGAATTGAAACAACACGACTTCGATCTCGTATTGGTCAATCGCTTGCTGGATCGCGACGGCTCTTCAGGCATGGAAGTCCTACGTCAAATCAGAGACCTCAATTCTGACCTTAAAGTGATGCTGATTACCAACTTCAGCGAGCACCAGGACTCAGCAGTCGAGGCGGGCGCAATTCGGGGCTTCGGCAAAAAGTCGCTAAATACGCCAGAGACGCTGGACGTATTGCGGCCTTTCTTGTCGTGATGATCGGCGTTTATCAACGTATGAGGCCGGTTGAGTCGAACACTCGCAATTCGTAGTCGACATCTCGCGGCACCCAAAGCGTGTAGTCGCGTTCGTTCTCGCGCAGCAGTACTTGGTCTAGCGCAATTGCGTTTGGTGACTCGCCGCGTTTAAACGCACCGATCATCACTGGCCATTTATTTCCTTGCCACGTACCACGCACTTGTCGGCGCATTTTGGGGAAACTGTGTACTCGTTCCGTTGGCCCTTTATCCAGAGTCGGGGCGTGAACAACCAAAGCATCGATGGCGTTTTTCGGAAACCGCAATTGGCCGTTCAGCAGATCGTTGGGTGGCGGGACCAGCATCACTGGTAACTCATTAACGTCAACTAACTGGGAAAGCCTTCGCGATTCAATTTCGTGAGGGGAATGCCACGATTGATAAATGCAGTAGGGTTCGATACCAGTAAGGTCCCAGAGATGAGCCGCCATCAATTGATCACCCATTTCGTTGGGCGTTTTGTAAGCGTGCGCATAGCCGGCATGCACCAGGAATTTGCGATTCGGGGATTTCGAAATTAAATGGGCGAGGTTTCTTGCTTGCATCTTCTCCCGTTGAAGATAGTCCATGCTGTTCGACTCGTATGCATGGCATTTAAAACCAAGTTGAATAGCTGTACGCAACAGGTTTCCGAAACTTGGATCTCTTGTGTAGTAGCCTGTTGTATGTGTCGGGTAGCCGCGCACCTGGAGTGCTTGGGTTGGTTTCGCCAAAGCTTCGGCAGCATAGTCTCGGAAACCGGCGCGATGTAGTATCGGCAGGATTTGCTC
>CAYNJG010000429.1:0-3025 GCA_964397295.1 uncultured Pirellulaceae bacterium
TCCAGCAGTTCAGTGAACTGACCGAAAGTTTGGACGCTACGGTTGCCGACGGAATCAACAGCGTGGAATCAGCTAAGCAGTTTTTCACTGATCTCGAAAAATTGAATACTGCAGTGAATCAGGCGGTAGTGAATCGAGAAATCGAACCTTCGAGCTACGCAACGGCAAGACGCTTTGTTACCGGATTAGCCAACGAAGTGCGTGCAACTGATTTTGGCGACGTAGTTCATCGAGTTTGATCCGGTTCGAGATGCGACGTACGTGAAGTCAATGGAAAAGTGCGAACCACAGTCAACTTGGCGTCGCAACCTCCAGCTGGCCCCAGAAATTCGCATCAAGTTTGTGTAGCTCCCGGCGGAATGGTCTTCACGTTTTGAACTGCAGTGGCCTTGTTTGATCGGTGTTTGAGTGGTTGTAACTTGCCTGCGTCGGTTGGTGATGGTCTAATTTGGTGTGGTCACCTGACTGCGAATACGTCTTTTCAAAATTGACGACAACCACGCCGGCCCGGTTATGCCAAACGTTACCTCGTTTCGATCCAGACGGTGGCTCCTAATCGTCGCGATAGTGTTGGTGAACGCTCAACTGTGCAAGGCGCAAGATTTCGACTTCGTGCTTGGCCCGACCAGTTTTGCGGACGTTGTCATCACCTACGACTGCGATTTTGGTGGTGGTAGGTGTCCACAACCTTTCTGGCAAACGCCAGAGAATGCGATCGGCAAACCGGAAGGTGTTGCAGGAAACATTGTTTCGCTTGGTACAGGGGGACTCCTTGAAGTTGGATTCGTCGACAACCTGCTTACGAACAGCGGCGATGACACGCCCGATCTCGCGATAATCCGAGGCGGCGGTCCGCCCCTTGAAACGGTGAACATTTGGGTCCGCCCAACGGAAGCCGCAGCTCTCTTACTAGACCAATCCGGTTTTATCGATGTTGGGCTCGGCACCGGCTTTGGCGCCGACCCAGAGTTAGGTGGCGGTCCCGTGGTTGATCTCGATTCACACTTCCAAGGGTTTTCGCCTGGTTCACTTGCATTCGATGCGGTCCGCATAGTTGATGACAGTCGGCTCATAGAAACATCGTTCGGCAACCATGGAATTGATATCCGAGGCATTGGTGCAATATCTTCTGTCTTTGTACCGGAGCCAAACGGGCAAGGCTTTTTGGTTGTTGTACTGTTGTTCGCCGTATGCCGTTCGAGAGGCAAAAAGTGTCAGGTATCGCATCGCTAACCCGCGACCTAGCTGCTTGGCTGTTGGCTTCACCCAGCGTTCTTCGCTAAACGGAATTCCTTTGTTGGGAATGCTTCTGATGGCTTCACCCACTCCTTGCGGCGAGTAATAGCAAGAAGCCCCACAGCGACAATCGCACACCAGATGGTTCAGGTAAATCGAGAACTGAGATGTTGCATGGTGTGACGGCGGCAGCACATGCGACCGTTAGGTCTTGGGACGGGAGAATGCCTTCGGGTGGATCGTACCTTGCGGACAGAACTTCTTGTTCGACAGGTCTAAATTGGAAGCTTGTGTAAGAAATCTGGTTTGGTGAGTTAGACAAAAACCCTAAAAACGGATCGGCATCGGCCGTTAGATCACCAGGCGGAATAGGGATTAGATACCCTCCCTTAGAATTCAACTCGAGACCGAAGACGGAAAAGTCAGTGGTCACGACGATGTTGCTATCGTCGTTCACGAACGCCGTACCAGATCCGATAGCCGGACGTGGCGTAAGGCTACTCGTGACCGAGACAATCACGAGCACGAAGAACGAATTGAAGTTCATTGCTTTGCCTAGTTGCCTGAATTGTCAGAGAGTGCGGAAACGGGATTTCAACCTACTTAAACCGTTGTTTGGCCCATCTGGCCGTCATACTTGTTACTAGAAGCAAGCCCCACACGAATCCAGAACTCGGTTCTGGCACTGCGCCTCCACCACCAGTAGGAGGCATATTGATCGCCGGAGAGTTCGTGTCGATCGAATAGAAAATACCCGCTTCGTTTGCACCACCTTGTTCAGCGCTGCCGTAAAGCGTGGAGTCAATAATCGAAAGATCGCTGTTGGGACGCAGCCCATTCTCGGGCCCGTCGCCAAACTCGTGAATCACTTCAACATCGGATGTGCCATCTTGAGCGTATCGGAAGATGGTGTCCGGACCGTTTATCTGGTCGTCAATTCCGTAAACAGAATTCTCGTCAGCCACGATGCGAAATCCACTCAACGCGTCATCAATGACTTCCAAATTCTGCCCGTCGTAATCGACTCGGAACAAGCCCTCAAAGCCCAAGCCGAAGATTGCTTCATCTGTCAACGCAAGACTAAAGACAGGCGACTCCAAGGAAACAATGGGGTTGTAGTCCGAACCATCGGTCGTGATCGAAAAAATCTCTCCCGGGATCAAGTCCCTTGTTACTGGATCGAAGTTGATCGACGATGCGGCGAAGATCGTCCCGTCATCGCGAGGTTCTACTGCGTAAATTGGCCCCGTCGCTTCGTGCAAGATTTGGAAATCACTGCCATCAAAATTGGCCGAGTACAATCCGAAGCTTTCACCGATTGGACCGAATTCAATCCGTCCACCATAGATACGATCTCCGTCGACAACCGGATGGAACCCCTCGTTGATATTAGGAACGATTCGCTCATCGCTCAGCGTCGCGGTGTCGATGCGCGTGATTCCCGCATCAATGGCAAACGTCCAAAACTGTCCATCAGCAACGGATACCGGACGGCCTCCCTCGCCCAGAACGGGACCGTCTTCCATTCGAGGCGCGGAACGAAAATCCGTTCCGTCCAGATTGAAAGAAAACGCGTGGAAAAAGGGACCGTTCGCACCAGAGGCAGGAGGAAAGTCTGAGTAGCCATAGACAATCCCGTTGTCGATTCCCGTGCCACCGGGAGAACCAGCTTCCTGACTAAAATCAAGGATGATGTCGAGTTGTCCTTGAGCCTGAGCGGCCAACGCCACAATAGAGATTACGGTATTGAGCAAAATGTATCGCATTGTTCACCTAGCGTCTGGGAAGT
>CAYNJG010000430.1:0-2904 GCA_964397295.1 uncultured Pirellulaceae bacterium
ATGTTATCCAAGAGGGGCTGGAGCTTTGGGGTTACGCATTGATCGCTACTGGCGCGTGGTGCGTGGTATCGAGACTTCAAGCCAGTGAGAACGACCGTCGCGGTGAACGGCACATGGTTATGCCCAAAACTCGACAAGCTGTTGGCAGCTTTGAGACTACGGTTAGCACTCTGTAAGCATGATCGATCGAGGCTTGTCAGACTGCCCAGTGGGCTCAGATCCCACGCGGTTGTTTGGAACTTCGAGCTTTGTGTCAGACGACGATTAGAATCGCGGTAGCGACTGCCGTTCCCGGCACCCCGGCACACATCCGTAGTGTTTACCTCATGGACTAGTTTTGCCAGCCGCTTTCAATTCAGAGATGTGATTCTCGACAGCCTCGCGCGGCCTCTTCGGCATCTCACCCACGATCGACGCAAGGTATTCCGGATTTGAGAGCAAATTACGGTTTCGAATGAATTGCTCTTCCTCGTTCGGTCGCTCGAATTCGTCGCAGATGCTGTCCAAACGGCTACGAATTTCTGCGGGCAAACCACCCCCGTCTTTTACTTGGCCGATCACCGAATACCAAGCTTCAAAATTATCCCGAATCGCCATATGCGATGCTTCTCGAGTCTCGTACGAATCGGACTTTAAACCCTCAACTGCTTTCTGGGCAGCTTCTCGCACCGAAGCCGTCGGTATTTGCAACAACTTCCCGACAGCATCGGTGACCCTTGGGTCACGATCCGTCAACGGTATGTTTACACCGATTCCTTCAAGCAACTCGTTGAAGTCTTTGAGAAACTCTGGATGTAACTCCGCCATCTCGGAATAGCTTTTCGTTTGAAACGCTTCGCTGCGTTCTTCCGAAGTATGAGCAACGCGAACTTTTCCTTCCGGCGAAACGTGAAAAACCATCAGCCGTGAAGCAGTCGTGAACTGAATTCTTAATCCCTTCAAAAAGTGGTCCTCTACTACAATTTCTTGCCCGGGATCTGCAGTTTCCAAGATCCGCAATTGCCAGTCTCGCATTGGACCACTTCGCAACATGTTCGCGTTCACTCCGTTGCCACGTCCATCCCATTGCATGTCTTCGCCTCCGCCACCGCCGCCTCCACTATGTGCGCCTAACGCGATTTTCAAAGATTCGAAAAGCTCTCCTTCGGGTGAAGCCACAAGAAAATTTGCCCCTAAACCTCTCTGCCTAGGCTGCGCCATCATCTTTTCGACGATCTCTTTCGGAATACCACGCTCTACCATGGCATCCATACGCTCTTGCTCTTTGTCGGCTTCTGTTTTGTTGCCTGTAGACCGATCCCAATGCTCTCGGTCAACTCCGAGACGATCGCCTTGCCACTTAAGGTGGACCAGCATGCCAATTTCTTTCGACGCTTCGGTAATCGAACCTTCTTCGATCACACCGTCAGCGAACAGAGACGAACTCGGAGCTAGCGCGACAACAAGAATGAGGTTTCGCAGAATCTTCATATGATTACCCAATCGATGGTATGAGCTAGTGGATCTGATGCTGCCATTCGGTGAATTCGCCTGGATCACCACCAAGCTGTTTCACAATGCGCCTTGCTTTGATCGCATCCTCCTGAGCGATCTTGGCCGCCTCACGAAACTGCCGCCGGACATCGAAACGCTGGAGACCGGATTCCTTCGCCCTCTTGCGATTAAGCTCTTTCAACTTATCTCGATCACCAGCTTTCCTCGCATCTGCCATTTCCTTATGAAGGGCTCGTTCATCCAACCGCATTTTTCGCGATGCATCGACGAGCTGCTGACCGATGTCGTTCTTCTCCTGAAGGTTGCGTTGGGCTTCTTCTAAATCCCAGCCTTCTGGAACTTTGATAACGTCCCACACGAGCTTTTCGGCCGGGGGCTGGGTCAGCGCATCGGGAATCTTCAACGAAGTCGATGGCTTAGCGCCATAGCGATCACCGAATCGTTTTACCGGGGTCAATCCTTGATCATTCATACCAAAATGGCTTCCCGAGAACGCCACCAGCCTTCCAATCGAGGTGGCCAACGTAGTCCCCAGAACTTCGTCAAACGATTTTGCGTTCAAGTCCAACGATAGTTGCGCATGGGCCAACTCGAATTCCTGCCGAGCGAGTTGCGAGATTTCGAACTGCAGTTTCCTAGGATCAACGTTTTTTTCCTCGCCGTTCGCAATCGAAAGAACGGAATGATATTGGAACCTGCGAAGCTCGCGCTGGATCACTATCTGGCGTAGTCGTTCGTATTGCTCGGGAGACAAATGGCTTTTCAGTACTTTTTTCAAATCGCCTTCTGGTTCCTGCGGTTCGTTTCTCTGTTCTTCAAGCTGAGCGTTTCCAACTGGCGGCGCGTTCAGCACCGGCCGCCCCAAGCCTGCAGGAAAACCGAAACTGTCCTGGGCGGGTACGGTCTTTAAGATGTAAGCCAACATCTCTTTCGTTTTCATATTGACCTTGAGCTCTTTGAGTACTTCTGGCTTGTTCGCGATTCGAATCATGAGATCCTTGGGTTCGCGATCAAACGGAAACCTGTGATCGTCGCGATCTTCAACGAGAGGAAACTCTTCACCACGCAGTTCGTTGAAATCGACTCCCGGTAGCATCTTTGCGAAGTGTTCGGCTTCGATTTTCCGTCGCGTCGGGACCATGAGACCGTCGATGTTTTCCTTGTTGGCTTTGAGCTTGGCCTGAATTGCCTCGATCTGCGGAAACGTAAGTTCGACTCCCAACAGTGATGCGATACATCGCACGTCGCGCCCGTTTCGCAGATAATCTTGGAGAATTCCACGATAATAATCTTGGATGCGTTCTTCTGTTTCTAAGAGCTCACAGGCTTCTTGCCACAGGTCGTAGTTGATCTGCGTAATCATGGGGCCGTGCTTCTCCGACCATGCTTTCCGCCCGGCCTCGTCAATGA
>CAYNJG010000431.1:0-2874 GCA_964397295.1 uncultured Pirellulaceae bacterium
CAACATGGTTGTTACGCTAAGGCCTACTGCACACCTTCCTTGGTTAGTAACGCGGGCTGACCTTGCCACAATTTACGAAATTCAGGCATCGTTCGCGCCGTTCAGGGCGGTGTCGTAAAAACCTTCCGTTAGCCGCTCGCATTCTTTAAAGATTGGTATACCTATGGGCACTTGGGACGCTGGCACCTTCGATAGCGACGCCGCACTCGATTACGTTGGCGATATGATCGACCAGCTAACCGAAACCGTGAATTCATGCTTCGACAACGATAACGCCGATCTCGATGAGGGCGGCGAGGGTAAATTGATGCCGAGCGTATCTATCATCGGTCTCCTTTCACAGCATTGTGGCGCCGCGCCGCCGAAGGCGGATGTGGTTGAATCGTGGCGGGACCGTTATCTCGCTATTTACGATGAACAAATTGATGATCTCGACCCTGACCCTGAATACAAAATCAACCGCCGCAAAATCATCGCGGACAGTTTCTCGGACCTCTTGGCACGATCTACCAGCTTCTGGAAACAGTAGCGGCGGCAAACATGGTTTTTACGCTAGGCCTGCGGCACACTGTCGTGCTTTGGCAGCACTAGCTGGCTTTGGTAGGATCTTTCCTAGTTCGGACACCGTTCGCGTCGTTTAGGGCGGTATCGTAAAGACCTTCCGTTGTGCGACCTACCGTTTATGGCAGAATGCAACATATCAGCTCGTATTCATGTCCACGCAACCTTCACTACACCTGAGCCAGTACCAATCTACGTTGCTGCCGTCGAGGTTCTTGAGGGGACGCTGACAGTCGGACATTTCGCCAACATCCCACTTAACCCAACACTTTCCATGACGGTCAGAATCTTGTCCATCGCTCCGATCGCAAATGATTTTGGTGTTGATCTTGTTGGCTTGGTCCTCAATTGCGATGACGAGACTGGACGAGGGTTTATCGACGCCTTCAATATTGCTAACGAAACATGGGATGTCACTCCAGGTGGCAACGACTAACGTAATTCACCTGCCGCACAACATGGGTTTTACGCACGGCCGCGGCTTCGTCGCTGGACACTCGTTTGGTTTGCCTAAAACTGTTCGTATCGGTGGAGTGCTTTTGTTTGCCACGCCGCGGACACCGTCTCTTTGGCAGCGTGGTTTCTTTTTGGTAAACTGATAGGTGTTGCGACGCTAGTTGTGAAAAGCGGTGGCGCAAAAACCTTCGGGTAGGCGACCTCAGTGAAACAGTTGGATGCCATTAGCCCCAATTTTTGACCGCTGCTTCTCACCGCTTATGGAGCGCCCATGTTGGCAGGTCAAACGCGGCATGGATCCGTTCGTCACGCTCGAATTCGGCGAACCGCATCTGGAAGTTCGTGAGCCACGCGACGCCGAGCCGGACACCTCTCCAAAACTGCGTGAACTGTTCGCACGTCGTAACGTTACGATCCGTGGTGAATGGCATCTTTGGGTCTATTGCTCCAGTTGGTCGATTCACAACTCCGATGAACTCATTTTGGATCAGGGATGTAGAGTCATACAAAAATGTTCCGTACTGGATGGAGAGTGGTATCAACATAAACGGAAGGCTTCATAATCCGACTGGGTTCGAACACGACCGAGAGTTTAACGTCCCGTTCTCAGCAGGCACTTTAATCTTCTGAATTTCCGAACTTCCCGTTTCATCGCCGTTTCGAGGTGTTTCTGATGCGACTCACGTGCCTTTTCTTGATTCTTGCTTTCCCTCTACTTGTCACAGCGCAAGACCGCTGTCACCGAGGGTTCGGTGGGTTGCTGATCAGTGGTTACTCTAAGCTGTTGGACACGGGCTCCGCGATGGTTCTTGGGGTGAACGCGAAGCAAAGTGCTCGCGCCCAAGAACTAAACGAGGCTTTCTTCAAAGATTTTTCCGAAGAAATGCAAATGCTTAGAGACACTGGTGGATTGGCCGGGATCAGTCTTCAACTTTATTTCGATGAGTGCAAAAAGCACAAGGAACTGGCCACAAAGCTGAACCAAAAAGTTATCAAAGATATTCGTGAGGTTCTCGGTTCCGATAAGAAGCTCAAGGAATGGAAACAGCACTATACGCAGGAAGCTTTGATGGAGCTTGAGGTTGATACGCTATTTGCACTTCATGACATAGAACTCTCGGAGGAGGTGATCAAGCCATTGCTCGAAGAGTACAGACGAAACTCAATTTCCGAGCATGACTCTCGTCTAACTCACGTTGTAATGTCGGACTTTCTCGTTCGCGAAAAACACCTGACCAGAGAGCAGGTTCGAAAAGCTAGTGGCGAACCGTTTCGCGGTTCGATATGCAGACTCGGTGATGGTCGAGGCCCAATGTTTCGCCCTACTGCGCATATGGTCTGGCAAGACATTCCATTTCAGATTTTGAGAAACCCCAGGGTTCAAGCCGAGCTAAAGTTTACGCCAGCGGAACTGAAAGAGATCGACATCTTCATTCGTGATGCGCTGAAAGAAATGAACGTCAGTCAAGTGGAGGTAAAACTACAGCTCGTAAATTCCGGAAACATAAAGAAAGCTGATTTTGAAAAGCAGATGGGCGAGTGGAGAGACAAAACAAAGTCTATGCTCAAAGAGCGCTTGACAGAGGAGCAATTCACACGGCTCTGGGAGCTGTTTTACCAATACAACTCTCGCAGGATGCGTCTTAATTGGTGCCGCTACCTGGGCGGCAAAAGCTTCGATGTTGAAAAGCGACTCGGAATGGAAATGAACGAACTGCAGGCACAAACCAGATACGAGTGGCAAGCCCATCAACTGGCTCAAGGTATGAAACTATTGGCTGGCCTGGTCGGCGAAAAAGAGGCCCGGAAGATGGCTGGCGAAATCAAAATAAAGCCATTCCTCTTCGTCATGGACGA
>CAYNJG010000432.1:0-2863 GCA_964397295.1 uncultured Pirellulaceae bacterium
CGCGAAAACAGATTCGTCTTTGTGCCTCATACCGGACCCAATGCGATTTATCAATTCTTGTTCGACTCGACGAAGGGCCAGCTTACCGCGAACAAGCCAGCGTTTCTCGCCACGGGCGAAAGCACAGGTCCACGTCAATTCGCATTTCATCCAAAGCTCGATGTAGTCTACTTCGACTATGAGCAAGGCAGCGCGATCGCCGCCTTTGATTTGAACCGCGAATCAGGGCAGTTAAAGTACCGACAGCGGCTTAGCACGCTGCCACAGAAATATGTTGGCGAGAACACGAACGCGCGAATTGAGATGGCGAGCAACGGCAAATTCATCTACGTCGCTAACCGAGGTCACGATAGCTTGGCGGGATACGCGATCGATCAGAATACCGGTGACCTCTCTCGGATTGGAATCTTTCCAACTGAAGCGACACCGCGAGGCTTTGCAATTGATGGCGAAAGCAAATACCTTCTGGCTGCTGGCCAAGCGTCGGACAAGCTGGCCATGTTTGCTATCGATCGTGAATCTGGCAAACTCAAACGTATTGGAACCTATGACGTCGGCAAGCGACCTTGGTGGGTACTCATCGCTAAGTAGGGGTTGAAGAATGTCCGAGAAAAAAGCGGTTCTGCTGACAGGACCAGACAAGCTGAAACGCTGTTGGTGGTGTGGCGATGATCCTGAGTACGTGGGATATCACGATGCGGAATGGGGGCGGCCGGTCGAAAACGATACTCGGCTATTCGAAAAGATCTGTCTCGAAGGATTTCAAGCAGGACTTAGTTGGCTCACGATCTTGCGAAAGCGAAACGAGTTTCGCGAAGCCTTCGCCGATTTCGACTACAAGGTCGTCTCGAAAATGACTTCTCGCGACGTCAATAAGTTGCTGAAGAACGCCGGTATCGTTCGTCATCGTGGGAAGATCGAATCGACGATCAACAACGCAAAAATGGCAATCCAAATGGAAAAGGAATTCGGCTCGTTGGCAGACTTCTTCTGGCAATACGAGCCCAAAAAAAGGGTGCCCGTTATTAAGTCGCTGCAAGACTGCGTTGCGAAGACACCCGAATCGACAGCGATGAGCAAAGCGTTAAAAAAACTTGGATGGTCGTTCGTTGGTCCAACGACGTGCTATGCGTTTATGCAGTCGATGGGTATTGTGAACGACCACGTTCAGGGTTGCCATTTTCGAAAACTCTCAACGCAGGCGAGGGACGCTTTGCGTTGATAGCACTGTGGCACTAGGCCGCCTTCTTCTTAGCTTTCTCTGCTTCCTTTTGCTGCTGCTTTTTTTCGTTGAGAAACTGATACATATTGAACGCCTTGGGGTGGGCAACTTTGTGCTGCGTCGCCCATGCTTCCCACATGCTGATCATTTCGTCACGTTTTTTCATTTCGGTGTCGATCAAGTTGTTCATTTCCGTACGATCTTTCTCGATATCAAATAGCTCCCACGGCTTTTGATACTCGCGGACTAATTTCCATTTACCCCAACGCATCGCCGCGTTGCCTTCGTGTTCCCAGTAAATCGGTTCGGTGTGAATCGAATCGGTGCTGCCTTGGAGAGCTGGCAGAAATGATTTGCCGACGGTGGGTGGAATTCCATCGGGGTACTTCGCGTTGGAAAGCGCCATGCAAGTCGGCATGAAGTCGGGCAAGTATGCAAATTGCCGGACGAAGGTCCCTCGTTTGTTCTCGGCAATCCCGGCTGGCCAATGTGCAATCATGGGCGTGGACGCGCCGCCTTCGTGAACAAAGTGCTTGTATAACCGAAACGGAGTGTTCGAAGCATTGGCCCAGGCTAATCCCTGTCGCACTCCGGCTGTACCCGCTGGAGGGTTCTTAATCATCTCTTCGTTGCCTTGGCCTAGGATGCCGCCTTCTTGACACGCGCCGTTGTCGGAGAGCACGAAGATCACCGTATTGTCGAGCTTCCCCAGGTCGTCTAAGTGGCGGACCAAGTTGCCGACACTGCGATCAATCGCTTCGATGCAACCCGCGTAGGCTGCCATGATCGCGTCGAGATCCGTGCGTTGTTGTTCGGTAAGCGAATCCCATTTCGGACCAACATGCGGAGCTGGATCAATGTCTTCGGCGAACAGTCCGAGTTCTTTTTGTTTGGCGAGTCGCGTCTTCATCAGAGCTTCCCAGCCGGCTGTGTACTTGCCTTTGTACTTTTGGTAGTCCAGCCATTTGGCGTTCAACGGCCAATGCGGTGCGTTGTGTGCGAGGTATAGGAAGAACGGCCTGTCGTCGGTTTTCGAAATGTCGGAAATAAATTCACATGCTTTGTCGGTGAACGCATCGGTCGTGTAGAAACCCTCTCCAACATCAACTCGATCGTTTCCATCGGAGATGCCTCGATCGCCTCCAGGTTCGAAATAGTTGCATGCGCCGGAGATGCAACCGTAAAAGCGATCGAAACCACGTTGTAGCGGCCAGGTCGCTTGCTTGTGATAGCCCAGATGCCACTTTCCTGTCATGAGCGTGTGGTAGTCGGCGGTCTTCAGGACTTGGGCCAACGTCGCACAGTTGTCGTTGATAAAACCCTGGTAGGGGCCTTCGAATCCGAGTGGTTGCCCGGGTGGTTCGGTCATGTGTCCGATACCTGCTTGGTGAGGATGCAAGCCGGTCATCAAACTTGCTCTAGTCGGACAGCAGCGACCGCAATTGTAGAATTGAGTAAATCTCAAGCCGTTTGCGGCTAGCTTGTCGATCTGTGGAGTTTCAATTTCGCTTCCGTAGCAACCAAGATCCGAATAGCCCATGTCGTCCACTAGAATGATGACGATGTTCGGCCGAGCTGCATCGGCGGCGTGTGCGACATTTGGAACGAGAATCGAACAGAGCAGGGCAAGGAAGCTAAGTG
>CAYNJG010000433.1:0-2856 GCA_964397295.1 uncultured Pirellulaceae bacterium
TCGATAAACCGTTTCTGGAATTCGAATTATGCAAACAACACGTTGTGGGCGTGCCTTATGGGTGAGCGCCTTATTGTTAATGCCATGGAGTGCTCAGGCCGCCGAGGCCGATCCGCCGCGGCTGACCCCGGCCGATCCGGCACTGGCCCGATTTGTACAAGGGGTGGTTGAGACCAACCCCCGGGTTCAGGCGGCGCGCGCCGCACTCGATGCGAGTAGTGCGTTTCGCGATGCCGCGTCTCGCCCACTGTACAACCCAGCGCTAACTCTCGATGCTGAAAATTCAGAGACCGACACGCGGTCGGTCGGCATCAGTCAGACGCTCGACTGGGGCGGTAAGCGTAAAGCGCGTACCGCAGTCGCAGAATCCGATCGTCTGGTCGTGGAAGCCGAGTACCTCGCCGCGCGTTGGGATGTCACCGTCGAGTTGTTGAACGGTCTGGCGCAACATCAGACGGGCGTTGAGCGTGATGCGTTAGCCCGTTCACGGCGGCAGCTGATGGACGATTTCGTCGCGCTCGCCGAGCGTCGTTTCGATGCCGGCGACCTAGGCCAAGTGGAAGTGGACCTGGCCCGGCTGTCGGCCACCGACGCGCGTATTCAGAAGGCAACCGCCGGGGCGGGCTTGGCTGAAGCACGCCAGTCGGTTCGAAACCTCACACCACGTAGCACGGTAACGCAGTGGCCGTCATTGCCGAGCGCGCTACCGAATCTGCCGACGCGCAGCGACCCTCAGTCACTCGTGCTCGCTTTACCCGAAGTGCAGGCCGCCCGCCGTCAGGTGGAGTCCGCAGACCACCTCGTTGAGCTGCGTCGCCGCGAACGCCGACCCGATCCGACCATCGGCTTAACCGGCGGCCGAGAAGAAGGTGAAAACCTCATTGGACTGAACGTCACCATCCCGCTGTTCGTGCGCAATCGATTCAAAAGTGAAGTCACGGCCGCGATGGCCCAGCGCAGCCAGGCCCAACAGAAGGCTGATGACGTCATGCAGAGGGCCCACGCGCGATTGATCAGCGCGGCAGAGCGCTATGACCTATCGCGCGGCGCCTGGGGTGATTGGAAGGTAACCGGCCAAGCCAGCCTCACGCGTCAGACCGAACAACTGCAACGACTTTGGCAAGCCGGCGAATTGAGCACCACGGATTATCTCGTGCAACTGACCGCCACGCTCGACGTACAGGAAAGTGCACTCGACTTACGCGAAGCCTTATGGCGCGCCTGGTTCGAATGGCTGTGGGCGTCCGGTCAAGTGGATGCCTGGTTTGGCGGAGGAGAACAACGATGAATCACATTACCCGTACCCATGAATTGGAGAATCAGATGATGAACACTGGAAGATTGTGGGTGTTGTGTCTGCTAGTCGCACTGGTTGCCCCTGCTTACGCCCAGGAAGATGGGCATGACGATCACGACGAGGAAGAAGAAGGCGTGATCGAGATGACCATCGATGAACGCACTTCTGCTGGCATTGTGGTCGAGGCTATTGTGCCGAGAGCCCTGAATGAAACCCGACGGTTGCCCGGCGAGGTCGTCATCAACGCCTATCAGTCGGCGCGTGTGACGCCACGCATCACCGCACAGGTAGCAGCACGTCACGTCCGTCTTGGCGAAACCGTCGAGCCCGGACAACGGTTACTGACCCTCTCGAGCGTCCAGATGGCTGAGGCACAAGGCGCTCTCATCGTCGCTGATCGAGAGTGGCAACGCGTTAAATCGTTGGGGAAGAAGACCGTATCGGCACGCCGTTACACCCAGGCGCAAGTGGCACAACAACAGGCGCTCGCCAAAGTGCTCGCCTATGGCATGACCCAATCGCAAGCGGCGTCTCTGTTGAAGTCCGGGGATGCCAGCAAAGCCACCGGCGCATTCGATCTATTAGCACCGCAGGCGGGAACGGTGCTGCAAGACGACTTCATCGTGGGTGAATTGATCGAGCCGGGACGTGTCCTTGTCGACATCACCGATGAATCGGTGATGTGGGTCGAGGCACAAACCGTCGTCAACGGGATTCCCGATATCGATGACGGCGCTACCGCGCGCGTCAGTCTCGACGGCGTCACCTGGCTTGAAGGCAGGGTCATTCAACGTCATCACCAGCTGGACGAAACCACACGTACGCAAGGGTTACGCATCGAAGTCGACAACGCCGACGATCGATTACACCCAGGACAGTTTGTTGAAGCGGAGATCGTCACCGGCACAAAGGCGCCGATGCTCGCAGTACCGAGCTCGGCAGTCACCATGATCGATGGCGCGCCGACCGTGTTCAAACTCGAAAAGGGGCATGAGTTTCATGCTGAGGCGATCGATGCGGGTCCCACGGTCGGTGACTGGACGATCGTCCGTGGCGGCATTACTGCGGGTGATGAGGTCGCGATTGATGGCGTCTTTCACCTCAAGTCGCTCAAGCTCAAATCATCCATTGGCGAAGGCCACGCGCACTAGGGGACGCACATGTTAGAAAAACTCGTAGAAGCCTCGTTGCGCTATAAGTTCTTGGTACTAATTGCCTTCGGTGTGATCGCTGCGTTGGGTTGGCGTTCGGTCGTCACGGTGCCCATCGACGCCTTCCCGGACGTGACGCCCGTACAGGTCAATATTTACACCGAATCGTCTGGCTTGGCGGCTGAGGATGTCGAGCAATTGCTGACCTTCCCGATTGAGTCGAGTATGGCCGGGCTCCCAAAAGTGCAAGAGATCCGTTCGGTAAGCTTATTTGGGTTGTCCTATGTCTCGGTCTACTTTGAAGATGATATGGACATCTACTTTGCTCGCCGACTCGTCATGGAGCGGTTGCAGGAGGTGGGAGACCGCATACCCGAAGGGTACGGCACACCGGAAATGGGGCCTAAC
>CAYNJG010000434.1:0-2814 GCA_964397295.1 uncultured Pirellulaceae bacterium
CTACGAAGGCCAGCGCGGTTTCGCTGGAAAATGGTCGCATTACGAAGAGTCGTTGCGAGTCCCGCTGATTGTTTTCGATCCTCGAGCCAGAGCGGAGCAGCGTGGCAAGGTGGCTGAGCCAATGGTTCTCAATACCGACGTTGCCGCTACTCTTCTCGACTACGCTGGAGTAGAAGTTCCCGAGCACTATCAAGGTCGTAGCTTGGCTCCGCTGATGCGAGGCGAGAAGCCCGACGACTGGCGCGAAGATACGTTCTGTGAGCACTTGATGGACAACGCAAAGATTCCAAAGTGGGAGGGGGTTCGAGGCAAGCGTTTCGTATACGCGCGATACTTCGAGCAGGACCCAGTTTACGAATATCTTCACGACCTAGAAGCAGACCCTGACCAGTTGAAGAACCTTGCAGCTGATCCAGAGCATGCGAATCAACTTGCGAGGATGCGAGCACGAACGGATGAGTTGCGAGATAGCTATGGAGGTCCTTTCGATGTTGAGCGTGTACGTGCGTGGAAGAATCGTAATACGAAGAAAAACTAGCCGGGGCATTCTTCATGCAGCGTGCATCTGAAACCCGTATCGGTCACCCGAGAGATTACTTGGCTGTGTCTCGAGGGTATCTCACAACCTGCACGTCGTTCTCTTGCGTTGGGCCGGGAGTGCTACGCCCTTGCGAGATGAGATGCTCTAGCTGATCCAACATTGCTTTGACGCGATCGGTTTCTTTGTTTGCAAGGTTAGTCGTCTCTCCAAGGTCGTCTTGGAGATTGAATAGCTGCAAAGGCAGTTCCGTTCCACCTTTCGCCCATCCGCCGGACCCAGGGCCTGGGATGAATTTCCAATTGTCGCTGCGAATGGATGGCAAGCCTTTGCTTGAGCAACTGACCGCATGGCTCCGTACAGGATCGTCGGAACCGAGTAGGAGTGGCAGTAAGCTAAAACTGTCCTCGCCCGCATTGTCGGGAAGCTTTGTTTCGAAAATCGCCGCCAGCGTCGCGAGAAGATCGGCTTGATGGATGAGGTGTCCCGATTGCGAGTTGGGTTTTATCTTTCCTGGCCACCGAACGATAAACGGAACGCGGTGTCCGCCCTCCCAGACATCCGCCTTGTAGCCTCGTAGTGGTCCACTCGGGAAATGTCCTTGCGCTTCGAGTTCCGCAACACCAATGTAGGGCGCGCAACCATTGTCACTGGTGAAAATCACTAAGGTGTTTTCAGCTTCTCCGGCCTCTTCAAGTGCGGTGAGTACTCGGCCAACGACTGCGTCGGTTTCCATCACCAGGTCCGCGTAGTCGCCTGACGAAGAACCGTCTTTCGCAAGTTTACTTTTGCCTTTCCACGAGTCGTTTACCGACAGCGGAGTATGTGGCGACGTTAGTGGCATGTACAGCAGGAACGGCTTCGTGTCCTTCGCTGATCGCTGCAGAAATTCCACGGCGCGATCTCCCAAAGCGGGCAGAGTGGGCTCTAGTTTCCAGTTCGGAATCGCGGGCCCCTGGACGCTTGCGAGATTCTTGTGGCGAAACAATTCAAGGGATGCAAATTCTGACGGAACGCCGATCGTACGATCGTTTTCGATAAAGCAATACGGCGGCCAGTTGGGCACGTCCGTCCCGAAATACTCATCGAATCCAACTGCTGTCGGGCCGCCCGGAATTACTTGTGAAAAAGTCTTCGCCCAGGCCGCTCGGTGTTCGTCGGTGGCGGTGATGTCTTTCGTTCCGCCGTACCCGCCGGTCAGAAAAAGCTTCTTGTCCTCCGCACCAATGGGCCAGTTCCAGCCAAGGTGCCACTTTCCTACGCAAGCCGTTTGGTAGCCTTGTTGTTGCGCGAGTTTGCCAATCGTCATCCGATTTGGGGTAATGACCGGAGGTTCCCAGAGTCCAACAATTCCCGATTGCAATCTCGTTCGCCAATGATAGCGACCGGTGAGCAACGTATACCGTGACGGGGAGCATACGGCAGACGATGAATGCGCGTCCGTGAATCGCATGCCTTCATCGGCAAGTCGGTCAATATGCGGTGTCGGGATCTTTCCGCGTGTCGGGTTGTAACACAGGACATCTCCGTAACCGAGATCGTCCGCGTAGATGACCACAAAGTTTGGGTGAGCCCCATCCACGGATGTTTGCATCCATCCGAGCAGTACTGCGAGCAAAATCATCGATCGTGAGGTAAGTGTCATCCGCCGCCTCATTTCGTTATTCCCAAATGGATCCGACATAGGTTTTACCAGTGAGGTTGAAGCGTCCAAAGTGGATTCGAGCGACTTGTCTCATTTTCTATTTGACGTAGCGAAAGCTTTCGCTATGATGCTGGTCAGGTTGGCGAAAGCTTTCGCTAAGTTGCTGGTGCGAAAGTTTTCGCGTTCAGGGTGATTAGGAATAAGAGCTGAAAATGCGCGAATTAGGATCGGAACAACCGACGGCCATCGAACTCGAGATACTTCGAATTATCTGGGAGCAGGAGCCGTGCACCGTTCGAGTCATCCATGAGCACCTCAGCGAAGTTCGTTCGGCCAATTATTCAACGACCGTGAAAATGTTGTCGGTGATGTTGAAAAAAGGGCTCGTAAAGCGGAATGACAAAGTTTCGCCGCATCAATATCGCGCCGCACTCAGTCGGCAACGTGCAGCGAAAACATTTCTACGAGACCTAATCGACAAAATCTACGACGGGTCGGCTATGAGCCTTGTATTGCAGGCACTAGCAAGCGGAAAAGCCTCCCAAGACGAAATCGATCAGGCAAGGGATCTGCTGGACAAAATGGAGAAAAAGAAATGAATGAGATCGTTGATCTGGTATCAGTTCCCAGC
>CAYNJG010000435.1:0-2813 GCA_964397295.1 uncultured Pirellulaceae bacterium
AACGTACGCAGCGTTTCTATCTCCAAAGGGATAGAGCCCATGATCGTGGTAAAGTCCGCTGACCAACAGACTGCGCTAGGTAGCGCCCTGTCGCGCAAAGAACAAAATTACGTCTGTGCAGTGATCCGGGCAGCCCTGGTGCAAGAACAGTCAATCGAAGAAACGGCGGAAGAGACCGCGGAAGTATTCTGATGAATCGACGTCGAAAATCATTCCGTTTCGGTATAGCAGCAGACAACCGCGCTCAACTTGGCTGTCATACTGTAACACCACGACGTGCAGCGATGTCTTTAAACGTCTTTCCATCGGAGGTCTTGGCCGACTCTTGAGCGCCAGCCTCTATCAGCTGATCAACAACTTCTTTGACTACCGATTTGGGCGAGTAACCCGCGGCGCGGTGCAATACGATTTCACCGTCAGGAGCCGCCTGCGTCGGCTCAGCGCCAAAACGAAGCAGCATGTCGGACCACTGCGGATCGACGATAGCGCGAAACAGTGGATAACCGCCCTCGTGCCATCGAAACTAACCTCAGAGCACCGATTAACATCTGCCCCATGCTCAATTAGGTAAGTTACAAGTTTTCGTCGCGAACGTAACACAGTGGGAGTCCGCTCTGTCGATTCGGTATGTTCAAGCATGCCACGAACAGCCCGTGTAGCTCCCGGCGGAATGGTCTTCCACGTTTTGAACCGTGGTGTTGGCCGCATGCGTCTCTTCTACAAAGATGCCGACTACGAAGCGTTCGAGAGATATCTAGAGAAGACGCCCGAAACTTGCCCGATGCGGATTTGCTCGTAAGCAATTGAAAGGTGTCAGGTACGAATGGCACTGCTGTTTGTTAGCTAACGACTTACGTTCACGTAGCCGCATCAAAGAGCTCCTTAGTTGCCAGCTGCCTTGGTTTGTTCAACAGCGCGATGAGTTTTGGCCTGCGTTTGTTCGCGCGAGGCTCGATGCGGTCGGGGCGATTTACGACTCGTTGGCTTACCGAGGCCAGGTTGGCTAGGTCAATGAGTTCGGCTGACTGGATGATGGCACCAACGGTCCATGCCGTTGCTAGTGTTTGCATCGTCGTGGTAAAGCTCGGCGCACCTCGAACGAATGCCGAGCAAGCACCTTTCCCGGAACCCAGTGCGAGCAATGAACCAGTCGTGTAAGATAAAAAAGGGCAGGCACTATGAATGAACCATAATACAGATATACAAGCGGCGGTCGCAGGAGATCGAGACGCGGTTGAACGGCTGCTCCGTCAGTGCTTCCAAGATCTTGAGAAATACGTTTCATCCCGGGTCCCAGCGGATCTGAATTCAGTACTTTCGTCCGATGAAGTACTCCAGGAGACGTTAGTGGACGTCTTTCGCAGTATTGGCAATTTTGATCCATCTGCCCCGACTGCGTTCGAAGGTTGGGTGCAATCCATCGCGGAACATCGATTGCTGGATTGCATTCGTTACTACCGCCGCCAAAAACGGGGCGGGAATTTTCAGCGAAAAGAAAATGCGAGCTATGCTTTTCGCAGCAGTGTGAAAATGTTTGTTGCGACGTTGGCCGAGGAGGACAATACGCCTAGCCAATTTGTCGCTCGCGATGAGGCAATTGACGGAATCCGTATTGCAATCGCTGGACTTTCGGACGAACAACGAACAGCGATCACGCTTCATTGCCTGATGCACAGGTCAATCGAAGACACGGCAACAATTATGAACACAACAGCTGGTTCGGTTCGCGGTCTCGTCCATCGCGGCAAACAAACACTTCGCACCAGCCTACAAGAGTCGGTGAAATGGTTGAGTAAAAAAGGTTAGCCTGTTGTCATCAATACACCGAGCACATCCTCCCGATCCGCCGAACAAGGCTGAGCGGATCGACAAGTTGATCATGATCTTGCTGGAGGCGCGCGAACAAGGGCAGCCAGTTGACGAGCTACTGCTGCTCAATGCAAACGCTGACCTGCAACCGGAATTGGGAGAACGACTTGAGAGCCTCGATCAATCGAAGCCTCTACCTCACACATCGGATCCGGTTTCCTTTGCTCGACGCATCGCGGATAAGTCTTCGGGAATCGACCGAATAGAAGACTCGCTCTTTCAAGCGTCATCAACATCTTCGACGACCGATGTTGTTATTCGCTGCCCCCACTGCTTTGAGACCGTCGTTTATGATTGCGAATCAATCGACGATGCAATTCAGTGTGCGGGATGCCAAAACAGTTTCCACCTTGCAGACCAACCGGAAGCGGCAAGACGAATTGCTCACTTTGAGTTGCTTGAACGTATTGGCATCGGTGGTTTCGGGGCTGTCTGGCGTGCACAGGATACCTTGCTTGATCGCGAGGTAGCCTTGAAGTTGCCGCATCAATCTTCTTATCAGTCAGAAGATTTATCGCAACTCTTACGTGAGGCACGTGCTGCAGCACGACTGAAGCATCCGAACATCGTCAGCGTTCATGAGATAGGTCGCTTCGAGGGACGACCGTATATCATCAGCGATCTCATTGAGGGCCAATCTTTAGCAACTTGGAGCGAACGAGAGGCTTTGTCTTTTCAGCAGATCGCCAAGTTCTGCCTGACCGTTTCCGAAGCCGTTGCACACGCTCATCAGTCCGGCATCGTGCATCGCGATTTGAAGCCTGGCAACGTCATGGTTGATAGCTTTGGAAATCCACACGTGATGGATTTTGGTTTAGCCAAACGCGATGCCATCGACGTGTCCGTGACGCAACAGGGCCAAATCATCGGTACTCCGGCCTTCATGGCGCCGGAGCAAGCACGAGGAGATTCGCACGAAACTGACGCTCGCAGCGATGTATATT
>CAYNJG010000436.1:0-2782 GCA_964397295.1 uncultured Pirellulaceae bacterium
GAATAAGATCATGGGTTCGCGATATTCTTCCGGGATACGTTGCAACGTATCCCACAGCATTTCCCTCTGCTCGTCCTGTAAATCAGATTCCAGCGGAGTAAACGTTGACGTCGCGGGTTCGTTCGCATCAACGATCGCAAGACTCGATCGCGATTGAACGTTTGATTTCAAACGGCGATCGTTACGAGCCAAATTCCGTGCAATCCCTCGTAGCCAGGCCGCGAATCGAGTTGGATCCTTCAGTTCACGCTGCTTCTCCCAGGCAACCATGAACGATTGTTGCGCAATGTCTTCACTGCGATGAAAATCTCCTGATTCCGACAGTGCTACTGTCGTAACGAGATTCTGGAACTGCGAAACCAGTGCTGCAAACGCTTCCCGATCTCCAGATTGAAATCGCTCGACGGTACGTTTGACGTTGGAATCCATCTGCATTCAATTTTAAAGTTCGTTACGGCACATTGTTGGCTATCAACTAGTGTGCGCGGATGAACATTCGGTGACAGATTATCTCAAAAATATCTGAAACCAGCCGACCAACGCGACTGCTATCAGAACAAAGACCCAAAGGGCGTTGCGTGGATGTTTCGGTAGTTTGGCAAAAGACGCGAATTCGCCCGCACAATCTGCTCGATTCGTCTATCATCATGTATGAGAAGTTCAGCAAAGACAGTTAATTTAGTAGGCACGTGATAAACAGACGTCTCAATCATGCATCCTTGCGGCATCGCGTTTCGTCGAAACGATTCGAAACTCTGGAACAGCGGTGTGTTCTTGCCGCCGCTCCGTTGTTGATCACGGAGTTCGTCGCGTCTAATGACAACGGGATTTCGGATGGCGACGGCAATTCTTCCGACTGGATCGAACTTCACAATCCGACCGATGAAGCTATTTCGCTGGAAGGCTGGTTCCTCACCGACGATGCAACCCGGTTGGACAAGTGGGCGTTTCCTCCGCAGACAATCGACGCCAATGAACATCTGGTTGTTTTTGCTTCGGGTCAATCCAGCGACGACTACACTGACGTTCTTGGCAACCTTCATACCAACTTCAAACTCAGTCGTGGGGGTGAGTTTCTTGGGATCTCGTTCGACGACCCCGACAGCGAACTCAGGCTGATTCAGTCGTACGGTGATGAGTTTCCCCCTCAGTTTGAAGATGTGTCCTATGGCATAGGTATATCTGTCCAGACGACGAACCTCATTTCGGACGGGGATACCGCTCGTTTCTTCATTCCGACGAACGATTCCGTCGATGACGTTTGGACAAATCAAGACTTCGACGACACGTCTTGGCCTTCTGGTCCAACCGGAATCGGTTACGAGACGTCGCCAGCTGACTACGCGTCGCTGATTCGAACGACCGTTCCGAACGGGACTAACAACGCATATGTGCGGATTCCGTTCGACGTCGAAGACAGTCAAGTGATCAACTCGTTAACGCTGCGAATGAGATATGACGACGGCTTTCTGGCATATCTCAATGGAGATCCAACGCCCATTGCGAGTGCCAATGCCCCAAGGAATCCGAGTCATTCATCCGTCGCCACCGGCAACCATCCCGATTCAGACGCGGTCAACTACGTCGATTTCGACGTGTCTGAGTTCCTAGGACTTCTCGAAGACGGCTCGAATGTGCTCGCGATCCATTCACTGAATCAAGCATCAAGCAGCGACATGCTCCTGGTTCCCGAACTTGTCATGACGGTGCCGTCGTCGGATGCTCCGACCTTGGGTTACTTTACCGCACCGACACCGCGCCGTCCAAACACGGCAGGAGTCCTCAACCCAGGGCCAGCAATTCGCGACGTAACAGAGAACCCACCCGTTATTTCAAGCGATGAATCACTCACCATTATGGCGAGGGTTACCTCCCTAGCAGCGCCCGTCGCTGACGTTGTTTTGACTTACAGAGTGATGTTTGGGGCCGAAGTCTCCGTGGCGATGCGTGATGACGGAACAATGGGCGACGAAGTGGCATTCGATGGAATCTTCACTGCAACGATTCCCGGGTCAGTGTCCGATCCTGGCGAAATGGTGCGTTGGTTTGTGACGACAAGTGACACCGCCGGCGCCACATCGCGCGGACCAGCGTTCTTGGACACAGAAGGCAACGGCCAGTCGCCGGAGTACTATGGCACCGTGGTCGAAGAAGCACTCGATACAGCTCTGCCAGAATTCCAATGGTTTACACAGAACGAGGCTGCGTCGCATACGCGAGTCGGCACTCGGGCCTCTGTCTATTACAACGGTCGATTCTACGACAACATTTTTGTCAGACGGCGCGGAGGTGCGACCAATAGCTCGGATTCGCAGAAGTTTGATTTCAACTCTGATCACGGACTGTTTGTCAGCGAAGAATTGGGAACGGTTACCGAAATCAACCTGAACGGCAACGGTTCCGACCCGTCCTACCTGCGCCAATCGTTAGGCTTCGACCTTCATACGGCGGCTGGCGGTGCCGCCTCGGCTTCCTTCTTCACGGCTATGCGACTCAATGGATCGTTCGATCGAGTCGGAGTTTGGATTGAGCAAGTAGATGCCAACTACCTCGAAAGACAAGACTACGACAGCACGGGCGATCTCTACAAGTTGGTGCAGCGATCAAATCTCAATCCCGCCCTCAGCGACATAACGACCGGCGTTGAGAAAAAAACGGGGGACGTAACCGACTTAACGACGTTCGCAGAGTTGGTTGAGGGTCTAGATCTGAGAACGGCGGAAGCAAGACAAGAGTTCCTACGCGACCACATCGACGTGGCTCAGTTCGTCAACTACATGGC
>CAYNJG010000437.1:0-2780 GCA_964397295.1 uncultured Pirellulaceae bacterium
GCCCAGTAGCAAACACCCACGTTCGCATCTTTACATACTTGCAAGAACTGCAATGTCACTTGACGCCAACCGTTGTCGCGAGGTGTGCCGTATTCTCCTACGAAGCCTCGAACACCGTTTCGCCGACACCATTTTAGGAAGGGCTCGATTCGCGAAACTCCGCGATCAGCGATAGTCGCATCGCCTGCGTTTTCTGTGCCAAAGGAATTCTGATACTTACCACTTCCGTCGAGGTCAAAGTAACAATGTGCTTCGTAGATTGTGCGGTTTGCTGGATCCTTAATCCAAGCTTTGGCGCCATTAGCTTTTTCAAATCGTTCGGCGCTGCCCCAGTCGTCACCGCAAATGAAGATGTTCGTTTTGCGATCAGATTTACGAATGGCATCAACAGCAACTTGCGAAATCTGCTTCCAGTCTGAACCACCCATATCGTGAGGCTCATTCATCAGGGCAAAGCCAACGACGGATCGATCGTGGCGAAACTCCAACGCAAGCCGCGACCACAGATCAGCGAAGTGCTTACGCGTGACCGGAACGTCACCGTTCACAGATTGATCGATAACGCAATCGCCAACTCCGGCCAAGCGATACCGCCCGTAGTTATGTAAATCCAAAACAAGAGTCGTGCGATGTCGTCGAGCAAACTTGGATAGTTTTCGCAGTTCTGAAACGTGCTGCCGATCAAGCGGCTGCCCAAGTTTCGGTTGAATACGTTCCCAACGAAACGGTATCCGCAATACGTTGACACCTGCTTTGGTGAAGTACTTGATCGTTTCAGATTCAGGAAACGTGTAATCGACGCCAAGCTGGCCAGGATTTTCATTAGAGAAATCAGGCGACTCGCACCCGAACTCTGCACCAGCAAGTGACACACCGACAGGTAGCTTCTTCGTTCGCGGCGCACGCACCGTTGGCTCGGCAGCAACAACCAACATAGAGGTTGTAGCAAGCGCAAGGACAAGTAACGAGGAAACGTATCGAAGTGGGGGCATCATTGCGCCTTCAAAGGAAGTCGTGCAGGGGCAAAAATCGCGGTTTTCCGAAACGTAGCGTACCCTCGGCATGAAACCTGTCGTCTTAAAGAACAACGACGGGAAGTCGCATTCTTACAACAACCCAGCCGAATCATTCGCTACGATCAGTACCGAGCCGTCATGCGAAGACCACCCTCAACGACGTCATAAACGCTAGATTGAATGAGATCGAAATAGCCCTTCAAAGTCACACGACTGTTGAAATCACGAACGAATTCGGCCTTGCCAACAAGATATCCAACTCCCGAAGAGTCCGCTCGACCGCCGAGATAAAGTTGAAGCCAATGGACGTTGGCACCTTTAAAAATGTCGCAACCGAAGTACTTACGACATTCTAAACCGCCAGTGACAAACCAGAAATTGCGAGGCGCAAAATACGGGTGAATGGTTTGTTCGATATCGAACGGCGGATTCAATTCGGGATCTCGGAACGATATCCAATCAATGTCAGTAAGCCAACGCAATCGCTTGCGACCGTAAGTGAATTGATAGCCTGTATGAATGCCAGCCTCGTGTGCTCCGTTGTCGTCGGAGTATTCCCAATAGCGATAAATCATATCGATTTCGAACGGTTGGCTAGGACGCCATTCATTTGCAAGTTCAAAACCGTAACGGTGGATATCGCGGGCAATGGAAACGCGATTCAGGATGACGTTTTCTTGCTGAATCTTCGCGCGGAATTGGGCGTTTTCGATATAGCGGTACCGTCCGCCAATCTCGTAGTTCACGCGAGGATTGAAACCGAAATCGTAAGTTTCGTAGTCCAGGTTCGCGAACAGCAAGAGCGGCCAATACGGTTTCCATTGAATTCGTCCTAGCGCGATATTACCGTTCAACTGTGCCGAGCTGGGCGGCATGTACGCCGCGCGTGAGTAGCCGACTTGTACGAATTCGTCTTCGTCGCCCAACGGGAATTGGAGCAGCGAACCGACATCGTACAAGTCGATAGTCGCTAGTCCGTCCCGACCGCGTTGGCTTCGAGCTCGACTGAACACGTGCCATTGCGGAGAGATTTCCCTCTGATTGCGATCCAACGCAATCCGCGCTTCGCGATGGCACGGGTTGATGCACAACAAGTGTTGGTATTCACTGATCGCGCGACGTGTTCGATTCAGATGACTATGGGCTTGGGCAATCTCAAACACGGAGTCTTGATTGTGCGGCTCTAGCTCATAGAGACCTTGAAATACGCCTTGAGCGGACAACGGACTCCACCCTACAAGCCACTTGCCTTGCATCTCGGTACCGAGGATAGACCCCAATTCCAACCTGCTTGCGTATTCCGATTCCAGCTCCGCCAGCCGTTCCGGTTGGTCTCGAGCGGCAGCCAATACGTTGTCAGTCGATGTCTGATTAAGT
Source organism: uncultured Pirellulaceae bacterium (assembly GCA_964397295.1). Lineage (GTDB taxonomy): Bacteria > Planctomycetota > Planctomycetia > Pirellulales > Pirellulaceae > CAYNJG01. The sequence continues at coordinate 2,394 of CAYNJG010000437.1, forward strand.
GCTTCTTGGTAGTACTGCTGTGCGACTTTCGGCCCCTGCCATTCGCCCATCATCCTTGCGATTTCTCGCTTCAGATTCATATCGTCGAACATGTAGCGAGAAGCTATCTGAAAATTGCACAACGCCAATTCGTAGTCACCCGACCGGGCATGCGTGCGAGCCAGACCTAACAACGCTTGAACGTTTGAGGGCGAAACTTGCAACGCACGCTGGAAGTATCCCGCACAACTTGGCGTCGCCTCGCAAGAAGCGCACATCATGCAGGCTTCGCCTAAGCGATTCGCAATTAGGGGATTACCATCACAAAACGCTTCAAGCGGCGAGAGCATCTCGCGAGCGAGACAACAATCACAATCTTCGCTCGCCAACTCCGCCACTCGCACTTGT
>CAYNJG010000438.1:0-2749 GCA_964397295.1 uncultured Pirellulaceae bacterium
GTCTGGTTCGGTGCTGTGACCACGACAACATGATCGACGACTTCCTGCAGGATTCTCACCACTCGCTCAAGCAGTGTTTCAGATCCGAAAACAAGATCTGCTTTCGAGCGACCCATACGTTGACTTTTGCCGCCACACAATACGACTCCCGCTATCGCGTCGGCGTGTTCAGACTTTGGTGTGTCTTCCATTTCGCTTGTTGCCCGCCTTATACTTGTCCTACGAATTCCGAAGCGTGACTGATAACAGCGAAGTAGCAAAAGATGCCGTTGACGATCGAGCTAACAGCGAAGACGACGATTCCCTTGGAAGTGGAGGGTATCACGCCGTGCAGCGTTCGTGAATTGGACCTCGCCGCGATCGAGAAAATGGAGGTTTTCGAAGGCAACAACAAGGCTACGCTGGCAGACTTCTTCAAAGTGACTGGCGATCCCAGCGATGAAGAGATGCGGTTCGTGGGTGAACTCGCTGGCGTCCATTGGATTGGAACAAAAATGAGCTCCGGCAAAATTACGATTGAAGGCACCGCCGGCCGACACGTTGGTAGCGAAATGTCTGGGGGCCGAATTGACGTGCAGGGCGATGTCTCCGATTGGGTGGGTGCAGAAATGAAGGGCGGCACGATTCACGTCGATGGTGGTGCCGGTCACTTAGTCGGTTCGGCGTATCGAGGGAGCGTAGCAGGCATGCGGGGCGGCACGATTTTGGTCGACGGCAATGCAGGAAACGAGATCGGACACTCGATGAGACGCGGCACGATCGCGGTTGGAGGATCCATCGGTGATTTGGCCGGATTCAATATGCTTGCCGGCACAATTTTGATCGGTGGTGAAGTTGGAATCCGCCACGGAGCAGGCATGAAACGAGGGACGCTTGTGTTTTTATATGACGAGCCACCGCAACTGCTTCCAACGTTTACTTCTGGCGGTCGGCAACAACCGCTTGTCATGACCATGCTTCGCCGTGAAATGGAAAAAGCGGGCTACAACAAATCCGATTTGTTAGCTGGTGAGTTCGATCTCTACCACGGCGATCAAATCGAAGGCGGACGAGGCGAGATCCTCGTTCGCACGTAGTAAAATAGACGTGCGAACCCTTCGGCGTGCCGCTCTCCAACGTTCCATCGCGCGTCCTTACCGCTGCAGTGCAACGAACGCTTACAACTCTGCAAAGTTCTTTAGAATTTTCAGCCCGTCGGTTTGGCTCTTCTCTGGATGGAATTGCGTTGCGAACAGATTCGCGTCGTTCCAAATCATAGCGCAGAATGGCTCGTGATACTCTGACTCGATCGCTACGACATCAGTGTTCTTTGGTGCGGCGTAGTAAGAGTGTACGAAATAAAAGTGCGACTCTTCCGTGACGTCCTTCAGGATTGGTGCCTGTTTTTTAATGTTCGCTTGATTCCATCCCATGTGCGGTACTTTGTAATCTTTGGGAAGTTCGAACTTTTTCACTTCACCAGGCACAACGCCAAGTCCCTCGTGTTCGCCGCCTTCGTAGCTTCGCTCGAACAGCAACTGCAATCCAAGACAGATGCCGAGAAACGGTTTGTCCTCGGCAATCACTTCGCGAATCGGTTCCACCAGCTCTCGCTTGTGAAGTTCAGCAATAGCATCGCGAAACGCGCCCACGCCGGGCAACACGACCTTGTCTGCTTTTAAGATATCCTGAGGTGATGACGTAATCTCGGCGGGGTGGCCCACCTTTTCGAAGCCTTTTTGCACGCTGCGAAGGTTGCCCATTTGGTAGTCAATAATCGCGATCATTCTCGATTCCGCATCTCGTGACAAGTAAGTTCAGTGCCGAAGATACCTTGCCAGCGGGCACTTTGCCAAGCAAGGGCGTGAACCAGAATGACACCTGCGAGACGATCTGGTTCGGGCGATAGCACTCGACTTGTCTCACTCGAATTGAGTACAAGCATTTCAGGGTGGAGAATAAGAGTCGAGCAAAGATGAACGAATACTTCGTAACTTGGTGGAATGTTGAGAATCTGTTCGCGGTCGAGGATGATCCGGAGCGACATCCTTGGTTGCAGCGCTATCTTGGGCGAGAGCTGGCGGGGTGGACCGAAGAAGTTCTCGCCATGAAACTCAATCAGTTGTCGTCCGTCGTAACACGGATGAACGAAGGGCGAGGGCCAGATCTACTGGGCGTCTGCGAAGTTGAAAATGCGTCTGTCCTTCAATTGTTAGTCGAGGCGATTCAATTACCGCATCGGAAATACGAAGTTGTTCATCACAACTCGGGTGACAAACGTGGGATCGATGTTGCGTTCATCTACGACAGCAACCGCCTTCGTATGAACTCGAACGAAGTGTTTCATCACATCATTCAAAAACGAACCGCGACGCGCGACTTGCTGCAGGTGAATTTTTACACGAAGCCGCACAACAACCTGCTGATCTGCATTGGCAATCACTGGCCATCTCGGTTAGGTGGCGTGCTGCAATCGGAGCCGTATCGGATGCTTGCCGGTGAAACGCTTTCGTATTGGATGACGCGGATTCATGAAATCTACGCGATGCGAGCTTACGAAGATGGTCTTGTGGAATCGCTTTCGAAGGCTGTGCCTCCACCAGTGTTGGTGATGGGTGACTTCAACGATGAACCATTCAACCGGGCGCTTACCGAATACGCGTTAGCAGAACGCATTGAGCGAAAAGTTCGGTCTCGTCGTTCAAAGAAACCATATCTCTTGAATCTTATGTGGCCACTGATGGGCAGCGGTCACATGACGCACGTGTAC
>CAYNJG010000439.1:0-2745 GCA_964397295.1 uncultured Pirellulaceae bacterium
AGCCAATGCTCAGTCCCAACGCGCGATGTCTCGCTCTTATCATTGTCTTGCTCGTGAACACATGCGCGAGGGCACAAGCGATTCGCGCCGAGGCGGTCGCAGGCATTCCCTTCGGCGTGGGACGTGTCATCTTGCCGATCAATTCACACCTCGATAGCGAGCGTTTGGAAACGCACTTGATGTCGGTCACCAGCAAGGATGGACGCGTTTGTTATCCGGCGATCCGTTACACGCAGCCGCTTGGCATGGTGAGAGACGTTTTGGGATTGCCGCCGCAACAAGATTCTCCAAACCAACTGCATATCCATTTTCTGTTTACCGGCAACGAACCGATCGAGCTTGAGCTCAGCATGCCCAAGCCGCAGACGTTTACAATCGTTCCGCAAAGTCGAAAGCTGGCGTTCAACCGCCTGCTACGTGCCTGGTGGATCCGCTACAAAGCCGCAGCGAGACGGCAAACGCAGGATGGCGACTACTCACCTGTCGTTGAAACCTATTTAACGAGCATGCTCTCGCGTCGCTTGCAACTCAGTCCGTTGCCTCGCGACGAAATCAAATCGGACGGCAAATCGCTTTCGATGTTGCTTGGCACGGAAAGAATTCGCCTGTCCATGATTCGCGATGCCGTCGAAGGTCGCACCATGCGAAATGCACCGCTCGACCAGAGTATCCCCGACGAGATCACCTGGCCTCGCGATGCCGTGCAGGACATGCCGGCAGACATCAAAACAGAACCGATGGCGCATCACGTTCCGGAAGAGTGCTTTTACATTCGCTTCGCACAATTCCCCAACTACCTTTGGCTGCGAAAGTTACTGGAAGAATTTGGTGGTGACCTGAGCCGCATGGTCATGTTGCGGGGTACAGATTCGCAGCTTAACCAAATCGTGGAAAGCCAACTCGGACTGCGCGAGTCCGCGTTGTCGAGTTTGTTAGGCCCGCAGGTCATTTCCGACATTGCCATGATCGGAAGCGACACCTACCTCAAAGAAGGCGCGGCGATTGGAATTTTGTTCGAGGCGAAAAACAACCTGTTGACCGGCGAGCTCAAAAAGCAACGCATGCTTCGCGTAGAAGAATTGAAAGACGCTGGTGCAACGGAAGAGACAATCCAGATCGACGGGCATGACGTATCGTTTGCCAGTACCACTGACAATCGACTGCGTTCGTTTTACGTCAGCACTGGCAAATACCACCTGGTCACGAATTGCCGCCAGATCGCCAAGCGGTTCCTGCAATGCGAAGACGGGGTGCGCACACTTGGTGATTCGGCCGAGTTTCGATTCGCACGCTCGCTCATGCCGTTAGGGGAAGACAACACGCTGTTCATCTACCTCTCACGGAGGTTTTTCGAAGGCCTGCTTAGTCCACAGTATCAAATCGAAGTACCACGGCGTTTGCGTGCCGTCACGGATTTGCAACTTACCGAGTTGGCAACGCTTGCAGCTGTAGCAGAAGGCTATGACGATCAACCGCTCACAATGCAGCGACTGGTCGAGCTCAACCTCTTACGGGACAAAGTCGATAAACGTAACGACGGCAGCCGTAACGTCACGATTGGTAACCGTCAGGTGGACTCAGTGCGAGGCGCGCGCGGAACATTCCTGCCCGTTCCGGACACGCCACTTGCCAACATCACGCGTGAAGAACGTAAGCAGTTTCAAAAGACGGTCGACTTTCATCAGAGTCGATGGCAGCAGATGGATCCTGTTTTGATCGGCCTTCGCCGGACTGCACTCGACGGACAAACCGAACGCGTGGAGATCCAGGCTCGCATGCTTCCGTTGAACCAGAAGAAATACGGTGTCTTCACCGGTCTATTCGGCCCACCGACGAAGGATTGCATCAAGCCTCTGGAAAACGACATTGTTTCGATTCAAGCTTACGTCGACGGCGGAAATTGGGCGGTGCCCCCGCATCACTTGTATTTCGGACTCCGCGATCTTGCGCCGAACAATCAATATTCACAGCGACGTTTTTTGAAGTCTCTTCAAGTTGCCCGTACAGCGCCAGCTTATGTGGCGGCTTGGCCACGTCCCGGCGTTCTGGATTCGCTGGGGATGGTAGGCCGCGACGAAGGCGATGGTTATCGCAAAATGTTGCTGGGGCTATTTCGATTGGACACAGACAATGGCTTTTCGTTCTTGAGCTTCGACAAACAGATTCTTCAAAGCGTCTCGGCGCGGATGGATACAGAGGAGCTTGATAACGAGGCCCAGCTACGAGTCAGGGTCGGCGACGTCAAGAACTCGAAGTTCGGCGTTTGGGCCAATGACCTTGATTTTCAACGCGGGTGGGAAACTTCCGTTGGCAACATTCACCTGATGCACCTTCTTACGCAGCAATTGCAAGTCCCGCTAAGCGAGTCGAAAGAAACTGCTGAACGCCTTTTGAACGCCGAACTTATCTGCCCGCTCGGCGGTGACTACAAGCTGCACCAGAACTCGGACAGCACGAAGCGATGGGTAAGCTCAGCATGGCTTGACGGTAAGAAGGCGAGCAGCGAACGATACGTATCTCCGTTGATGACATGGCTGCGCGGACTGAAACTCGATGTGACGATTGAAGAAGATCGCATCGTGGCGAACGGTATGTTGGACATCGAACGTGAAAAGAAAGCGGGCGGGCTTACCCTGCCGAATTTCAATGTATTTGGTGGTGGTAAAAAGAAGGAGTGAAGTTCAAATACGATCGGCGTAAGCTTCGCACCTGTTCCGCTTTCGTAAAAAGCTAAGACTTACCGAT
>CAYNJG010000440.1:0-2743 GCA_964397295.1 uncultured Pirellulaceae bacterium
GCCAAATCCGAATTGCCCAATCTGTTCCCAACCTGGAAGCGACGGGTAAAAACTTCGTTGATTCCAGTTCCAATAGTCGAATTCACGCTCGATCAAGAGCGCAGCAACTTCGTCAAAAGCATTTGCTTCGGGCCCCAATTCTTCTAACGCAAGAAGCGAAAGGTAGGAACTCGCAATGGTACGCCCATAGCGATCATCAAACTTGGTGCCGATCGGTTGCTGTTTGTCAAAAGGATCTTTCAGGATTTCTTTCGCGCGGAGAGCAAGTCGAGGCGTCTTGGAATCCAGCTTCGCGAGCTGATAGAGTGACATTGCGGCGGCTCGTTTGCTTTCGCTTTCCAAACCACGCTTGAAAACTTTCTCTGAAGCCAATGTGGACTTCCAGTCGTCTCGCGACGCCAAGTGAAAGAGAAACTCAACGGCTACGTCGGTGTCGGTCTCTGACGCCTTAAGAAGAGCACTAGATACTTCTTCGTTGCGTTGCGCGAGCGCCGCGCGGATTCGTTTTTCTGCGTCCTCTGTGATGAAAACGTTGACTTTCTCGAGCACCAAGGTCCAGACGAAGAACAGGAATCGCCGGCTCTTCGGATTGCCGTGCTCGAGTTCCAAGATGATGTGATCCACCAACTTGTCTTCCGGCAATTCCTTGAGTGTGAGCCAGGCACGTTCAATTATCTCTTCGTGAGACGTCGAAGCTATCGGGTAGTCGCCATATTGCCGCATCAGCTTGAGGATCTCGGTGATCGACCGCTCAACCAGGTGTTCGTTTTCCGGATGATCAGCCAGCGCTTCCACAGCTTTGATCGCACTAACCAACCGATCAAAGCTGCGTTCGTATTGCACTTCTTCAAGCCATTCGGTAAGAGTTCGGCCGTCATAGCGTGGCGAACGAAATGGCTGTGATTCGTCATTTCGTTTCGCTGTCGTCAACATACTTTCTCTCGCAGCTTCACCCGCCTTACGAATCACCGACACTAAAATCGTCGAATGCTCGTCTAGGATTTTCTTGTCAATCGTCAGTGCCTTTCGTAGCTGGGCTTCAATCTCTGGAATCGTCAGTCCGACGACTTTTTGATTCGACGTGTAAGGAATGGAAATCAGACCGTCTTCGCGAACTGGAATCGGATAGCCAAGTGCAGGCGGGCGTGTTCCGGTCTTATCTTCAAAAACGGGTGGTGAGTCAGCGTCTCCTAATATGCCAGGAATGAAAATGCCAAGGATGTCATTCGGTTGAACTTTGTAATTCGAGGTCGTAGCGACAGATTTATCGCTCCTTTGACTTGCCGGGGTATTTTCACCAGCTAATTCAACTTCGAGTATCTTTTGTAGATTTCCTTGATCGCACAGCACAATAACCTGCGCCTTAACCTTATCTGCAGAAAAGTTTGGAGCCGCTTCTACCTCGACGTCGATGACCTGAAAGCTACCCGGCGGAATGCTACTGATCGCCCACTCGAGTGAAACTGGCGGTCCTTTTACCGCTCGAAATCCTGGCGTACCATTTTTCGGAAGCAAACCTCTATCGCCTACGAAATTAATCCGCACGTCCGTTAGATCTTCGGTACCGGTATTGGTCACATTGAGCACAACACGTTCTTTCGCACCTCGCGCTAAGCTTTCAGGGAACTCTACGTCTAACCTTGCACCTGCTTCTGCCGGATCAGTTCCTTTTGATGCCGTCCTGCCCAGTCCACCCGACCGACCAAAGCGGGATGTAAGTGACGAAGCGTATTCCGGTGACTTTTGTCGAAACCTTTCCGCAATTCGTGGAGGCAAATCGGAATCGGGGACCGAAGATTGTGGTTCTTTTTCGCGAATGGATAGCTTCGACTGGCCACCGCGCTCAACAAGCAGCTCTTTCGGGTACGTCGTTATTTCAGATGCACCTTTCACTTCAATCTGGTACTTCCCCGCGCGGATGCGTGTTCGGCCATCTGCCTGCTTGAGCTGAATACTTTCTACAACTTTTTCGTTCTGCTTGAGTACAACTTCGACGTTCGGGTCATCGGACTCGATCACGACGTCGCCGTAGTCCGTTGCCACTCTGTAAACGAGGCCAGCGGCGAGCAATAGAAAACCGGCGGCCCCAGCGGAAACCCATTTTTTCCATCCACCGCCCTGCCCTCTTTGAGCGTTCGGTTGGTGTACACGGTTTTGCGTTGCACGATTGAGACGTACGAGAGTATCGGTTCCTTCTTCCGCTACCGGATCCTCTGTTGCTACGCCAGTTGAAAGTAGAGAGCCGAGGTTTGCTTTTTTCGACGGTTCCAACAGCGCCTCGGCAACTTCTCTTGCTGACCCAAAACGTTCGTCGGGATCGCGCGCTAACATTTTGTCGACAACTTCCACGACACTTGCTGGCAGATCGGGACGCACTTTCCCCAAGGACGGCGCAGCCTTTGTTGCCAGCGCCGTCATCTTTTTCATGAGCGTGCTGTACTGCGGGTCTGCATAGGGTGCTCGACCCGTAAGAAGCTTGAACAGCGTCGCACCCAGCCCGTAGATGTCCGTGCGGTGATCGACGGAATGACTGTCGATGCCTTGCTCTGGACTCATATAATCAAGTGTTCCCATCAGCGAACCGACGGTGGTCACATCGTGCTCTTCACGCAAGTGTTCATCGCCGAGGAGCGCTAACCCTAGATCCAGAATCTTCAGGGCTGGTTTAGTTTCAGTGGTAAGCGTACCGGATCGTTCCCACGCGAGCATCAAGTTCGACGGCTTTACATCGCGGTGCACAAGC
>CAYNJG010000441.1:0-2731 GCA_964397295.1 uncultured Pirellulaceae bacterium
AACACCAGTCAGCCTACCGCCATTGGACACAAATCCAATCGTCGTCGATGCTCCGGTTGTTGGTGGCCCTTCTGGGTTGCGAGCTGGTCAACAGTTAACAGTAGTGGCCGGCGGATCCATTGACGAAAACTTTGCCGTTGTGGACGCCATACTAAATGTTGATGCTGGGACGGTGGGGATCGTAGAGGCCTACGGCAGCGAGGTGAACATCAGCGGAGGATCCTTAGGCCAAACCTTCCATGCTTTCGCCAGCGAGGTGAACATCAGCGGAGGAGACGTGGGCTTCAACTTCCAAGCTTTCGCCAGCGAGGTGAACGTCAGTGGAGGATCCGTGGGCGCGGGCTTCGCTGCCAATTCCGGGAGCGAGGTGAACATCAGCGGAGGAGACGTGGGCCGGCTCTTCCAAGCCAATACCGGCAGCGTGGTGAACATCAGCGGAGGAGACGTAGGCCCTTCCTTCGAGGCTCGTGCTGACAGCGAAGTCAACCTCTTCGGAGGATCCGTGGGCCAGGAGTTCAATGCCCGCTCCGGCAGTGTGGTGAACATCAGCGGAGGAGACGTGGGCCCGGGCTTTGATGCTTTCGCCAGCGTTGTGAACATCAGCGGAGGAGCCGTGGGCGATGACTTCGAGGCTTTCTCCGGCAGTGTGGTGAACATCAGCGGAGGATCCGTGGGCGAGCGCTTCGTTGCCAGTTCCGGTAGCGAAATCAACCTTTTCGGAACCGAATTCTTTCTGAATGGCGTGTTGCTCGACGACCTAAATCTGAACCAAGGCTTTGTGATCACGGAACGAGATCAAGTCCTGTCTGGTACCCTGCTGGATGATAGCGATTTCCAACTTGACTTAAGTACGTCTTTCCTCAACGGCATAGATAACTTTTTTTCAGTAGAAGCACTTCTGACGGTAACGCTCGTTGAAGAAGTGCTTTCTGTTGACGACGTGTGTTCGGCACTGGCAGCCGGTAGCGATAACATGGCGTTGGATGCCAACGGTGATGGGTTGCTAGACCAGCAGGATCTAGAGTTTGCTTTGAATCAGGCGGGCAGCCTGACTGGGGATGCTGATGGAAATGGTACCGTGGCGTTCGCTGACTTTTTGGCGTTGTCTAACAGCTTTGGAAGCAACGACGTGGCGTACTCCTCGGGCGATTTCAATTGCGACGGCAACGCTGCCTTCGACGACTTCTTAATCCTGTCAGCCAATTTTGGTAACAGCTTTTCTGCGGTTGCGGCTGTCCCAGAACCGCGTTCATGCGCATGGCTTCTCGTCCTCGCTTTGGCTCGCGCAAGTCGGACTCGCCGAAATCGCTGACCTACTCACAAGAGGACACTAGCCACCTGCCTGGGTGTTTGGATCTGTTGGATTCACCAGTCTTCGCTCAGGCCAACGGTTCAGGTCTTCGACTTCCTAATCCTCGCAGCCAACTTTGCTAACAGCTTTTCTGATGTTGCAGCATTCCCAGAGCCGCGTTCATAGGCTTGCACATCCACGTTTTCGCTTGCCAAACTGCAACCAGCGGGACCTGCACTTTTTTCGGTCGTTTCCTAGCGTGAAATGAGGATGTCAATTTTTCGGCCAATGTCACACCGATTCGATAAGCATTTATTATTAGTCCAAAGGCCAAGGATGGCGCAAGTCGGCCTCGCCGAAGAAGGTGACTTACTTACAAGCGGACGTTGCAGAAATTGTCCAAAACCACAGAAACAAGTCCGGAGGAAATGAAGGTCAGAGCGAGAGCAGTCGCCTTGAGAGAATGATCAATTGCCGAGGTTTTAATATACGATGAGCGTCGGGGCATATAGGAGTCTGGAGCAGACCAATGAAAGAAAACATAGGACAAGCACGACTTTTTCCTTGCTGCGCACTAGCCACCTGCCTGGGTGTTTGTATCTGTTGGATTTCACCAGCTTTCGCTCAGGTCAACGGTTCAGGTACATCACCATCGAGCAGTTTTGACAACGTTCTTAACCTGCCGGGTGACGAGGAAATCATTACCAGGAACGCTGACGAAAGTATCGGAGGCGTACCCGAGCAGACAACGCAACTAAACATCAGCGGAGGCTTTGTGGGCGACAGCTTCGCTGCCAATTTCGGCAGCGAGGTGAACATCAGCGGAGGAACCTTGGGAGATTTCTTCGAGGCATTCGCCGGCAGCGAGGTGAATATCAGCGGAGGATCCGTGGGCGAGTACTTCCGAGCTGATTCCGGCAGCGAGGTGAACGTCAGTGGAGGGTCGGTGGGGTCTGCCTTCAGAGCTAATTCCGGCAGCGATGTGGAGTTAATTGGCGGTGAGTTTCGTCTCAATGAAGCCAATTTCGATGGCGAAAGCATCTCATTGTTTTCTGGCAATGATGTTTTCACGGGAACTCTGGCAGATGGTTCTGCTTTTATCTTTAGTGCTCTAAGTTCTGATACCCTCGTAGATATAACTTTGACACCGGTCAGCCTACCGCCATTGGACACAAGTCCAGTCGTCGTCGATGCTCCGATTGTTGGTGGCCCTTTTGGTCTGCGCGCTGGTCAACAGCTAACGGTAACAACCGGCGGGTCCTTGCGCGACAATCTTGCCGTTGTGGACGCAATACTAAATGTTGATGGCGGGACTGTGGGGATCGGTGTAGAGGCCTCCGGCAGCATGGTGAACATCAATGGAGGATCCGTGGGCGAGGACTTCGACGCCTTTCCCGGCAGCGTTGTGAACATCAGCGGAGGATTCGTGGGGGATGTATT
>CAYNJG010000442.1:0-2726 GCA_964397295.1 uncultured Pirellulaceae bacterium
TCGCTGGTCTGGGTCACCATGTACTCGCCGCCACAGGCTGGACCAACGCCATTGTTTCGCGCGTGGTACCAATTTGGCACGCAAAGCATTGCGTTCAATGTAACGAGCGACTTGGTAGAAGTACTCGTTGCTTTCCACCGGGAACGATTTGTATCGCCCTTGGTAGACGTGCCCCATACCAACCTTCTTGCGATACTCTTGCCAATTCCGCACATGCGTTACCGTCAGTTTCTGCATGAATCTTCCCAGGTCACCGTCATTTTCGGGCCATAGCAAGAGGTGCCAGTGATTGGGCATGAGGCAATACGAGCAAATCCGCATCGGGCAAGTTTCGAGCGTCTTCTCTAGATATCGCTCGAACGCTTCGTAGTCGGCATCTTTGTAGAAGAGACGCATGCGGCCAACACCACGGTTCAAAACGTGGAAGACCATTCCGCCGGGAGCTACACGGGCTGTTCGTGGCATGCTTGAACATGCCGAATTGACTACCGTCGGTCAATCAATTAGACCTGTCCCGTTTAACTGTCTCCTAGAACAATTTCAAAACCCCGCCTGGCATTCGAGAAGTGCTTGTGTAGCAGTCTCGTTCTTAATGGCACACAGTTTTGAAGCTGGTTCTACACCTTTCGATTGCTAACTGCGGCGACGACGAAGTTTCATACCGCAAAGCATAATGCAGAACAGCGATGCCAAGGCAGTTGGTTCGGGAACGCTAGCGGCTGCCGAAGAGCTGCCGAAGTTGCCGGACAACGCAAGGAAGTCGGCAAATTCCACGGATCCGTTTAGATCGATGTCACCGTTTGTATATCCGTCTACTTCCTGCCCGAAATTGGCAGACAGGATTAGAAAGTCCGCGAAGGCAACCTCACCGTTTAGGTCCAAGTCGCCTGGCAGGATGCTGACTGTCTCCAGCAGCTCGGAGATTGTGTCGCTAGTGGCGCATTCAATGTCACCCAGGTCGACACTACCGCTGCTGTCGCAATCCAACGGCGATTGGGTGATGACGGTTTCGCTCGTGAGCAGGAAGTTGTCAACGGTTATGAATGGATTGAAACTCTGAGCCGAAGGTCCCTCGAAAGTGAAACCGACAAAGTTGATGCTTTCAAGTGTCACATCGATTGTCTGAGGTCCACTTGATACTGAGCTTCCATCGATCAAGAAGTCCGCTTCGAAGCTTGCTCCGGTCAGATCCGATGTTGCATCAAGTACGATTGACATTGACCTTACGGGCAAGGAGGAGTCAAAGAAGTTCTCATCCGTGTCCGGAATGGGAAGCATCGTGTTGGGGCCACCAAAAATCTCCACCTGCTGAACTTGATTAATGATATCTGGTCGCAACAAGAACCACGAAACGCCACCGGATTGTGCAAATCGATCTTGTGCACTATTCAGCACTTCTGAGGAGCCATTTTGCGAAAAGCCAATACCGACCCAACGATCAGAATCCGTCTCGATATCAATAGAAAGGGTGTAGATGTTGCCTACTTCCGGGACAAACGGCAAGACAGCTGAGCCTTCAACTTGTCCAACGTCCAAGAAGCCGTCGGTCGTCGCGAAACCATTGGCCGACCAGATCGCTCCGGCTGTATCTTCTGCAGTACCGTTCAGAAGTACATCTGGCTCGCCTTCGAAGTCTTCCGAGAAAATAGTAGTCTGACTGAAAGCCTGGTTGTGAAGCAAAGTCACAAGGATGCCGGCTGCAGTAATACGGAGAATGAATAGCTTGGTTCGCATTGCGCCCTTTCGTGAAGATGAACTTTCGTTGATTCCTAGTATAGAGAAGGCAGGCATTTCCGACAGGTCGGAAATCGCGTGTAAAGCGTTTCAAGACGTTCACGCAAGATTGGTTTTAGATGCCGTCCCGATCATGGAGCCTCATTCGGACGCCAGATTATTGGGGCGTAAAAATTCTGAACAGCTTGGCTCTTAGCAACGATTCGCATTCACTAACAGCCGCCATGCCACGGATTACAACGCGAACGCGGGACTGCCATGAATGCTCGAGTATTTTTTGCTTTGGTGCTTGCGATCGCGCTATGCCCACAAAACGGGCGAAATTAAACGGGGCGAAATTAAACGGGACAGGTCTAACTAATCTTGGCTAGTCGCTTTGCTTCTTTCTTGGTCTACCTCTCGGTCGCATGGTTGACTCGATCCCTAGCTGCTTGGCTGTTGCCTTCACCCAGCGTTCTGTGCCAAACGGAATTCCTTTATTGACACTGCTTCGGATGGCTTCGACTTCCGTCTTTGTTTGTGCTCGCTGAACGAGATCTATCCATTTGCGAGGTTGCGGTAGCGGCCATTTTGATAGTAACTTTCGCTGGTCTGGGTCACCATGTACTCGCCGCCACAGGCTGGACCAACGCCATTGTTTCGCGCGTGGTACCAATTTGGCACGCAAAGCATTGCGTTCAATGTAACGAGCGACTTGGTAGAAGTACTCGTTGCTTTCCACCGGGAACGATTTGTATCGCCCTTGGTAGACGTGCCCCATACCAACCTTCTTGCGATACTCTTGCCAATTCCGCACATGCGTTACCGTCAGTTTCTGCATGAATCTTCCCAGGTCACCGTCATTTTCGGGCCATAGCAAGAGGTGCCAGTGATTGGGCATGAGGCAATACGAGCAAATCCGCATCGGGCAAGTTTCGAGCGTCTTCTCTAGATATCGCTCGAACGCTTCGTAGTCGGCATCTTTGTAGAAGAGACGCATGCGGCCAACACCA
>CAYNJG010000443.1:0-2669 GCA_964397295.1 uncultured Pirellulaceae bacterium
CCCTGTGGATTCAGTTGCACTCTGAGCAACAGCGGGAGAAAAAAGTACCTCAATTGAATTTCTTGGGACAAGGTTAAGGTCTTTCAAGTTTGAAGCGATGGGAATTAGTCGGGAAAGATCCAATAAGCGTCTTAGCAGAGGCTTCTTTCGGGGGCGCCCTCTTGGTCGCATTGCTGATTCAAGGCCAAGCTGCTTGGCTGCCTTTACCGAGGAATCGCTGCCGTAAGGGATTCCTTTGTTGACACTGTTCCTCAGTGCATCGAGTTCGGTTGGGGATTGAGGCTTGCGCACGTTCGCAAGCCATTTTCGAGGCTGGGGCAATGGCCATTTCTTTCGCTCGAGTCAGCCTGAGTTGCTCGCGGCGCAACTGGCCTCTTTCAGTATTTACGAATCAATGCGATGAGACTCTTCCAAGCCACGTGTACTCAAAACGCTAGATGTTCACGCTCTTCGAAGCTTGGCGGTTCTCGCAATAAGGCAACCAACTTATCAACGTCGCCCCGCTCTTTCCGCCACTCCAAGTAGGCTTGCTGGCTCTCGGCTGAATCCCATACTTCATGAATGTAAAACGTTTTGTCAGCCGGATCCGCTGAACACGATATCAACTCGGCACCTTTGAAGTTAGCCGTGTCCGGCAGAATGGCTACAAGCGTCTCATGCAGCTGATCGTACGTGTCGTCTTTGGCTTTAAATGTGACCGCGAATACAACGGACATTTTACTTCTCCATAAATGGTTGAATGGGATTGAATACAGCCTTGGCTACCACCGAACACTAAGCGTACATCGCTCGTGCTAATCTGCAACAACAGCCTCTGTCTGAATCTTCTTTCCGATTTTCTGCTTTTCCTTGATTGCCACGCCAAAAGGCTCAAGCCAAGTTGAGCTTGATAGATGACTCGAATCGCATTCTTGCAATCGCAGGCCATGCACTTTGCTCCGTTCACTTTCTTCAAATGGCCAATCGAATGAAAATTAAAAGCCCTGCAGGGCTTTCCGTTCCACACGAACGACGTTCTTGGAACGTTGTTTCGGGACAAGCTGTGGATTTGCAGCCACCTTGTTATCGGCTCCGCTCGCAGCACGTCGAGCCTACGGTCAGGAAGAAACGGCGACGTTGCCGGCACCGTTTGGCCGTATCGAGAAAATTGATGATGGAGTTTGGGCACTCATCTCCACACCTTTTCGGGTGGATGCCTTGCAGGATGCCACGGCCGCTTTAAACGGTCCCGTTTAATGTCGTCCCGTTTCTCCAGGCAACCAGGCAACGACGAGTTTACAGACACCTTTATTGCTTTTACTGCCCAGTCTGAAGTGCTGGAGGATTCGCAAGTCCTTGACGTCGATAAGTTTAAGGGATGGCAGAGCAGTGAGTTGCGAAGATGTTAATGCCATTCTCTCATGTCCCGTTTAATGTCTCAACTGATTCTTTTTTTTGAAGCGAACGAAGCCGAGATTCCAACTGCGATCTGCTTTCTTGACGAATGCGATTGTTCTCCTCGACGGATAGTCGAAGGTCCCATGGATGATGTTCTCCGCTTGGCCACGAGGAATTGTCTTCAAAGTCGTGGATAATCAAGAATGTCTTTGCGGACTCGTCTGCGCCCTCTGTGATTCCATGCAACAACCCGTGGGCGTGGAGAGTAAATGATATGGCATCGACGTCAGCAAAAGCATCAACAAACGTGGAGTCGACGACATTGTTACCGTTGACACGGACGGAATAGTAAACCGACCGGTTTACTTCCCACGCTCGAGCGGTAGTGATTACGATTTCGCGTCCATGCCCGCAATCAAAAGTAGCGAGAGTTTCTTCTTCATCCCAATAGTTATCCAAAGCGACGATGACGCCAATGAAGGACGCAAACAAACAAGTTGCGGTCATAAAGCAACCCAGCGAGAATTGTGGTCGGTGACTGTGGCTGGCTACTTTTTCATGGTTTGTGTTCACTACTACATACCCCAGAGCGTGACGTCGCCTCATCTCTCACCAGGCGAAGACCGGCTTTTAGTGTAATATATCGTTGTCTATTAGGCCGCACTAAACGAGACAGCCGCAATAGTGTTCGGCACGGGATTTGTTTGTTGTGGTGAAGATTGTTTTTCGTGCATAGGAGCGGAGTGTTTTGCGCGCGGACGCCTTCGTCCAAGACGTTGGCGATTTGAGTTTTCGAAGCAGCGCGCAGCATGAGGGCACGTAGAGATTTCGCCCAAAGCAGCGGCTACGCGTCTTGCGATTTCAAGTTTTCAATTTGCGCCATAAGCTCATCCTCGTCAGCCAGACCAGTGAAGTAGAAGCAGATCATCTCGTAGGTACGGAGCGTTGGCTTCTTGCCGGTCCACAAGGCGATCAACATGCAAGCGATGATCACGCAGTAGGTTTGAATCTCGATGCCGTTTTGGTTGCGGCTGAGCAGGTGCCTGCAGCCCAGCATGTGTTTGAAGAAACGGAAGAAAATCTCAATCGCCCATCTTTGAGCGAGAATTAAACCAATCACTTCCGCAGGTACGTCCAGCAAGTTCGTGGCAATGCGAAGGATGCCATCGCTGTCCACGCCGCTGGAGCCACCCCGGTACTTGCCTCGAGTTGTGTGGGGATTCACGCGAATGGAAATCACGCGTATCCGATGGTCTACTCCAGAGCCTTTGGAAAACTCAACGATCTCGTCG
>CAYNJG010000444.1:0-2666 GCA_964397295.1 uncultured Pirellulaceae bacterium
ATGCGTCATCGGTGGGTGCGAAAACGGTGAACGGACCTTTCCCTTTCAACGTGTCGACTAAGCCAGCAGCCTTCACAGCTGCTACGAGTGTTTTAAATTTGCCAGCGCCGACGGCGGTGTCGACGATATCTTTGGTTTCCGCCGAAGCGACCGCAGAAAAACCTGCGAGTAACAGAGACAAAGTCAGAAGTGAGACAATTTGGCGTTTCATAGGATTGCTTTCGTTTGTGAGAAAAGGTGTATCGGCGAGCTCGTACACGGGTATTCGCCTCACGCAGGAAAGCGGATTCAGAATTTTGATTTTATTTCGCAGATGCTTCGTTTCTAGCGCAGAGACACGCTTCCTGCACTACAAGCCAGCAGCATTCAGTAGCCGCTCGCAGACTTCTGTTTCGCGCTCGGCAATGTTCTCGATGCTGTCATCAGTTTCCAACAAATCATAGAGTTCGTTGTCTCGGCTGCCGTCGGCTGCCAGTGTCGTTACTAGTCGATACCGATCGTCGCGAATACTCGTCGCCTTACGCCAATAGCTGGTAACCGTTTCTCGAACCCTAGTTCTTTCATGACGAAGCGTTGGAACGAGACTCACTCCGTCCAACTCGTGATTGGTCGAACGGAACTTTGTATTGCAAAGTTCGACCAGTGTCGGATACAAATCTATCGACGACACTAGCGAGTCGTTTTCGCGTCCTGCCGACCGCATCTTTGGGGACGCAATCATGAGCACGCTACGATTCGCGCGTTCGAACGGCGTATGCTTGCCCCAGATCTGCTGCTCGCCTAAATGCCAACCATGGTCCCCCCAAACGACAACGACCGTGTCCTTGCTCAGCCCCGTTTCCTCAAGTGTTCTTAAGACTCGACCCACCTGACGATCGACGTAACGCACGCATGCAAGGTAAGCTCGTTTTGAATTGCGTGTTGCATCATCGGCTAGCGGATGCGTCTTCTCGTGCTCGGTGTGATACTTGTAGAACTCTCCACTCTTGTGAAAATACGGCGACTCGATTTTCTCAGCCGACGGCAAAGGAATATCGACGCCCTCGAACGCATCCCAGTCTTGTTTCGGCGCGACGAATGGTAGATGCGGCTTAAAAAAGCCAAGCCCCATGAAGAACCGATCTCCGGAACTTCCATATTGTTTCAATTTTGCGATCGCCTGCTCCGCCATCTGACCGTCCGGCAATTCGTTGTCTTCTTTGACGTTAAACTCCCGGAGCGGCATGTATCCCAAACCATCTTCGCGATGAACTCCATTGGCGTAAGCAAAGAATATCCCCCAGCCACGCTTCCAACTGCCAAGCGGAGTCAAACTTTCGCTCCAAGCCAGCGGCATTTCATCACGGCCATCGCCAGAACCGTCATAGGCAAAGACTCGACCATCCGCCGTGTGCGAGATCTTTCCGATCAAACTTGTGTGGTAACCGCTGCGGCGGAAAAGCTCTGGCATCGTTTGCGCGCCGGCTTGTTCGACTGGCTTGATCGCGGTCGCACCATGGTGGAAAGCGTTGTTACCACCCACGACGCCAGAATTCTTTGGGCTACGGCCTGTCAACATGGCGTAGCGTGACGAACCACAAGTCGCAACCGAAACGTAGTGCCGCGTAAATCGCATGGACCGTGCGGCAAAGCGATCGAGGCTCGGTGTTTGCGCATACTTCGCACCATAACAACCAAGCTCTGGCCTTAGATCGTCGATTGCGATGAAGAGGACGTTGTATCGATTTGCATCTGCCTGTTCAGCCGCATGCATGATGCCGCAGAACGCCCAAGCTACGACTACGCACGCTAACCCACTAAATAATCCGAACGTTTTCACGAAGGTTCCCTTTCAACCGCGCAGACACTCAAATCGACAATTCGGTTACGGCGTGCTGCCCAAGCGTCGGCCATCCAATTATGATGTAGCCTCCTACCCGCTCCAAATCCATCGCACCGAACTTACCCATAGAAAGCAACGATGGCAAACCTAGACGCTGACATGTATGACGATCTTGATCAACCACGACGCTTCGTATCGATCGATGCACTACGCGGCTTCGATATGTTTTGGATTCTTGGAGCTGATGCCCTGGCGCATGCCCTGCCGACGGTTACGGATCAGCACTGGGCTCATGTCGTTGCCGAACAACTAGAGCACGTGCCTTGGGATGGCTTTCATTTCTACGATTTGATCTTCCCGCTTTTCGTTTTCTTGATGGGCGTGTCGACAGTCTTCTCGCTAGACAAAATCATTGCGACGAAAGGGAAGGGCAGTGCCTATGTTCGGATCTTCCGGCGCGGACTCATTCTGTACGTGCTCGGTATTTTCTACCACGGCGGATGCACTCATGATCCTGGAGATGTCGAACAGTTTCGACTGATGGGCGTTCTACATCGCATTGCGATTTGTTACGTCATCGGCGCCGTGCTTTATATGAACGTCAACTGGAAAGGCTTAATCGCGATCGCGGCTGGGTTACTTATCGGTTACTGGGTGCTGCTCAGCTTTGTACCAGTGGCGGATTATGGCGCGGGCACTTGGACAGAAGGCAAAAACCTCGCAAATCACATTGATGCTCAATATCTACCGGGACACAAATGGGACGGCGATTGGGATCCGGAAGGTCTACTAAGTACATTGCCGGCCGTGGTAAGCGGCTTGCTCGGCATTTTCGGTGGACTTC
>CAYNJG010000445.1:0-2664 GCA_964397295.1 uncultured Pirellulaceae bacterium
GCCACACAGCTTCCCATTGTTCGTGTGACTCCCAGTAGAAGCCGCTATTGAACAGATCCACACCGTATAAGAATGCGTCGCAATCTTTCCAGCGAGTTGGATCGAATTGCGAAACAGTCGGTTCAGGATCGCCATAGCTATGCCCGTCTTGCTCGCGTCGAGGATGGGGCCACTTGCCTGGAACGTACGAGTACGCCGGGAACGGATGAGCCGTCAGTCGCACGGACATAGCGTGACACAACAGTGTTGTGGGAGACTTAACATTGAGCGTTAGCCCGCCAGAGCCTCAACTTCGGCCAAGACGGCGGCTTCGTCCGGAAACTCACCTGTTTCCAGTTTCGAATAGACGAGCTTGCCATCGACACTCAGTTCGAAACAACCGCCGCTAGAGGGTTCTAGTTCCAGACCGGATACTTTTTGCTTGAGACTACTCAGAATTTGGGTCGCCAAACTGACGGCCTTTGGTTGGTAGTTTCACATAGTGCAGTATTTTAAATTGATCTTCATTCGATTCCCTCAACCAAAAAGACGGAGTTGTTTAGTATCTACTTTTTTTTTGCGGACTTCTTTTTCGCAGCAGATTTCTTTTTCACAGCAGACTTCTTCTTCTTCGACTTAGCCGCTGCTTTCTTCTTTGCCGCTTGTTTCTTCGCTGGCTTCTTTCCGGATTTTTTTGCTGCCTTCGCTTTTTTAGATTTCTTGGCGACTTTCTTCTTCGTTACCGGTTTCGCTGCCTTCTTTTTCGTGGATTTCTTGGCCGCTTTTTTCGTTTCGGACTTCTTCGCGACCGACTTCTTCGCTGACTTTTTCTTTGCCGGTGTAGTCGACGTGGACTTGGACTTCTTTTTGAACGCAGTAGCCCAGCCGTCTGAATATTTCGTGCTCGAGCCAACTCGTAGAATCGACATGATCTTCCTTAACCCCTTAGATCAACGTGTATAAGTGAAACTACAGGGCGTCACATTAATGGAACGAGTAATTCTCGGCAAGTCGGTACTTGGCCAAAGCTTCATTCGCATCAAAATACATGGATGTGGTCCTTTTCAAAGCAGCAAGCAAGTTTGTCTATCGTCGCCATTTTTGCGTGTGTCTGCTTGATCGGAATTGTAGTCCCCCATAGGCGGCGCGTGCATGTCGCTGAACTGCCAAGAGATCTCGAGCTGCTCGACTCCGTTTTCTGGGAACCGGGCGATACAGATAGCTTGCGTGAACTTATCAGCACTTCGCCGAAACTGATCTCGGGAAAATCGGTTTTGGATATTGGTACCGGGTCCGGCTTAGTCGCACTCTGCTGCTGCCAATTCGGTGCGGCGGAGGTCACGGCCACGGACGTAAATCCGGCGGCGATCGAATGTGCGCAACGGAACGCGAAGCGAATGGGATTCCAGATCGATACGAAGCTGGTCCCCGTCGACGGCAAGCACACTTCGGCGTTCTCCGTCTTTGACTCAACGAAGCGTTTCGACTTGATCGTTTCCAATCCACCCTGGGAGGACGGCAAGCCGAAACAGTGGAGCGACTATGCGTTGTACGATCCCGAATTCCAGTTGTTGGATTCGATCATGCGAGAAGGCAAAAGTCGTCTGAATCCGGGCGGAAAAATCTTACTGGCTTACGGATGCGTCGACGCGATTCGGCACGTCAACCGTTTGGCCGAAGAACTGCAATACGACGTTGTTGTTTTTGACGATCGTGACCTGGACGGTTTGCCTCCCCTATTTCTTCCGGGGATGTTGCTCGGGCTTGTACCGAAGGCACTTTAGCTCTTTTTCGTTCGGCGTCAGAGTCCCAAATATTCGCTACAGCACGACCGGCTGTTGTCATTTTCCAAAGTTTGTCGGACGGAATGAGGTGACTTCGCATCATTCAGGTTTCATGTTACTAACGCATCGCAACCTCTCATCCTGATGGTGGCGGTGCTCAAAAAAGTGAGAAGAAACCAATTTTGGAGGCACATACCGTGCGATATATCATTCCTGCTGTTTTGGCTGCTGCTCTGAGCCTTGGATTGCTTACTGGTGGTGAAGTTGAAGCCGGTTCACATTGCAACTGTCCTCGTTGCCAGCAAGTACGACGACAACACGCTCAACCGAACGTATTCCAAAAGTTGTTGGAGCTCGAGCGTCGCAAGAACGCTTGGCTAAAGCGAACCTTTCTGGGACGATAAGCTCGGTCGAGTTTGTCCACGAAGGTAAAGGCATAAGAAAGCCTTTGAAGTTTAAGAGGGAGGACTTTGGTCGTCCCTTTTTTTCGTTGTCAAAGCAAGATTGGCTCGAACACGTCGAATACCACGCGACGCCTAAGAAGAATTGATGTGGTTTTGCGTCGCCCGCATCTACCTGGACCGGCAAATGTCACTTCGATTGCGGAACAAGCTAACGATGCGCAAATGCATTGTCGGCGTTGTTGTTTGTGCCTTCTTGGTTGTCGCCGCAGTTTTCTGGATCGCTGGAGGCATCCTTGTCGCTCCGGCAAGCCGAACAGTAGGCGAACCGCCGGCTGCATGGCAATCTGAATCGTTGACGATTGCCAGTGAGTCGGGTTCGGACCTTGCTGCCTGGTACTTCCCTGTTCAAGAATCGCCAGCAACGGTCGTGCTGCTGCACCCAGTCCGCGGAGACCGTCGTAGCATGCTCAGTCGTGCGTCGTTGCTCCGTGAAAACG
>CAYNJG010000446.1:0-2658 GCA_964397295.1 uncultured Pirellulaceae bacterium
AGCAAGAACTGCTGTCCATCGTCGCCAGTAAGTGGTTCGTTGATCGCACCATGTTGTAGCAGCTCGCGAATCTGTTGCTCGTCGAGTTCGAAGTTCCCGTGGGTTGGCCACAGAACAAACTTGCATCCCTCTCGCCACCCAGAACATCCGAAGCCACGCTTGCCTTGGATGATCGCTTTGCTGCATTGCGGGCAATCGCCGTACGTTGTGGCGTCGGTCGCTTGATTAGCAATGATCGCATGGGCGAAGTCGCTGACTTCTTGCTTGAAGTCATCTGCCGAAACTTTGCCGACTTCGATACGTTTTAACTTTGCCTCCCAGTCACCCGTCAATTCCGGCGACTTCAAACTAGGGTGCCGCAATTTGGCGACAAGGTATCGTCCGAGCATCGTGGCTTGTAAGCTTTTTGCCTCTCGGACAATGTACTTCCGCTGCAACAGTGTTTCGATCATCGCAGCTCGAGTCGCAGGCGTCCCCAATCCTTTCTCACGCAAGGCTTCCCGCAGCTCTGCTTCGTCGACGAGTTTTCCCGCCGTCTCCATCGCACCCAGCAGCGTGTTTTCGGTGAAGTGTTTGGGAGCAACCGTTTGTCCCACCTTCACAATCGGCTCATGTGGTCCCCGCTCGCCCTCGCGAAACTCTGGCAGCTCAGTGGCTGGGGAATCTCCGGCTTGTGATCCTCCGCTGTTCTTCGCATCAGTTCGGCGAGGATAAAGTTCCGTCCATCCTGGCGAAGCAATCCGGACTCCTCGTGTTCGAAACGGGATACGGTTTGCATCTGCGTCAACGATGGTGATTTCCTTCATGCACAGCGGGTAAAACGCGGCGATGAACCGAGTGACGATCGCGTCGTAGACCTTTTGCTGTGTGGCCGATAGTCCGCTAGGAGTTGTGCCCGTCGGAATGATGGCATGATGATCGGTCACTTTCTTGTCGTTGACAATGCGATAGCAAAAGTTCAACGCATTCAAATCCAACTTGCCAACCTCAGCCGGTTTTTGAGTTTGCAGCTCGCCCAGAATTCGCGGCACTTCCTTTTTCATGTCGTTGGTTAGGTAACGAGAATCGGTTCGCGGATAAGAAATTAGCTTTCGCTCGTACAGCGTTTGTGCGATCTGCAATGTGTTGGCAGCCGACTGTCCAAATCGTCGGTTGACATCCCGTTGTAGCTCTGTGAGGTCGTACAGCTGTGGTGGCTGCGACTTTTCTGGCTTCCGATCTACCTTTGTGACAACGAGCTCTTTTTCAGCGGCTTGAGACAATATCGCGTTCGCGGCTTCCTGCGTTTCGAAACGATCGCCTGCATAGCGAAAGCTCGTCTGCCGATATTCTGTCATCAGCTCCCAATACGGCTGTGGCTTGAACGTGCGAATTTGGTCGTCTCGTTTAACGATCATTGCCAATACTGGGGTTTGCACACGCCCGATACTGAACAGCAACTCGGTAGAACTGTTTGTGATCGTGTGATACCGAGTCGCATTCATGCCGACAATCCAGTCCGCTTCGCTTCGGCATTTGGCAGCTGCGTACAGTGCGTCATAGTCGGACAACGGTCGCATCGATTGAAAAGCGTTGCGAATGGCTTGTGGAGTTAGCGAGCTCAACCAAAGGCGTCGAGACGGCTTTGCTTCGCAACCGGCCAGCGAAACAATGTATCGAAAGATCAGCTCTCCCTCTCGCCCAGCGTCTGTTGCACAAACGATCTCGTCGGCCCCGCGAAGCAGTTTGCGTACGACTGATAGTTGCTTCGCGGCCTGAGCGTCACCCCTCTGCTTTAGCTCGAAGACTCTGGGCACGATGGGCAATGATTCAATGCTCCATTTCTTATGTGAAATGTCATAGTCCCCCGGCTCTTTTAGCCCGACCAGATGACCTAAGGCCCAAGTGACCTGATAACCATTGCCTTGGAAGAAGCCATCGCGACGTGAATTCGCGTGTAAGTGGTTCGCAAGATCTCGCGCCACCGATGGCTTCTCCGCGAGCACAACAATCACAAACAATCCCCTTTAGTCAGCGCGGATCCAACCGTCGGTACATCCATTTATCAAAAAATGAATGTATCCCAACCCGCGTCATGATATGCTACCAATCTTGAAACATTGTCGTTGGCTTGCTGGCCATATGCGACGAGAGACGATGAGCAGCTTTTAACATCGACGATCCTATGCAACTCCGCCTCACATTGACCGTAGTTTTTAGCAGCCTTTTACTTGCGAACGTCTGTCTCGCGGACGTTTCGCTCGGAATTAGGGCACCAGCTGCACCGCCAGGCACGACGTCGTTGGTGAGTGTCTTTGCGACGACGGATGCGGATGACTCAATCTCAGGTTTCAATATTCCACTCGAGTTTGGCGGGAACGGCAGCGGTTTACCCCCAGATTTCACTCTGAATGCCGAGCCGCTGCAAAACGTCATATTCCCAAACTTCAATCTGAACGTCCTGCAAAACGATATCTGGGACTTCGATGGTGTAGCCAACGCCGATGGAACCGAAGTACCACTTAGCAGCGATGTCGCCAATCCCACGAAGTTGTTCGATTTGGCTATCGATGTCGCCCCTACCGCACAGATTGGAATGCAGTGGTCAGTCGAAGTCGTCGAAATGCTGTTGCTCAGTATTTCACCGTCTTCGCTTTCAAGACCGATTCAAGCATTCAC
>CAYNJG010000447.1:0-2643 GCA_964397295.1 uncultured Pirellulaceae bacterium
AGACAGACCAGTGCCAAGGATAGCTATTGTCGGGCTCACCCATCGCCAGAGGTTTTGGAATAGGCAACGGAAGTTGTGGTGCCAGGCGCGGCAACCAGGTCTGTTCCTTGTGTACTGCTCGAGCGTAGTGTTCGGCGCTGGGCAGCCGGACGAGTTTGTCGTTACCGAGATGAAATGTGCGGTTGTCCCAACCGCCCTGGCTCACTGGCATAACCGGCTGGTCGGCCCAATGCGGGAATTGTCGCTGTATCAGACCAGTTACAAGATTGGCATCAAATTTCACGCTCACCGACATCTACCTCGACAAACCAGCAGAATGCCGCCAAACGCGATTCGGCGACTGGGGCAACAACGGTGCGGACGTTGGGCACGGAGTGCGAAGTAGCTACAGGTTACCAGATTTACCTGTAGGAATTGAAAGACAATCACGCACGACTTTTTCGCATCTCGCTCGACGCGCTAACCAATCAAGAGTCGACCTTCTTCGTCAATGTTTTCCGTCTTCCAAATCTCCATGGCCTTCGTATTGCTAGATTCAATTTTGATACCGAGAGCGTTTACTGGGTAGTCAAATTTCTTTTGGATCGCAATCCAATTCTTCCTCATCGCGGGCGGCAGTCGAGTAGCGTTTGATATCCGGACTGGCTCAGTGCTGGTCTCGGCGTGCGATAGCCTGTAGTTTCCAATCCTAGTCTCGACGTAGGAAATCTTGTATTTGCCAATGGTAATGTCGTCGAGATGGACCAACACCTGTTTTTGAATGCGTTCGCCATTGACCTTAGTACCATTCGTACTTTTCAGGTCCTTTAAGATCACGCCGCCATTTTCAGGGATGATAACTGCGTGAAAATTGCTGACAGATAAGTGTGGCAGACACAGATCGTTGGTGCTGTCTCGACCAACCGTGATCGCTTCCTGGTCAATCGACAAGCGCCTGCTTTTACCTGCATCGCTGCTTTTTATCAGGAGTTCTGGCATGTCGGGCTAGGTACTTAGTCAGTGATCTTTGTTTTGCTCGTAGACGGGATCTCGAAAATTGCCCAAACCGCGCACGTGGCTTCCTTGCAAAGGGACATATTTAAAGCATTCATTGAGTGTAACCGCCTACGAGAAATATAGGCAACTCACACTAAGCAGTTGCCGTATAGCAAGCTATTTTTGGCCTGAAGCCAGACAGCGTCGTCACAACCCGCACGACCATGACAATCAGTGGGCAAATGGGTGTAAACTTCAACCAAAAGTCAATGCGATCGCCAGGCACAAATAGCCGACGGCCACCCAATCACGAATCGACCAACGATCACTAGCTGCGTTGAATCGCAAGAACTGTAAAAGTGCGCCCGTTGGACAACCGTACCGACAATAGGCCATCGGAACGAACAACGACGCGATGAGTCCTCCGATGGCGATCGTAAGCGTAGACCAACCCGCGATGCGAAACAGATATGCATCGAATGCTTCAATATCAACCAAACTGAAACCAATCGACGTCATCGCAACCACGACACACCACGCGAGCAACATAGCTGGAATCATCGAGAGATAAAATTTCACATGTGTGGGCAGGCGGAAGTTCGCGCGTAGTCGATTGCGCACAAGCTGCTGAAGCGCCCCGTGTGGACACAAGTGTGTGCAATACAGATTGCGCCGAGTCGTGATTGGGATCGAGAACGCCGCCACGCTTAGTATCGCCAACCCCAAGGCTGCCTTCCACGGCACACCATGCCGCGCCCAGCCCACTAACATCGTTTGCGAAACCAAATTACCTGCTATTAGCCCAAGGTAGACGAAAAGGACTAATTGAAAAAACACTCGAAGTCGAGGATTCGAACGCAGTCGCGTCATCCCAATCCCAATCGCTAGGACAACAACGATAGCAGTGCCAATATCGTGCACCTTCGGGAGATACGATCTCACCGCGGACTTCTTCCCTGCCCTGCTCTCTTGCTCGAGAGTCGCGGTCGCAGCCAGGACCATACCTTCCGTCACCGCCGCGCTAGTCATGGTTGCGCCGGAAACACCTTCGATCATGTCCAAGTCAATCGCGGCTAGATCACTTATTGATTTCTTGTTGAACAACGTTCGAAAGTAAGCGTCTTCGCGAACGTAACCAACGTAGGGTTCGTTGTCATAGCTCTTACCGATCAAGACACCACGCATTTTTTTATCCTCACCAAAGCACAACAGCGTGTCGGTCGGCCCTTGGAAACCAATCACATTGTCAGCGGCTGGCGAGGTCCGAATCACGGAGCCTAGCAAAGCTCCAGCTTTGTCACTCACAGACCAGCAGGATGTACCGTCGGACTCCATGATGGAAAACGCCTTGGGAAACACGTCCACGATGTCCGCCACCGTCAACGCATCCGTGAAACGCAACGAACGCCCCACGTCATTCGATCCTTCGAGCCGATTCACAATCGACTCGCGAACTGCCAGGCTCGTCAGCGTCGCTCCGGAAACTGCATCGACCGCTGCATCGCGGACATCCGAACGCAGGATTCCGTCTAGCGAACCCATGTAGGCGTCGTCCGCTTCGACTTGCTCGAGGTGGTCGCGGGTATCTCCACTGGAAACTATTTCGAACCCAACAATCCGATCATCCGCACCAAACGCAACCAACACATTAGTCGGTCCGGAGAATCC
>CAYNJG010000448.1:0-2642 GCA_964397295.1 uncultured Pirellulaceae bacterium
CTGCAGCCACCCGTAGGTGTCTGGGCAGTGTCTCAGTCCCAGTGAGACGGGCCACGCTCTCACGCCCGCTAACCATCTAAGGCTTGGTAGGCCTTTACCCCACCAACAACCTAATAGTACGCAGACCGCTCCCAAAGCGAAAAACTTTGATCCGGAGATATTATCCGGTATTACCGGCAGTTTCCCGCCGCTATCCCGGACTTTGGGGTACGTTTCTACGCGTTACTCTCCCTTGCGCCGCTGTCCACCTTCAATGCAAGCAAAAAAGGCTTCTCGCTCGACTTGCATGCCTAATCCATGCCGCCAACGTTCATTCTGAGCCAGGATCAAACCCTTCAATTAATTGCTTACTGCAGCGACCGAAGTCGTAAATGATGAAGTGCTCGAAAGCAAAACATCAACCGCAGGTATCTAGCCAATTTAAAGTTTGAAAATTTGGGTCTTGGTCAAGACCCGATCGCACAATCTTGTGCTGGCTGAAAATATGTTCAAAGAACAAATTGTACAGAGTTCACTACCAAATTGTAAAAGAGCAAGTCGACGCGAAGCACTAGGCCTCATGTCGACTAGGTGCGTAAATATATCCGCAGTTCGAATAGGGTCAACACCTCCCAGGGTCTTTTCTTCATCGATTTCGAAGATTCTTTCGAAGGATCATAAACCCTGCCGATCAGGCAAGATTAACGTTGAAAATCGTACCGTTAAGAACGCTTCGGCTGTGATTTGGTTCGCTTAATTGGCCGAGTATTGTCGAATACGACAGCGGATCACGGACGTTCGAGGCAGCATTCTGTGTCCGAAGATGGTCAGAATCATCGAACCCTTGCAGCTACCTGATTCTGATCTTGTCCGTTTGCAGCCGCATCGGCATGCTACGCGATCACGTTAATCCAACGCCAAAGGGCCTTTATGCAAAGAATCAAACGAATCCTCGTCACAGGTGGTGCCGGGTTCCTCGGTTCTCACATCTGCGAACGGCTTGTGAATGCCGGGCACGATGTTATTTGCCTCGACAACTTCTTCACTAGCCAAAAAACGAACGTCGCTCATCTGCTCGACAATCCCAACTTTGAGTTGATTCGGCACGATATCACGATGCCGATTTGGCTTGAGGTAGACGAAGTTTACAACATGGCCTGCCCAGCAGCTCCTGGCCATTATCAGTGGAATGCGATCAAAACCATCAAGACGTCCGTTCTGGGCGCGATCAATGTGCTCGGAATGGCTAAGCGATGCGGCGCAAAAGCACTTCAAGCCTCGACTAGCGAAGTCTACGGCGATCCAGAAGTGCATCCTCAGCCAGAAACCTATCGCGGAAACGTAAGTCCGATTGGTCCGCGTGCCTGTTATGACGAAGGTAAGCGAGCAGCCGAAACGCTGTTCATGGACTACCATCGCATGAACGGTGTTTCGACACGTATCGTTCGAATTTTCAACACCTACGGCCCCGGCATGCATCCGTTCGATGGTCGAGTTATCTCTAACTTCTGTCGACAAGCTCTGGCTGGCGAAGACATCACCATTTTCGGCGACGGGTCGCAAACACGCTCGTTTTGCTACCGCGATGATCTGGTCGAAGGCATCATTCGCATGATGAACAATGCGGAGGACTTTGTGGGACCAGTCAACATTGGTAACCCAGGCGAGTACACGATCAAACAGCTTGCGGAGCTGATTGTTGAACTGACAAATACAAAATCGAAAATCGCCTACGAGCCGTTGCCTGAAGATGATCCGACGCGCCGAAAACCTGATATCACCTTGGCCGAAAAGCATCTTGGTTGGCAGCCGACCGTCGAATTGAAGGAAGGCTTGCGCAAAACGATCGATTACTTCGCGTCGATCGACATCGAGGCTTATCGACCACCGACGCCCAACTATTAGCCACTCGTTTGTTGGCCTGCCGACTCAGAGAAACACCATGCCGATTTTGATTACAGGCGGAGCAGGATTCATAGGTAGCCATCTCGCTACGATTATTTCGCAGCGAGGCGACGACTCGATCGTCTGTCTCGATAACTTCAACGACTACTACGATCCGAAACTAAAACGCGATAACGCCGCTCGCATCGCTCAACTGAAAAACGTCGAAGTAGTCGAAGGCGACTTTTGCGATTTCGAGTTTGCCAATTCGTTGTTTGCTGACCGCAAGTTCGATCACGTTGTGCATCTCGGTGCCTACGCCGGCGTGCGAATTAGTGTTGAGCGTCCTGCGATTTATCAGCAGACAAATGTCGGCGGAACGCTTGCGTTGCTTGAGGCAGCTCGCAATCATCCTGTTTCGCGTTTCGTGTTTGCCTCCTCATCAACGGTCTACGGCACCGGCGCAGGTATTCCGTTTGACGAAGATGCCCCGCTTGGAATTCCGGCGAGTCCCTACGGCGCGACGAAACGCGCAGGCGAGTTGATGTGCTTCACCTATCAAGCTTTGCACGACGTGCCCGCCGTTTGTGTTCGCCCGTTTAGTGTTTACGGGCCCGGTCTCCGCCCAGATCTGGCACTTACGATCTTCACAGCCGCAGTGGAAGAAGGCCGGAAATTGCCACTTTTTGGTGATGGAAGTGTGAAGCGTGACTTCACGCACGTTAGCGACATTTGTGCAGGCCTCATGAGCGCGATGACAGCTAAGGACGCAGTGGGTG
>CAYNJG010000449.1:0-2596 GCA_964397295.1 uncultured Pirellulaceae bacterium
CAGTTTTTCTTGTACACACACATTTTCGTTCGGGCCCGGTTAACCCTGACGTTATTCGCCTAACGCGACCCCATGAACATCGAAGAGCGGCTAATGCCCAACCGCCACTCTAGAGCACGCAAACGATGGTTTCGCTTTTCTCTCCGAAGCTTGCTTCTGCTGATCTTCATTTTCGCAGTTCTAGCGGTGTGGTTATCGCGTCCAACACGAATCGCAACTAACTACGTTAATGCTTTGAATTCGAAGGACTACGCCCGTGCCAACGAACTTTGCATTGGTAAGTCGAAATCCCCCGGAAAGATCAAACAGCAATTCAATTACGTAAATGCTCAGTTAATACCCATAACCCTTGAGGATCTCTGGACTGGTAGCCGTAGGATCAGCGTACATGTGGACTTATGGACTGGAAACGGAATTGCAGGCGGCGGGTGGACCTGCACTGCCACACTTCGAGGTATAGTCGTGGATCCGATCCCGATGATGTAGCCGTGATATGCGGCATCATGAATTGCCGGAATCGGTTTTGGCCTGCATCTTTTTTTTGATACCATTGTCAACGTCGGTCCGGTTTGAACGGTTTGTCGTCGCGCAACATCCGGCGAATAACAATGTGTTGAACCGGAGTGCTCAAAACAGCGGGTTGCCAATAGATCGTTTTCCGTTCGCACCCGGTTAACACCAACGTTAGGCGTGCAGGTCATCTGATGGTTTGTGATTGCGAATCGCATGAAAGCCACATCGAAGTGTTTCCTGACGACGTCGAGGAATTCGTCCTCCCGCTCACCCTGCTGCGAGACGAGAACGGCATCCACTTGTATGACTGTCCGACGTGCCGACAACTTTGGTACTTCGACTATCTGAGTCGCTCGAATCTTGCGGTCAAATTGACCCGTGCCGAAGACTGGCACAATGTTGACGCTGAAGCGTTGCGCGAAGAAATACACATTCAACAACTCCTCGATCATTGCGGCGGGTACAGTGACGATCCATGCAAATGGGCCGGATGCAACAACAAAGCCGTTAAGGGCCGCGCGTTTTGCCCACATCACTAACATGTTGCTCGGCAGTGCCAGAACTGCCAGAATTGGTGATCGCCTCTTGTTCGCTGGCGCGTTTGCAAGCCGCCATCAAATGGAAAGTTTGTTCGCGGTTCAAAGCACGCCTAACAAATCGGTGAACCGGAGTGCTCAAAACAGTCGTGCGAAAATGGTTCGTCTTCTCTTCGCACCCGGTTACCTTTAACGTTATGCGATTCGAATGGATTGGTTCGTACTTAATCAACGGCGACTGTGGGGCGACTTGGGTCGCGTGTTGATTGGTGGCTTTTTCAAACGCTTCGGCAACGGTCCAATGCTGCTTGAACGAACAGGCCCGTTTGTTCCCCCGTTCTTTGTTCCGTGGGGGCCACTATTCTCTCGCCCAGTCGTGTCAGACACCTTCAAGACAACGCTTGCCAGTTCAGGATTCGACGAACTCAAGTTTCGCCGGGCTATCAAATGGAAAATCGTGCGCAAGCCGTGGCACGAATGGGACCTCGCTGCTGACAACCCGCAAGAGATGCCGAATAACGAACCATCGGACTATGTTTGGGGGCGGATTCCCAACCTACTCACCGCCCTTCAAATGGAACGGTGTTGGGAGCTGATTCTCCCTGTCTCTCAAATGGAATATCAATCGGTCGATCCTGATGATGAAGACAGCCCCAACGAAGCAGTGATGAAAAAAGGATTCGAGTACCCACGCTGGTTCTATACACGCAAAGAATACGGTGACATTGTTGTTTCGCCACCGGTGCGTGACTGGCTACAATCAACCATACCCGAATGGGTGCAATTCGAGCCGCTGCGGTACACCATCGCATAACCATGGCATGAACGCGGAGCCGGCGAACACGCGTTTTCAAAATGGAAGCATTTCCGCGCCGGCCCGGTTATGCCAAACGTTATTCGCCTGACCGCAATGTCGCAACAATGGTACGCCGATGGGAGCCGAATCACGGATCTACGCACACGCTGATGCCGACATAGCTCGGCTGATTTGCGACGGTCCCCAATCTAGCGAAATCGGCAAGGTGGTTTCAACGTTTGACCTCGGTCGGGATTTCCACATTCTGCACTACCTGATCTCCGGTCGCGTGGATGCCGATGACTCCGCCGCAACCTTGATTCTTGCCGGACCACAGCTTGCCGAATGTTCCGATCATTGTGGATTGCACACAGCGGATCGGATCAACGCATTCTACCTTGTGCTCAACGCCCTTTCGCCAGACGATCTCGTGCGTCGTATCGATGCAAACATGATGTTGGCCAACAACGTCTATCACGCCGAATTCGCTGCAGACAAAACTGGTCCTGATGGGATTCGCCAGCGATATTTGGATCTGCGTTGTTTCATTGCAAAATGTGTTGATAATGGATTGGGAGCGATTGTGACCGTATGCTGAATCAAACCAAACGTCGGCGAATAACAAAGGGTTGAACCGGAGACCTCAAACACGTCGGTTTTGTACACACACTTTTTCGTTCGGTCCCGGTTAACCCGAACGTTAGGTGGCTTCAACCAATATGAGGGTGGTGTGACAACAGTGGAGAGGCGA
>CAYNJG010000450.1:0-2596 GCA_964397295.1 uncultured Pirellulaceae bacterium
AAACGTCGTTGCCGGAGAGAAGTGTCACCAATAAGGCAACTTAGTTGCATAACGTTTGGCATAACCGGGCCGCCGCGGTTGATGCACCATTTTTGAGGACGATTTCGGCGGCTCCGGTTCATGTCATGGTTAGGTGGCCGATGGGCCGGAAACCTTTCCAGTCCACAGAACGTACCGTATGCGACAGCTTTTTCGGTTGTGGCCCAAATAACAACGACTCCAGTGTGTGCGAATCACGTCGCCAATGCAACAGAAAGAGATTCGTCGTGGCATTGATAGACGTTCATACAGGTGATTGACGGTCTGGAAATGCTTTTGACCAAAAGTGGATTTCCACGTTTTGGCGCAAGCCATGAATCCAAAAAGGATCTGTTTGGATCAGTTCAATAACGTCATCACGAGACGGAGCATCTACGATCCACGTGGCGCCTATCGGATCTGAGTCTGGTTCGTCCCGAAGGGAACCAGCGACGAGAATCAGCGAGCTGTTTGCGTCTAGCCAATCGATGTGTTCCGCGAGATATTGCGTGCGGACACTTAGCATTGCTGCGTCATCAGTGAAACGAACTATGAATAGCATTCGTGTATGAGCCGATGAAGAGAAGCGGCAATTAACCCAAATTGATTTGGTCCACCTAACGTTTGGCATAACCGGGCCGCCGCGGTTGATGAACCATTCTAAAGGACGATTTCGGCGGCTCCGGTTCATGCCATGGTTATGCAACGACGTTCACCACCGTTGGAGTTTCCACCCCAAGGGCCGTTGCCAAGTATACCGAAAGACTTTGCCAACCCCAAAGATGAAAACCGATCATGGAAACGCAAGGACCGAGCACCCGCACGTTGAAGCGGATAGCCCAAACCATGATCAATTAAGTTTGAGCGACACAAACAGTTTGGAAGCCGCAGGAATCGTCATGTTGAGATGAGCCATTGAGGTGACGAATGGGTCTTGGCGGCGTAAACAGACAATGAGAACAATGAATACCATGATGCGAAGAACGGAGTCCGAATAGCAAACCGTATGGAGACCCGAATCAACGATGAAGCGAAAGCATGACTGTCCGAGAATTGTGCGGCATTCATGACCAAGCAAATAGCCGAAACAAATACAAATAAGACTGACCGAGCAACTGCGACGAAAAAGATCAGTCAGTTCAAACGTCGTTGCCGGAGAGAAGAATCACCAACAAGGCAACTTAGTTGCATAACGTCAAAATTAACCGGGTGCGAACGAAAACCGTACCATTGGCAACCGACTATTTTGAGCACTCCGGTTCAATTTTTTGTTATTCGGCCTTGAAGCGGCGTTA
This sequence comes from uncultured Pirellulaceae bacterium, assembly GCA_964397295.1. GTDB lineage: Bacteria > Planctomycetota > Planctomycetia > Pirellulales > Pirellulaceae > CAYNJG01. Next base: position 1,314 of record CAYNJG010000450.1, read on the forward strand.
CGTTCGGCACCCGGTAACAGGTTGGAATCAGTATATCAAACGGTTTCCAATACCGAAAAATTATCATGAGTCGATGGTGATGAATTGGAGGTCATCAGATGCAAGGTCGAGCGTTGCAACGGTAAAGGTATGGGCGCGATGCAAGGCACCGGGATTGATTCGACGAGTGTTGCCGACGCGAAAATCATGTGTCGCGTGTGAATGCCCAGAAAGCAAGTAGTCTGGGTTAGCATCGAGCAACGGTTGTAGGTCCATTGTTAGGTGGCCATGTACAACCGCAATTGTCTTGTTTGAAGCTGTGAATTCGCCGCCCCAATTCAAACATGTTGTACCATGATCTGCGGCGGCAGCTTCAAGTTCGCGAACCATGTCGCAATCGTGGTTGCCGAGTGCAAAGTAGAGAGGGAGAACCGAACAGGCACGAACGATGTCTGGCCCAATCAAATCACCGCAGTGCACAAGAAGTTCCGCACCGGAGTTCCGAAGCACATCGACAGCGTGTTCTGTGCGGCGTAGTTCGTCGTGTGTGTCCGCAAGAATTCCGATGAGCACATATCACCGCGAATGGCTGAGCCGAATAACGTTTGTGTTAACCGGGTGCGAACGGAAAACGATCCACTTGCAACCCGCTGTTTTGAGCACTCCGGTTCAACACATTGTTATCCCGCAACTGAAGCGGGCGTATCCAACCAGTAGACCGTCGCAGCGTAATTATAACACATCACGACGTTGGTCCGGCCAGTTTGGGAAGTTGGGTTTGGGAGGAAAAGCCCCAATGATTTCTGGTATCAGTTGAATCCCTTCACTCGTTAGTCGGCAAGCAGTGTAGGTTGGGTATGCAGGAAGCTGCAGATCACCGCTTCCTTCGATCAGATGCGGTTGCTCGCTAATCAGCCGTATGAGGTGTCGATAACGGTTGTCTATTTGCGGGTGCAGATCGCCCTCGTCGTCGTACAGCCCTCCAACGTAGGACCGTTTGCTGAAGCAATCCTGACATTCGTCGAATGCAATATCCCCGGTGTAGAAGAGTGACAACGTAACGACTTGATCGCAACTGGAGGTCCAGCAGCTTTGATCCAACGCATTGCCGCGAAAGAAAGCGGCGAGAAGCAATGAGGTGTCAATGTCTGACAGGTCCATGGCATCATTGCTTCTGCGATAGATAGAGCGGGATAACGTTTGGGGTAACCGGGACCGAACGAAAAAGTGTGTGTACAAGAACCGCGTTTTTGAGGTCTCCGGTTCACCCCATGGTTAGCGGGCCGTTGCATCTGAGTGGATTA
>CAYNJG010000451.1:0-2561 GCA_964397295.1 uncultured Pirellulaceae bacterium
CCCTAAACCCGTAGTTTCAAAGTTGTGGGTCCGCGTTGCAGTTGAGTTCGGCTGCCGTGCGACTCTCGCCGCACCATCCGATGAAACCTTCGTCACGAAAGACCGTCCGCTGCCGAGGCAAAACCGAAACAGTTCTGGAGACGTTTCGCGTTCGAGGTAGAACGTACTTTGCCCTCCAAAAACTGGGCGGTCGTGGAGCGTTTCGTGTGTTCGATCCACATGCAGGTCCGGGTGGAGATTATCGAATTCTCTACCGTCTTCCGAGGCAAGAAGTAACACGGCAAAAGCTGGAAACACTCAAGCGAATCGGTGGAGCCGATCGCAATCGGAACTTTCCGGCGGTAGTCGATTTCGCCAACCAAGGCAGCGAGAGTTTCGTTGTCATTGAGTGGATCGATGGAACCAATCTAGGCACATATCTGGACGCGGTCCGTGGCGGCAAGACGCCCAGACCAAGCGTCTCGGAAGTCGTTCGGCTAGTTCGCGGATTGGTTCATGGCGTGTCTCACTACCACCGCAGATCGAACGTTATCCACGGCGATATTTCGCCTGCCAACATTCTGCTTACGCATAAGGCCAAGCAATTGCTGTTGGTCGACTTTGGCTCCGCTTGGCCCATCGAATCGACTGCTACCAAGGGAGTTGGCGACGGAGTCACACAACCGTATGCCGCGCCAGAAAGGTTGGCTGGACATGCCGCAGAGGACTTTCGATCAGACATGTTTTCGCTTTCGGTCGTAGCGTACGAGATGCTCACTCTTGAGATCCCCTTCGGTAGACTAGGAGGGCGCGCCGGGCTACCGAAATTCGTCGCCAAAGGGAAGAAGTCGTTTCGGAACCCTACCGACATGATCGATAAGTCGCGACCTATTCCGATGCAAAGCCTGAACCTGCTAGATGCTTGCATTAAGAGAGGTTTATCCCTCGAATCGGCTGAGCGTTTCCCCACGTCACACGCATGGCTTGCGGCATGGGACGAACTTTATTTGGCAATGAAGAAAGGTAGTCGCCTCAGTCCGTTGGAAGGCTGGTTTGTTAGAGGAATAGAATCAATCGTCGATCTATTTTCCGGCAAGAAGATTTGAATTCGGAAGGCTTTCTATCCCAGAAGTGCGCGCAGGCCTTTCTTCATACTCAATCGATGGGGTGGCGCTGAACCAAAACGGTCACCGCACTGGCAGTGATACAACGCCTCCGAGTTCCCCTGCAAAACCAAGACCTCGTTGCCAGCTCTTCGTTCCTTGTTGACTTGCCTCATCGAAATCATTTCTGGTCTGCCATAGTCGCAATTGGCACAACGATTCTGATTCTCTGGAATCCTTGGCTCGATCGATCGCCGCTGCGAATCGTCGACTGTTCTGGACAAGTCCGCGAGGAGATTGGTAGCTCGTTGTCGCAGCTCATCGTCGATGGCAAATGCTAGTCCCGTCGGTGAGTCGGCCGGAAAAACGAGCCCGTAGGGACATTGGAGGTGGCTGGTAGACTCAAGCAACAGCGCGTAAGCGACGAGCCGGACCTCATGCTTTGGGAATAACTTTCCAGGCTGTGGGCCGATTTCGAATCCGCCGCACTTGATGACCGGAATTCGCAAATCGCCCCGTTGAAGGACACGCCAAGGACTTCCCTCTAGCGGCAATTCCGGATGCTGAAATTGACGCTGGTAGCTGATTGGTTCGAAGCCAGCCTTGAGCATTGACCACCAGTTCACTTGCTGAGTTCCGGTAGCATTCGATAAGGGTTCGGCTGCTTCCGCGTGCATCGCATTGCGTCGTCTGATGACTAGCGTCACGATCTCGAACAATAGGCTGATGCTCCAAACGAACAGCCCAGCAGCAATTGCCATCGAAACGTACATTCTTGTCGTTTGCTCGTCATACGACGCGATGAACATGAAAACGACAAAGCACGCACCAGCAAGAGTGTTGAGTAGGCAGTGCCACATCTTCGACGACAACACTTCTTCGATGCGTTCGAGATCAAAGTTGGGCAAGAACGTCAGTCTCAACAACGGCTCATCCAAATCCCGATCGTCTCCAGTCTCAGCCGCCAAAATGGCGGAGCGATCGCAGAAGACCTTTTGACCGAGCGCATGCACACTCAGAAATTGACGCACGCGACTCCGCGCCAAGTCGGACGATGCCGTCTCTGGTTCGACTACGGCTTCATCCTGTTTTGAGTCCCCGTTTTCCTCGCAACTTGCCTGTTCCGAATCCGCATTCACTGGTGGTGGTGCCGACTCGGATTCGATGCTGGGAGGCGAAATTGATGTCGTGTCATTGTCCCGCCCTTCCACCGTGGACGCGTCGGAAGGCACGTCTGGCGGTGCGATTGGTTGCTCGTGTATTTGTGCTCCTAAGTCGCTTAAAGCAGATTCCTCGTCGGCTATCTCGCGATGCGAAACGGCTTGGTGTGTTGCTCGCCGAAGCTTCGGAAGCTCGGATAAAAACGGCTCCAACTCTTCCGAATCGAAGAAGTACTCAAATACCCTTCGACTCATGGCCAATCCTTTAAGGCCTTTATGATTGCCTCGAAACTTTTCGGCCGATCATCAGGGAAAACGT
>CAYNJG010000452.1:0-2534 GCA_964397295.1 uncultured Pirellulaceae bacterium
GAATCCACTTTCAATTGGTACTGGCTCGCCGATCTCTGCCACGATCAGAACCTGGATTTCTGCCGCCGTCTTCTATAGCAGCCGCCAAGCTGGAAAGGCACCGTAGTGATCGCGTTAGACTTGGCAACTTCGGTTGTGCAAGTCAGCTTTCACTTCGGCTGAGCCACGACAGATGTTTGAAGCAACTCGTTTAGCGTAACCTTGCGTTGCACTAACGAAGACTTCCTTTAAGAAATCAAGCAACCCAAAATGAATCGTTCGAAGTCGCAACCGTTAACAGGGAACACTCAAGCATTACCGTCGCGAAAAAACAGCGACGAAAAAATGCGAAGGTTTTCACCGCGAGGAAGATATGTACTACTTGACTAAAAGGGACATACAGATGTTATCCGACGTCTTTTGTGCCCTGTCGCCAATCGGGGGCGATGTCGGTGGCATCATCAACCGAAGCCCATTCACGCATTGCCGGAGCAACGACATCCGATAGAAACGCAAAGACGTCACGATACGTGCCGCAGCATATGTCCCATGTCCGCGGTTCACTAACAGGTGATGGCGGTGTTGCGAAAACCGGATGAAAGCATATCACCCGAGACGTGACGTGACCATCAACGATTTCGAGACCGGCGAAGTCATCGCAATCATGACGTCGGGCGAAGGTGAGCACAGAACGGTGACGTATGTCTTCATTGGTAAAGGCGTTTGAAGCGAACGTGTATTCATCGCGTTGGCGGAACAAGAACCACGGCTGCAAATGAAACAGCCCCAACGTCAGCAACCACCGAAGATCATTCGGCAGCTGCGGGTCAGATGCGAGTGACATGGTCATGACGTTCAAGCTTGGGTCGGATAACGCCCGTCCCGTATAACCGGGCACGAAGAGTTGACTATGTGTACGAAGCTACTTGACGCGTAGCCTAATACGATGCGGTTGTTATGCAACGAGGCGATTCATTGCGGCTTTTTTCGCGGGGGCTTCTTTCGAGGCGGTTTTTTTCGTGGCGTTTCTTTTCGTGGCGCGTCTTTCGGTGACACTTTCTTTTTCTTGCGAATGGCCGGTGCGGGAGAGCTGGGAGGTGATCTATGGGCACTGTAAGCAGCATTGTGTACCTCGGCGGAATTGAGTCGTTCCGAAGATTTCAAGATCCACTCGTCGTCGTTGCCCACATCCCACATGGTTACGTACCGATCTGCCGTGCGCGGGCCAAAGAGGCCTTCGGATTCTAGTTGAACCAATACATCGAGAATCGCCTCAAATACTGGGTCGGCATCCAGAGCGCCGGGATCATCAAAGTGAATCGAACGACGTTCCGAAACCTGTTGAACGAGTTTCTGGAAATCGCTACCAAACTTCAGAACGCCGAAGGAACTCCATTCCGGTGGCCAGTATTTGTCTTGCGCTTGATCTGATTTTCCCTCTAGCTCTGAAGAGCGCTGATACGCGGGGAATACGCTCTCTATGTACGGCGGCGCGAAAACGCCAAATCCGCAAATGTCGTCGAACTGTTGGGCGAGATCACCGTAGGTCGACTTGACCTCATCAAGGAGCGACTTCTTGAATTCGGCGATGAGCTGTTCGTTGTCCATTTGTGTGTCAGTAACCGTAAGGGGTTGCATAACGTTTGCGTTAACCGGGCACGAAGAGTTGAATATAAGTACAAAGCCGACGTGTTTGAGGGCTCCGCGTTCAACGCATTGATACTCATCATGTCCTTGCTTAAGTGAGCGAACTAGTCCAATACGGTCGATGCCGTAAAGAGGCCAGATGTTACGCCTCAACCTTTTAGGTTCGTGGCTCAAGCCCACTCACTCAAGGAAGTACATGATATGAAGTTCTACAACAAACAGCACGAATTCTACTGCGGAATTGATCTGCACGCTAACTCAATGCATGTTTGCGTAGTCGATCAAGGCGGCAATAAACTCTTGCATCGCAATTTCAACACGAAAAAGCCCGAACGGTTTCTGATTGCATTGCAGCCATTCGATAAACACGACCTGGAGCTACTGTCAAATGTTGTGTTTTGGTTGATTGAATTAGGCGGCGATTTCCTTTTGAATGATTCCGTCTTTGAAGGACCGTCCTTCGACGACGAGCGATATTTTTTCGTAGCAGTTGAGCCGCCTCCATTTCTTTGATGCAGACTGCGCGAGCTTGAACATCATTGCCAGACTTGCTCGCCTTGTTCCGTTTCCTTTTGTTTTTCGATGCCGAAGCCTGATGGTGGCGAAGGTCGATTCGATGGGGTTTGTGGTTCGCAGATGGCTCCAGTGTTCGGCTGGGAAGTCGTAGAACGTTAGCAAGACTTCTCTGTCTTTGGAGAGGCATTTGCACGCCGCGGGATACTTGGCTTCGAACTTCTCGATGAATTCATCGAAGGCTTTTTCAGCATCTGCTTTGGTTTCCGCTTGCCAGATTTCGTGCAGGTTTGATTTCGCTTTTGGTTGAACGCTCTTTGGCATTTTGTTGAGCACGTTGGCCGTTTTGTGAACCCAGCATCGTTGCTCGCGAGTGTCGGGGAAGATCTCGCGAA
>CAYNJG010000453.1:0-2534 GCA_964397295.1 uncultured Pirellulaceae bacterium
CTGAAAATCCTCAGGATAGAAATGCTGTCAACATGCAGTTCAAACGGCGCTTACGCTCATACCAACCGGCGCAGGCGGCGGGGGCGACGATTTGACTGCCGATGCTCCCGGTGATTCCAGCTTCTTTATTGCGAACAATCCAAACCAAGTCGCGTTCGACGCCGGCGGGTTTGAGCTATTGCTCGATGGCGAGTTAAATCTTGGCGTGACGCTGACCGAACAAGACCTCGCTTCGCTCGCGAACTCCGATCTTATGATTCAAATCGGCGTCAATGGCGAAGTCATCTCCCTATCAGCGAGCCAATTGGTACCGGAGCCAAGTTCTGCCACGTGCCTGATTATCGCAGCGTTGTGCGCGCTCTCGATCCGACGCCGTAAAACGTAAGCCACCGGCATGTGACTACCGCGACCCTTATTTAGACGAAGTTAAGTCTCTTTCGCATCGCCGCGGCGGCAGCAGCCACACCGATCCGGCTATGGATTGGCCCAGTCGCCCAACCAACAATCTTTTAATTAATTAAAAATAAGGGATTGCCACGACCGCTTACCGCCGATATCATCTTTTAATTAATTAAATCATGTTCGACCAGGACTATCGATGGCTCGCCCGAAATCAGTTCACCCCACGGCGCTGGAACTCGACATCCTAAAGATTCTTTGGGAAACGTCGCCGCTTTCTGTGCGAGACGTTCGCGAAGCTCTTGATGGTGCCGGGCGGCCGCTCACGCACAGCAGCGTCATTACGACGATGAATATCATGCACGGCAAGGGCTATCTCAGCCGCGAAAAGGAAGGCAAATCATTCCTATTCTCGCCGAGTGTTGAACGTAATGCCGTAACCGGGGGCATGATTAGCGACCTGTTGTCGCGGGCATTCGAGGGTTCAGCGGAGGCCATGGTTCTCAACTTGCTAGAGACCACGGATCTAGACTCCGACGAACTGGCTGAAATCCGCAAGTTGATCAATCGTAAAGTCAGGGAGCAAAAGAAATGAATGACTTCACACAGTTTCTGCACGCCGAATGGTGCACACGAGTTTGCAGCGTTCTCTTGCATTCCATTTGGATCTCGGCAGCGATCCTTGCTGTCACGTGGTGTCTCGACCGACTCTTGTTTCGCCGAAACGCTCGCTGGAGCCACCGACTTTACACGGTCGGATTGCTTTCCACTTTGATCGCGTTGCCGTTGACCGGCCTGTTGGTACGCAATCAACCAACACTTGCCACTTCCGCCTGGAACGACCCTGCGGCTCACGTTGATTCACAGAGCGGTCCCAACTGGTCCCTTATTCCAAGATCGTGGAACAACGACAGTGCTGGTATCACAAGCCAAACCGATGGGAAGTCTTCAAACAAGAATGCTGCAAACGCACCCATCAGCGACGCCGACAGAGTCGCGCGAACGGCCCTGCCGCTTTCTTGGCAGTTGAATGCGCGAGAAATCGCGCCGTGGTTGGTATTTGCCTATGGTTGCGGCGTCATCTTGATGGCCCTCCGTTGGACAGCAGCAATGAGAGTTGCTCGTCGCTGGTCGGCGGGAGCCACGATGATCGAGTCGCCGGAATTACTGGCAGTCATTCGTCAATTGCGGAAGCAACTAGGATTACGAAAGTGCCCGCGGGTGATGCAGTCATCGCATGTCACGGTACCGAGAATCGTAGGCTACTTCGCCCCGGTCGTGCTCTTGCCGGCATCTGTCTTGAGTGGACTCACACCGTCAGAACTGGAACTGATTCTGATGCATGAGTTCGTGCATATCCAACGCCGCGATATGTGGGTCAATTTCCTCCAACGCTTCGCCGAGACTGTCCTATTTTTCAATCCATGCGTTTGGATCATCAGCCGCCGCATTACCCTGCTACGCGAATTCTGTTGCGACGATGCAACGTGCACACCTTCGCCATCCAATGAAAACGTTGCCGTGACGTACGCGAACGCCCTCCTGAGAGTCGCGGCTTTGGCAACGAATTCGGAACAACCAGCTCTGGCCGCTTTGTCGGCCACGGGACAATCTCCGTCCGAGTTGCGTCGTCGAATCGCACGACTGTTCGGGGAACCAATCAACTTGAATGGCTATTCGAGAACGAGCCTCTTCGCGGTCATGTCGCTCCTGGTAGCACTCTTGCTGATTCCTGCCGCGTCTCACGCCGAAAACGAGGACATCAAGAAGCTCGGTTTCCCGATCAGTACGATCGCTGGCGTGGACGGCAACCAATCGTTGAAGGACATCGCTGCGGCGACCGGCGGGAAGTATTACAAAGTTCGCAATCGAAAAATGCTGGCCCGAATTCTTCAGAAAGAGTCCAATCGACGTGTGATCATTGATTCACGTTTGCTGGACCAACCAGAAATCGCTGTCCAACCCGCACGGGAAATCGACACTGAAAGCCCAATCACTTTAGTCGCGTATCGAATGAAAGATCCTGATGTAGTCCTCCAAATCCTGAAGGTCATGCTTGATGGACAAGTAGACGTACGCATGAATGTAAACGCAAAAGGCGACCAGTTAATCGTCCGAGCATCGCAGACTAACCA
>CAYNJG010000454.1:0-2533 GCA_964397295.1 uncultured Pirellulaceae bacterium
GCCCGACAGCGAAGAATGTCAAGGAGTTCAACAAGCTCGACTATAACGGCGACGGAATCATCCTGCCGAGCGAGGCAGAGTAGTCGCATGTTGTGGCGTTGTGGCAACATGCAACACGCAAACGTAGTCTAGACGCTTCGTCGTAACGGAGTACGGCTGTTTTTTACGAGCAATATGATTGGCACGCATGATGCACTAACTACAAGCATTCGCATGGTTTCCCTCCGGTAGTAGCCTTCCCACCCCAAAGGCAAAGAGTCAGAAACAGAAGAAGGCCCGAGTTCAAAATCTGAACTCGGGCTTTTTTCGTGCGCGTTCCGCATTCATTTCGGGATGGACCAAGCTGTCAGGCTACCGGCTGTATCCCGAACGACGAGCAGGCCATTCGAAAAGGCCGGTAGTGCACGCGTCGTTGCTTTGGATAATCGCACGCTTCCCAGTTCGAGATACTTTTGTGTGTCGACAGCAACCAGCAGAAGCTCACCCTCGACGGTTTGCACGAGAAGCTTTCCATCTGCGGCAATAATGTGTGCCATGCCAATATCGGGTTGTTCCCATTCTACTTTGCCCGTCTGTGGTTTGACGCAACGAAGTGCTGCCGCTGCCCCATCTTCACGGCCGTGAATGCCAAACAGATGTCCGTTAGCAAGGACGGGCGTTGGATATTGGCTTGATAGCGAGTCGTCGTTTTCCCAAACGACTTTTGGATTCATGTCTTCAATGGAAACCAGCTTCGCACCAATACCGTAGCTCGCTGTGATGAAGAGATGGCTCTCGTCGAGTGGTATTGGCGTCGCGGCGTTTACGGTTGCGCCTCTCGCACCGAAAGGCGTTTTGAAGAGCACCTTTCCGTCGCTGGGTTGGATGCCAAGAAGATTGTATCTCGTGATGAAGATCGCAATTGAGTCTCCGTTTACTTTCCACTCAATCGGCGACGCGTAGCTCGCCGCGTCGTCGAACGCTTTCCACTTCGTTGTGCCCGATGCCAAGTCCAGCCCCACAATCCCGGCGCCGTTCTTTCCACCGACATTGGCCATGATTCGATCATTGATGATGATCGGTGTACTGCCGAACCCAAAGTAACCGTCTAGGGCTTCGTATTCTTTGCCTAGTTTTCGACTCCAAATCTTGTTGCCATCGGCCACACTTGCACAGTGTAAGTTGCCAGCGGCGCCGAAAACGTAGACGCGGTCGTTCGCAACTATCGGAACACAACGCGGCCCAGAGTCTGGATTAATGCCGCCACGGTACGCGGACGGCCAAGAGGTGGTCCATTTCACCTTGCCGTCACTACTGTTGAGGCAGTCGAGTTGTTCGTTGTTGCCTCTGCGGTGAAAGACAAAAACATTCCCGTTTGCGATGGCGGATCCCGCGTAGCCTTCCCCGACCGCGTGGCTCCACGCTTTCGTTGGCTTGGCTTCATTCCAATTCGCAGCCAGTGTTTCGCCGGACGCATGGCCGTTTCGCTGGGCTCCCAAGATCTGCGGCCAATCGCCCGCGAAACTCTCGGTGGGTAAGGCAAGAAACAAAGAAAGTGCGAAGAATGTGAGGCCCAGGATGGACTTTACGCGGGCTGCTGGGTTGGGCATCGGTTTCTCGCAAATCTGGATTTGGGATGGTGCTAGATTGTAGGTTCAACTCCTGGACAGCCAAGCTCTCACCGTTAGCTTGGGCAGCTATTTGTTGGTGACGGCAAGGCTAGCAGGCTTTGTTAGGCAATTTTTTACAGAGGCAATCTGGAACTGGACGAAGATTTGCGATATCGTCCGCCAAATCTTCCATGGACCAAAGACGAGGAATTTTTAATGACCCTTCAAATTCGCCTTTTCGTGAGCGTGGCCGTAAGTCTCGCTTTCGCAAGTTCTGCTTTTGCCGCCACTGCTGAAAAAGACGCAGCACTTCAACGCCTTAGTTTTCGAACGCAGAAGCCCACGGTGGCTCACATGAAAACGGATAAGGAAGTCGCCGAAACAACGAAACTGCTGAAGCAAATTGGTTGTGACGTAAGCACAGATAAGCACAATGGCCATATCGATGTCAAATACGAGTGCCGTTTCTGGCGCACGATCAGCCTCAAGAACGCAGCCGAGATTGCACAGTGGGATGCTTGGCTAACTTCCAAAGGCTTCTTTGTCGTTCACAATACGCCAGCGAAAGACCACAAGGAAACCGTGCAGTACCGAATGGAAAAATGGAACACTCTGCACTTCAAGACGGCGCAAGAGAATGACGCCTATGAAGCCATGTTCAAGATGCTTGGTTGCGAAACAAAAAAAGAGAAGCACGGCGATCACGACGATCTAATGGTTCGATGTGGCGAATGGGGCACGATGGGGCTTCCTAACCATAAAGAAGCTCACGCTTGGATGGGTGTGCTCAAGAAGCTCGGCTTCGAAACGGCGCACGAGCACTAAACACAGCTCTCCTTCATTCTGACGAAGTAAACGAAAAAGGCCGCTCTTTACCGAGCGGTCTTTTTGTTTGCGCGCGTGCGCAGTCTTATCGGGACGACGTTGTGTGTGCATCAATATCC
>CAYNJG010000455.1:0-2529 GCA_964397295.1 uncultured Pirellulaceae bacterium
GAGCATCGACGACGATTGGGTTTGTGTCCAATAGCGGTAGGCTGACTGGTGTTAAAGTTACATCTACTAAGTTATCAGAACTTAAATCACTAAAGATGAAAGCAGACCCGTCTGCCAGAGTTCCCGTGAAAACATCGCCGTCGGTCAATGAGATGTTTCCGCCATCGAAACTGGCTCCATTGAGACGAAACTCACCGCCAATCAACTCCACATCGCTCCCGGACTTAGCATCGAATAAAGAGCCCACCGACCCTCCACTGATGTTCACCTCGCTGCCGGAATTGGCTTGAAAGTTGTTGCCCGCGGCTCCTCCGCTGATGTTCACCACGCTGCCGGAGAAGGCAAAGAAGGAGTCTACGGATCCTCCGCTGATGTTCACCACGCTGTCGGGGAAGGCAGCGAAGAAATCCCCCACAGATCCTCCGCTGATGTTCACCTCGCTGTCGGGGAAGGCAGCGAAGAAATCCCCCACGGATCCTCCGCTGATGTTCACCTCGCTGCCGGAATTGGCAACGAAGAAATCCTCCACCGCCCCTCCGCTGCTGATGTTGATCTCGCTGCCGGAGAAGGCCTGGAAGAAATCCTCTACGGATCCTCCGTTGATGTTCACCACGCTGCCGGAGGCCTCTAGACCGATCCCGACAGTCCCAGCATCAACATTTAGTATGGCGTCGACAACGGCAAAGTTTTCGCCAAGCGATCCGCCGGCCACTACCGTTAACTGTTGACCAGCTCGCAACCCAGAAGATCCACCAACAATCGGAGCATCGACGACGATCGGATTTGTGTCCAATGGCGGTAGGCTGACTGGTGTTAAAGTTACATCTACTAAGAAATCAAAGCGGTCAGTTCTAAAGATCAAGAAATCAAAACGGTCATCACTAAAGATAAAGGCAGAACCGTCTGCGAGAGTTCCCGTGAAAACATCACCTACAGACAACGAGATGCTGCCGCCATCGAAATTGGCTCCATTGAGACGAAACTCACCGCCAATCAACTCCACATCGCTGCCGGCAGAGGCATCGAAGTTGTTGCCCAGGGATCCTCCGCTGATGTTCACATCGCTGCCGGAATTGGCAACGAAGCTCCCGGTCACGGCTCCTCCGCTGATGTTCACTACGCTGCTGGAATTGGCACCGAAGCTCTCGACGGCCCCTCCACTGATGTTCACTACGCTACCGAAATTGGCATCGAAACCTAGGCCCACGGATCCTCCGCTGATGTTCACCTCGCTGCCGGAATTGGCATCGAAGTTGTTGCCCACGGATCCTCCGTTGATGTTGACCTCGCTGCCGGAGTTAGCAGTGAAGGAATCCCCCACAACGCCAGCAACGCCGACGTTTAGTTGCGTTGTCTGCCCAGGTAGTCCGATACTTTCGAACTCGCCCCCAGTAATGATTGCCTCGTCACCCGGGAGGTTAAGAACACTATCAAAACTGCTCGATGGCGATGGACCTGAACCGTTGACCTGAGCGAAGGCTGGTGAGATCCAACAGATCCAAACACCCAGGCAGGTGGCTAATGAGCAGCAAGGGAAAAGTGGTGCTTGTCCGCCATTTTGTTTCATTGGTTTGCTCCAGGCGCTTATATGCCCTTGACGCTCATCGTATACTAAACCCTCGGCAGTTGATCGTTTTCTGAAGGCGCGAAGTACGAAAACGTGCGCGCTCGCCCCGGCTCTTCATTTCCTCCGGATCCTTTTCCGGTTTTGGAGAATTCTGCAACGTCCAATTGTAATAGGTCAGCCATTTCGGCGAGTCCGACTAGCGCGAGCCAAAACGAAGACGAGAAGCCATGCGCATGAACGCGGCTCAGGGACAGCCGCAAACGTAGAAAAGCTGTTACCAAAGTTGGCTGACAGGATTAGGAAGTCGTCGAAGGCAGCGTTGCCGTCGCAATTGAAATCGCCCGAGGAGTATGCCGCGTCGTTGTTACCAAAGCTGTTAGACAACGCCAAAAAGTCAGCAAACGCGACGGTACCATTTCCATCTGCATCCCCAGTCAGGCTGCCCGCCTGATTCAAAGCAAACTCTAGATCCTGCAGGTCTAGCAACCCATCACCGTTGGCATCCAACGCTAAGTTATCGCTACCGGCCGCCAGTGCCGAACACACGTCGTCAACAGAAAACATTTCTTCAACGAGCGTTACGGTCAGAAGTGCGTCTGTTGAAAAAAAGTCCAGGCCGTTGCTGGAAGTACTTAAGTCAAATTCGAAATCGGTATCATCCAGCAGGGTACCAGACAAGACTTGATCTCGTTCCGTGATCACAAAGGCTTGGTCCAGATTTAAGTCGTCGAGCAACACGCCATTCAGAAAAAATTCGGTTCCGAAGAGGTTCACCTCGCTCTCGCGCCAGGCAATGAAGCGCTCGCCCAAGGATCCTCCGCTGACGTTAACCTCGCTCCCGAAATAGGCAGCGGATTCCGCGCCCAATGATCCTCCGCTGATGTTCACTTCGCTGCCGGAGCGGGCACCGAAGCGCCCGCCCAGGGATCCTCCACTGATGTTCACCACGCTGCCAGAGTGGG